>NZ_BAAARV010000079.1:84916-94455 GCF_039532525.1 Dactylosporangium salmoneum
GCCGCGATGCGCCTGCCGGTGCGGGTCACCGCGCTCGCCCCGCTGGCCGAGAACGCGCTCGGCGGCGACTCGATGCGCCCGGGCGACGTCGTCACCCACTACGGCGGGCTCACCTCGGAGATCCTCAACACCGACGCCGAGGGCCGGTTGGTGCTGGGCGACGCGATGGCCTACGCCGTGCGCCGGCTGCGCCCCGACGTCATGATCGACCTGGCCACCCTGACCGGCGCGCAGGGCGTGGCGCTGGGCAAGCGGACGGCCGCGATGTACAGCCACAGCGACGCCCTCGCGGGCGCCCTGGCCGCCGCGGCCGCCGCCTCCGGCGAGGCGGTGTGGCGCATGCCGCTGAGCGACGACTACGCCGCCGAGCTCGACGGCGACCTGACCGACCTGGTCAACTCGACCGACATCGGGGCCGGTTCGCTGCTCGCCGCGCTCTACCTGCGCGAGTTCACCGGCTCGGTGCGCGACAGCTGGGCGCACTTCGACATGTCCTCGACAGCCTGGTCGGACGCGAACGACGGCGAGCTGACCAAGGGCGCCACCGGCTGGGGCGTGCGCACGCTGACCAGATGGCTGGAGGCCACCGCCGCGTGAGCGGCGATGGCCTCCGTCGGCAGTCTCGCGGTTACAGAATCGTCCAGGTGTCGCCGCTGTTGAGCAGCGCGGCGAGCTCCTCCTCCGGAGCGCCCTTCGCCTTGGCCTTGGCCGTGGTGAGCTGCTCGCGGACGATGTCGTCGTAGGCCGGCCGCGCGTGCGACCGGAACACGCCGATCGGGGTGTTGCGCAGGTCCAGCCCCGGCAGCCGGGACAGGGCGAAGGCGTACGCCGGATCGGCGACCGTCTGGTCGTGCACCACGATCTCGTCCTCGCTCACCGACGCGGTCGGCACGACGGACAGGCCGAAGCCGCCGGGCGGGTGCGTGACCGCCCACTCGCCGTCCTTGCCGAACGTGATCGGCCGGCCGTGCTCCAGCCGGATGATGAAGTCGTCGCGGGTCGCCGGCTCCTTGAGCACGTCGAAGGCGCCGTCGTTGAAGATGTTGCAGTTCTGGTAGATCTCGACGAACGCGGAGCCCCGGTGCTCGGCGGCCGCCCGCAGGACCGACTGCAGGTGCTTGCGGTCGGAGTCGATGGTGCGGGCGACGAAGCTCGCCTCCGCGCCGAGGGCCAGCGAGATCGGGTTGAACGGCGAGTCGGCCGAGCCGGCCGGCGTCGACTTGGTGATCTTGCCGATCTCTGACGTCGGCGAGTACTGCCCCTTGGTCAGGCCGTAGATCTTGTTGTTGAACAGCAGGATCTTCAGGTTGACGTTGCGACGCAGGGCGTGGATCAGGTGGTTGCCGCCGATCGACAGCGCGTCGCCGTCGCCCGTCACGACCCAGACGGACAGGTCGGGGCGGGACACCGACAGGCCGGACGCGATCGCCGGCGCGCGGCCGTGGATCGAGTGCATGCCGTAGGTGTTCATGTAGTACGGGAACCGCGACGAGCAGCCGATGCCGGAGACGAACACGATCCGCTCACGCGGGATGTTGAGCTCCGGCATGAAGGACTGCACCGCGGCCAGGATCGCGTAGTCCCCGCAGCCGGGGCACCAACGCACCTCCTGATCGGACTTGAAGTCCTTGGTCGTGAGCTTCAGCTGCTCAGGCATTCTTCACCACTTCCTCGAGCACACCCTCCAGCTCGGCCGCGGTGAACGGCAGGCCGCGGACCTGGTTGTAGGCGATGGCGTCGACCAGGTACCGCGACCGGATGACCCCGGCGAGCTGGCCGAGATTCATCTCCGGGATGACGACCTTGTCGTAGGACTTGAGCACCTCGCCCAGGTTCTTCGGCATGGGCGAGAGGTGGCGCAGGTGCGCCTGGGCGACCGCCAGGCCCCGCTGGCGCAGCGCGCGGGCGGCGGCGCCGATCGGGCCGTACGTCGAGCCCCACCCCAGCACCAGGACGCGCGCGGTGCCGTCCGGATCCTCGACCTCGACGTCGGGCACGTCGATGCCCTCGATGCGGGCGGCCCGGGTGCGGACCATGAAGTCGTGGTTGGCCGGGTCGTAGGAGATGTCGCCGGTCTTGTCGGCCTTCTCCAGGCCACCGATGCGGTGCTCCAGCCCCGGCGTGCCCGGCACGGCCCAGGGCCGCGCCAGCGTCTGGGGGTCGCGGAGGTACGGCAGGAAGGTCTTGCCGTCCTCGCCGTTGGGCTCGGTGGCGAACTGCACGCGCAGGTCGGGCAGGTCGGCGACCTCGGGCAGCCGCCACGGCTCGGAGCCGTTGGCGATGTAGCCGTCCGAGAGCAGGATCACCGGGGTCCGGTAGGTCAGCGCGATGCGGGCCGCCTCCAGCGCGGTGCCGAAGCAGTCCGCGGGCGAGCGCGGGGCGAGCACCGCGACCGGGGCCTCGCCGTGCCGGCCGAACAGCGCCATGTTGAGGTCGGCCTGCTCGGTCTTGGTCGGCAGGCCGGTCGACGGGCCGGCCCGCTGCACGTCGATGATCACCAGCGGCAGTTCCAGCGCGACGGCGAGCGAGATCGTCTCGCCCTTGAGCGCGACGCCGGGGCCGGACGTGGTGGTCACGCCGAGCGCGCCGCCGTAGGAGGCGCCCAGGGCCACGCCGATCGCCGCGATCTCGTCCTCGGCCTGCACGGTGGTGACGCCGAACTTCTTGTGCTTGCTCAGCTCGTGCAGGATGTCGGAGGCCGGGGTGATCGGGTACGCGCCCAGGAACACGGGCAGCTGGGAGCGCACGCCGGCGGCCACGATGCCCAGGGCCAGGGCCGCGTTGCCGGTGATGTTGCGGTAGTTGCCGGCCACCATCCGGGCCGGCTTGACCTCGTAGCGGACCGCGAAGTTCTCGGTCGTCTCGCCGAAGTTCCAGCCGGCCTTGAACGCGGCGACGTTCGCGGCGACGAGCTCCGGGCGGGAGGCGAACTTGCGCTCCAGGAAGGTCAGCGTGGACTCGTAGGGGCGGGAGTACATCCACGAGAGCAGGCCGAGCGCGAACATGTTCTTGGCCCGCTCGGCGTCCTTCTTGGAGATCTCGAAGGACTCCAGGGCCTTGACCGTCATCGAGGTCAGGCCGACCGGCGCGACGTTCCAGCCCTCGAGCGAGCCGTCCTCGAGGGGGCTGGCCGAGTACCCCACCTTGGCCAGGTTGCGGCTCGTGAACTCGTCGGTGTTGACGATGATCGAGGCACCCTTGGGCAGGTCGGCCAGGTTGGCCTTGAGCGCGGCCGGGTTCATGGCGACGAGCACGTTGGGCGCGTCACCCGGCGTGAGGATGTCGAAGTCGGCGAAGTGCACCTGGAAGCTCGACACCCCGGGAAGGGTGCCGGCAGGGGCGCGGATCTCGGCGGGGAAGTTGGGCAGGGTCGATATGTCGTTTCCGAGCTGAGCGGTCTCGGATGTGAAGCGGTCACCCGTGAGCTGCATGCCGTCGCCGGAATCGCCTGCGAACCTGATGACCACCCGATCCAGCTGGCGGACCTGCTTGGTCACGTGAGCTGACCTCCTATGGCGGCGGGCTTGAAGTCCTACACCCCTGAGGGTACGTCGGCGTGGACGACATGCCTGCGGCGCATATCCCTTCCATGAAGGCGATGCTGCGACTTTCGTCATTGCGCGGCGCACGCCGTTGTGCGCCGTACACAAATGGTGACGATTCAGTCGACGTGTCGGCCGTCCGCCTTGCGATCTTCGTCACCGTCGCCGTCCAGGCGGATGGGCTCGCGGAAGCCCGAGCCGGCGACCGGGCCGGTGGGAAGGCGGGGCAGGTTCAGGGCGCGCGGGATCGGCGAGCGGGGCAAGGCCGTGGACGGCGGCAGGTCGCCGGCCCGCTGGGCGGGCACGAGCACCACGTCCTCGACCTCGTCGGCGGGCAGCGCGTCCTCGTCGTGCCGGCCGCGGCGGCGCAGCGAGAAGAACACCAGCGCGCCGGCGATGAGGACCAGGCCGGCAATGCCTCCGATGTACGGCAGGCTGGAAATCTTGCCGCTGTCGCTGGACTGCCTGCGCATGCCCAGGTCGCCGAGGCTCGGCTGCGGCGGGGGCGAGGCCGGCGCCGAGGTGGGCAACGGCGCCTCCGCCCCGGCCAGCGCCGGTGCGGTGATCTTGAAGTCGTAGCGGCTCTCGACGGTGTCCTGCCCGGGCGGCGTCAGGTACGCGTGCACGGTCCCGGTCAGCGGCAGCTCGGCCCGCGCGGCGGCGCTCACGGCGAGCCCGAACACGGCCGAGACCTCCTTGCCGGCGGCGATGTCGCCGAGCTCGCAGCGGTCCCGGTCGGCGGCGATGCGCCGGTGCGAGCGGCAGGCCGAGGGGAACGCGACGAGGTCCACGCCCGGCGGGGTGACCACCTCGATCGCGCCGCTCGCCTTGCTCGCGCCTGTGTTGCGCAGCCGGACCCCCAGCTGGGTCGCCCCGTCCTGCGGCGAGGCCGCGGCCGGCAGCTCCGCGGCCTGGGCCTCCAGCGCGATGCCCGGGGTGGGCGGGGTGGTGAACGCGAAGGCGATCGGCGCCGTGCGCTGTATCGGCCCGGCCGCCGCGGTGACCAGCCCGGTCGTGATCGTCTTCCAGGCACCCTGATCGACGTTGACCTTCACCACGATCTGGCCCAGGTCCTGCTCGCCGAGCGCGCAGGCGAAGCTGAGCGAGCCGTTGACCACAGTGCAACCGCCGGTGCCGTACGCCCCGGTGGCCTGCGATCCGGTGGGGAACGCGTAGAAGCCGGTGATGGTGTCCCGCCCGACATGCTCGCCGGTGTTCTTGATCGCGATGACCAGCTCCGCCGAGCCGTCGCCCTGCCAGTACTGGTCGCCGAGCGACACCGTGCTCACGGTCATCTTGAACCGGTGCACGGCCGGTGGAGGCGGCGGCGCCTGCGTCGTGGTCGGGGGCGGAGGGGCCTGCGTGGTGGTCGGGGGCGGAGGGCCCTCGGTCGTCGGACCCTGCGTCGGCGTTTCCGTGGAGGTCGAGGTTTCCACCGGCGTCGGGCTGTTGGGGTCCCCGCCGTCCGGCGGATCGGCATGCGCCGCCGCGGCGAAGAGGATCGAGCTGACGGTGGCCAAGAGCACGAAGGAGCCGGCCCGCAGCCGCCACCTGGTTCGGCGGCCCGTGGGTGCTTCCATAAGGGGTGTCCTTCTAATCTCGTCTCAACGGCTAGCCGGACTTCAGCTTGGTTGCAGTCCGGCAAGAAGCTGGGACTCATTATCGAGACAAATTCGGGTTTTCGGCATGTCGGAGATCGTGATGACCCGTGTACGGTGCGTGCCATGAGCGGATATCTGGGCGGATATGCGACGCTCGGGCTTCTCTTGCTGGTCGGCGCTGGGGTTTTCGTCGCCGCCTTTACGGCCAACCGGCTGCTGGGGCCGCGCCGATCGGCCGAACGGGCGGACGTCACGTCGCCCAAGTACGAGACGTACGAGTGCGGTCTCGACCCGGTCGGAGGCGACTGGGCGCAGGCTCAGATCAGGTATTACGTGTACGCGTACCTGTACGCCCTGTTCGCGGTGGAGAGCGTCTTCCTCTTCCCCTGGGCGGTCGTGTTCGACACGCCGGGGTACGGCGGGGCGACCGTCGTGGAGATGGCGATCTTCGTCGCCGTGCTGTTCCTGGGCATTCTGTACGCGTGGCGCAAGAACATCCTGCGCTGGACGTGACGGGCTGGACGTGACGGGCTGGACGTGACGGGCTGGACGTGACGGGCTGGACGTGACGGGCTGGACGTGACGGGCTGGGTCGGATAAATCCGGCGCTGGCGCGCCAGATTTATCCGACATTTTGCGTATGCCCGGATTCACGGGCGCCGCACGCTGCGCAGTGCGGCTCAGGCCAGGCCTCGCCGGGCGACGGCCGGCTGGCTGTACCCCCGGATGGCGGCGACAGTGTCGAGCACGCGGCGGGTGGCCCGCACCTGGTGCGCGCGGAAGACCCTCGCGCCCAGCCAGGCCGAGACCGCCGTCGCGGCCAGCGTGCCCTCCAGCCGCTCCCCCACCGGCAGGTCGAGGGTCTCGCCGATGAAGTCCTTGTTGGACAGCGCCACGAGGACCGGCCAGCCCGTGGCGACCATCTCGTCGAGGCGGTTGGTGATCGCGAGGGAGTGGCGGGTGTTCTTGCCGAAGTCGTGGGCCGGGTCGATCAGGATGCCGTCCCGGCGTACACCCAGGGCAATCGCTCGTTCGGCGAGGTCGGTGACGGTCCGTACGACATCGGTCACCGGGTCTTGGAACGACGCCCGATGCGGGCGGGTGCGGGGCGTCAGGCCCCCCGCGTGCGAGCAGACCAGGCCGGCCCCGGTCTCGGCGGCCACCTCGGCCAGGCCCGGGTCGGCGCCGGCCCACGTGTCGTTGATGAGATCGGCTCCGGCCGCGACGACCTCCCGGGCCACCTCCGCCCGCCAGGTGTCGATCGAGATCACCACCTCGGGGAACATCGACCTGATCTTCTCGATCGTGGGCAGGGTCCGGCGCAGCTCCTCGGCGGCGTCGACCGTCTCGCCCGGGCCGGCCTTGACCCCGCCGATGTCGATGATGTCCGCACCCTCGGCGACAGCCGTCTCGACCGCGCGGAGGGCAGCGTCCTCGGCGAAGGTCGCACCCTTGTCGAAGAAGGAGTCCGGGGTCCGGTTGATGATGGCCATCACCGCGTACTCGCCGTCGGCGAACTGCCGGGCGCCCAGACGAAACATTCCATGACCTCCGCGTTTCTTTCAGATGGGTGTGCCGGGCTCGCCCAGGCGTACTCAGCGTGCCACGATTCCCCCTATGGCTGAGTTCCTCCTGGTGTTGATCGCCGCTCTGGTAGTCGGGGCCATTGGGTTCGGCGTGGCACTGTTGATCATGGATAACGACCCGGGCATCGAAGGACATGAGCCCGACGGACGCTCCGTGCCGCTGCCGTCCTCACGGCCGCTCGTCGAGGGCGACGTCAACCAGGCCCGGTTCGACACCGTCATCCGGGGATACCGAATGAACCAGGTCGACGCCGCGCTGCGCCGCGCCGGCTACGACATCGGCTACAAAGAAGAGCTGATCCAGGTCCTCGAGGCCGAGATCAAGGCGCTGCGCGAGGGGCGCAAGGAGGATGCCGACGCACTGCGCGACGCCCGCGAGGCGGCCGCCGCCGGAGCGTCGAGCACCGACACCCTGCCCTCCCCCGCGACCGACTCGCCTTCCGAGACCGCCACTTCGGAACAGGGCGAGAAGACCGATATCGACCTCGACGAGAAGCCGACCACGGACCCCGGCTGGGACGCCTCAGCCGACGAGACGTGGGGCCGCCCCTCGCCGGTGGTGAAGTGAGTTCCTCTGATTTCGCCGAAGCGGAACGGCCCGGACCCGGCGAGGTGACGGCCACGGTGATCGTGGCCGCACCCGCCGAGCGGGTCTTCACCGCGCTCACCGACTGGTCCCGCCAGGGCGAGTGGATCCCGTTCACCAAGGTCCGGGTGCTCTCCGGCGACGGCGGCGAGGGCAGCCAGATCGAGGCGGTCACGCAGGTGGGCCCGGCGTCGCTGCGCGACCTGATGCGCGTGGTCAAGGTCGACCCGCCGTTCGAGGTGCGCGTGGTGCACTACGGCAAGGTTCTCCGGGGCCCGGGTGTACTGCGCTGCACTCAACTGGGCACCAATCGCACCCAGGTGGTGTGGCACGAGTGGTTCCACCTGCCGGCCGGGCCCGCCGGCAGAGTGGCGTGGCCGCTGCTCTGGCCGGGCTCGAAGGCCGGGCTGACGGGAGCCCTGCGGCGGTTCGCCCGTCTGGTGGAGTCGGGCCGGCTCGCCTGAGCATTTTCTGTCGTACCCCAGGAGTAACTTCCCTGGCATGGGCGACGTGGTAGTAGGGCAAGACGGACTGGCCCGATGCGGCTGGGGCGCCTCGACCCCGGATTACCTGGAGTATCACGACACGGAGTGGGGCCGGCCGGTCCGCGACGACAACGGGCTCTACGAGCGCATGACGCTGGAGGCCTTCCAGTCCGGGCTGTCGTGGATCACCATCCTGCGCAAGCGCCCCTCCTTCCGGGCCGCGTTCGCCGGCTTCGAGATCGAGAAGGTGGCCGCCTTCGGCGAGCCCGACGTGGACCGCCTGCTGGCCGACGCCGGCATCGTCCGCAACCGCGCCAAGATCGAGGCCGCCATCGCCAACGCGCGGGCGGCGGCCGAGCTGCCGGACGGGATCGCGACCCTGCTGTGGTCCTTCGCCCCGACCGACCCGCGCCCTCGCCCGGCCGACTTCACCGCCGTGCCGGCCGTGACCCCCGAGTCCAAGGCCATGGCCAAGGAGCTGAAGCGCCGCGGCTTCCGCTTCGTGGGCCCGACGACGGCCTACGCCCTGATGCAGGCCACCGGCATGGTCAACGACCATGTGAGGGGGTGTTTCGTCGAGCTGTGACGGCCCTCGTGATGCAATGACCGCATGGCGAAGTGGGTGGTGGTGGTCTCCGGGGAGCAGTACGAGGCGGAGCGACTGTACGGCGCCGGCGGAATCTCGGTGCCGGGCGCAGGCTTCGCGACCGGAGACGAAGCCCTGCTCGTGGCCAGCCCGGACGACGAACCGGCCAAGGACGACGAACCGGGGCTGAGGGACGAGGCCGCGCTCGGTGGCCGGGTCGGGCAGGGGTCGGCGGTTGTGTTCGGGCTCGCCCGGGCCGATGCGGACGGGAAGCTGCAGTACACGGTGAACCTCCTCGATGCGCCGCTTCCCGCCGGGGGGCTTGCCGGGCCGGTTGGCGCGCGGAGGGTGGACGAGGCGGCGTACCTGGCGGTCGCCGGCAAGGTCGGGCGGCCGGCCGCGGGGAAGCGGACCTGGCTGGTGAGCGTGGACCTGCCGATCGAGGCCACCTCGCCGGGTGAGGCGGTGCGGGCCTTTTGGAGCTATGTGCGGGAGCTCGGGCCGGCGGAGCTGCCCGCGTTCGTTTGGCCGGCTGGCGACGAGCTGGCGATGCAGGCGTACGTGCTCGGCGCCGAGGCCAACCAGGACCCCGAAGAGGACTGATCCGGGCACTGCCGACCGCCGCCCCGACCCGGCCGACCGCCCCGACCCCGGCCGCCCACTGCCCCGCCCCCACCCCCGCTGCCCTGGCCCTGGCCGACCGGCCCGGCTCCGGCCCTGGCCGCCCACTGCTCCGGCCCGGCCGACCGGCCTGGCCGACCGCCCTGGCCCCCGGCCCCGCTGCTCTGGCCCTGACCCTGGCCGACCGCCCTGGCCCCCGGCCCAGCCGCCCACTAGGCCCCGCCGCCCACTAGGCCCCGCCGCCCACTAGGCCCGGCCGCCCACTAGGCCCCGCCGCCCACTAGGCCCCGCCGCCCACTGGGCCCGGCCGCCCACTGGGCCCGGCCGCCCACTGGGCCCAGCCCGGCCGACCGCCCGCTGCCCTGACCCTGGCCGACCGCCTCGGCCCCGGCCCAGCGGCCCACTGCCCCAGCCGCCCACCGCCCCGGCCGCCCCGGCCCGGCCGACCAGGCCGTGGGCGAGCAGCAGGTGGCGGGTGGCGGTCAGCGCGTCGACGTGGCCGCGGCGACCCGGGGCGTGCCCGCCGGTGCCG
>NZ_BAAARV010000080.1:0-26209 GCF_039532525.1 Dactylosporangium salmoneum
AGCCTAGAACAACCCGGAAGAATCTTGCGAAGACCCCTTGACCTAGAGGGGAACCAGATGAGTGAATTGCTCAAGCACTTCCACTGGAGGCTGGGCCGCGACGCACCGTAGTCCTCTCGTGTCGACTGATTGGGATGCCGGCGGGACCGTGGAAGCCTGCGTAGCCGGGGTGGCCCCATGATCGGTTGCTCGCTGGTTGCTCGGATGTTCGCTACCTGGCACGGAGGGAAGCGGACGGCGCAGGAACTCGCGCGTCCGGCGCAAAGCGAGCATCCGCTCTTTCGGGGATTCGAGCCAGCCGACCAGCACGGACGTTGCCCAACAGCATCGGACGCTCGGGCACTCGCCATGGACTTTTTGTTTCTATGCTTGAACTTGAGCGAGTTGATCGTCCACTTCGGACTTTCAATCCGCAGGTTCAGCGTTTGAGTCTCAGGTGCGTGCGGCGGTGATGGCGCAGGTGCGGGCCGAGCTCGACGCGGTCGGGCAGGCCGGTCTGGGGGATCTGGTCGGCCGGGCGTCGCAGGCGGTTGTCCTGGATCGCCTCGATGTCTCCCTTCGTGCAGGTGATGGGCGTCGACCGGCTGCTGGTGCAAAGCCCGTCAGCCGCATCGCGATGTTGACCGTCAACCGGATCGACACGACTCGACGGCACGCATCTGCGCCTGCTTCGCCTTGGCCGACGTCAGCGGCGCGGACTCTGTCTTCGCGC
This sequence comes from Dactylosporangium salmoneum, assembly GCF_039532525.1. Classification (NCBI taxonomy): domain Bacteria; kingdom Bacillati; phylum Actinomycetota; class Actinomycetes; order Micromonosporales; family Micromonosporaceae; genus Dactylosporangium; species Dactylosporangium salmoneum. The sequence goes on from NZ_BAAARV010000080.1 coordinate 713, forward strand.
CGGTCGCCTGGCTGATGACGACGTGCTTGTATCCGCCGCCACCAATTGCGGCGTGGTCGGGAACGGTTTGCGAGTTGAGCCATCCGGCCGTCGGTGGCTACGCCGGTGCGGGCCGGCCCTGAGCGACGCCCAGGGCGCTGGCCAACGTTGCGGCCGTGAGGAGAGCGACAGCGCCCCGGAGCCAGGGGCGGGGCATTGTTGCCCGGGTGATGCGAATGACGTTCCTCCTGAGAACATGGTGTACCGGTCTTCGTCCACCCGTGGGACATGCCGGCCTCGCCCCGGACCGACCGGTGGATGGCCCAATGGCTGACCGGCATGCCCGCCGAGACCCACCTGTCGATCATCGCGATGATCCTCGGGGGAGTGTTCGACAAGGTCCCCGAGACGCTGCGGATCTGCTTCGCCCACGGCGGCGGCTCGTTCGCCTTCTGGCTCGGACGGCTGGACAACGCCTGGCACCGGCGCCCCGACGTGATCGCGACCTCGCAGCAACCGCCGTCGGCCTACGTCTCCCGCTTCAGCGTGGACTCCGTGGTCTTCCGACCCGAAGCGCTGCGGGTCCTGGTCGACACGCTCGGCGCCACCCAGGTCATGGTCGGCAGCGACTACCCGTACCCGCTGGGGGAGCGCCCGGTGGGCGAGGTCGTCGACCGCTCGTCCTTCCTCACCCCGGACCAACGAGCAGCCATCAGGACGAACAACGCCCGTCGTTTCCTCGGTATCAGGTGACATCGTGCCGATGACCGGTCCGTTCCTCGTTTGCGGCGCCCACTGGATGCGGAACCCGAGGAAGTCGAATCCGTCACAGGAGCCATGACCTCCTCGGCGAACACTCGCATTGTCTGCGTGGCGTCCGCGAGTGCACCGAGGAAGACGCATGACCGCCCGGTCACGCCGGCATGCGCGGCATCCAGGACCCGGGACCGGATCTGCGCCGGCGATCCCACCGCGACCAGACCGCGCACATCGTCGTCCGAGAGATGCTCGGGTAGCAGGGAGCTGGTGCGGGCGTGTGCCCGCACGGTCTCCGAGACGCCCATGAGCTCCAGCACGGCTGGCGCTGTGGTCCGGACGAGCATGGCCGCGAACCGTCGGGCTCGCTCGGGCATGGGCTCTCCCGGATCGAGCAGGATCACAGGCTGCCAGGCGATGTGCGGCGAGCCGGCGGACCACCTCCACCGCCCCGACCAGACGCCGGGCGTCTGCTCCGGCCCGCGGACCCAGCGGGCCGAGGACGAGATCGCTGTTTCCGACCCCGAGCCCGAGCACCCAGTTCCGGTCCCGGCCGTCAAGGTGGACCAGGCTGGCCATCGCTTGCGCTATCTGCACCGGATGCCGGCTGAACGGGCTGGTGATGGCGAGTCCCAGATCCATCGTCGTCCGCGTGGCGAGGGTGAGCGCGATGCGGTGGGGACCGCCGCCGCGCACATCCGCCGCCGGAGCCGCATGATGCCGTCGTGGTCATCCGTACCAACGGATGGCTATCAGTCCGTCGAACCGGTGCTCCGCGAGTGCGGCGTTCGGGACTGCGAAGGTGATCCACGCGGCATCGCCCCAGTTCATGTCGAGTGCGTCATCGGTGTCAACCCGGAGAAGCGCCGTGTAACCGGGAGGCGGCACGTCACCGATCGCTCCGCTATCGGGGCCGGGCAGGAGGGCGTGCCTCGGCTCGGGCTGCTGCACCGCCACGCGCGCGCTCTCGTACGTATGCCAGTAGGCATCCGGCAGCGCGAGGTGCTCGTCGTGGAAGTCCGGCATCGCCGTGCCGTGCGCGAATGAGATCGAGCCCGCGGCGAACTGTTCGGGAACAGGCGGGGGCATCGCCCGGCGAAGTGGCCTGGACCGGGGCTCAAACAGCCACGCGCTTGCGACGCAGAAGAGGCCGCCGACCTCTCCACCGTCGGATGTCTGATCAGCGAACAGCCACAGGTGACCATTCCGGGGCAGCACTGTCTGAAACGGGGCAACATCCCTGAGATCAAGCTGCGCGACGAAGGGTAATGCGGCTGCGAAGTGCCCTGGCTCCGTCGTGACGACTCCGGACGCGATCGCTTCGTCGAGATCTCGGCATGCGTACTCCGGCCAGGCCTGAACCTCGGCGCGTGTCCAACGCTGGCGCGGCCACGCAACGCCATCCGGCAGATCAGGTACCCCGCCGATTCGTGATTGACCCAACGCCAGTGACTCGCTCGGCGTCGCCGTAACCCAGATCTCCTCGTGCGTCCGCGCGATGATCTTCTCGGCATAGGCTCCCAGGCCGAGGCCTTTCAAGTGTTCGCGGTGGCGTGCATGCCAGGTCATGCTTCAAACCCACCGTCTCCACCAGCGCAGCTCGTTCGCCGCCCTCTCGGTGGCGCCTGCATCCACACTCCGTCAACCTCCATCTGAGCCCTTCCGGGCTCGACCAAATGAGTAGGCCTCAGCTCCATCAGCGGCTCATTCTTGAGAGCTGCCCAGTCACACGTGGCAAGGGTGGTGCGTCTTTCGCGGCGGTCCGGGCGGCGTCGCCGGAGGCGGAGTCGAACTGGGACTGGATCAGCAACAGTGTCGACGTACTCGGCCGATCACGTCCACGGGGGGTCGGGAGCGCGGAGGAGTGTCTCGGCAACGGTTATCCAGTGGTACACCTCCGATGTTTCCGCCTTCGACCATGCCTCGAGGACATCCGCGACCGACTCCCCGCTCTCATCGGCAGCAGCGTGGAGATGCTCCGGGGCCACCTGCCCCACTAACACCGGCGCCTGCCCGTCGAGATGCGTCGTCAGCATTAGCAGGTCCCGGCAATCGACGATGCTGTCCGGGCAATGCTCTGCCTGACACGGCACGTCGAGGCCGAGCGGCTCGAATCGGGCCATGCGGGTCCGGGTCTCCGGGACGGTCCAGCCAAATCGCCCCGCGACCTCAATGCGCCACAGCGGCGTGACGATGTCGGCGGGATGGTCCAGGCCGTAACTGTCGGTCCGGCGCAGCATGGCCACGGCGGCCGTGTTCATCGGCAGCCTCGTCAGGTGCCGGTCGGCATGGGATTCGGTGGAATGTGGCCGGTGGGGAGGATGTCGAGGGCGAGCGCGGCGTGCATGGCGTCGCGCCGGGTGTGGACCGCCAGCTTGCGGTATATCGACGCGACGTGGGTCTTCACCGTGTTCGGGGAGAGGTGCAGCTCGGCGGCGATCTCGTGGACGGTTCGGTGTCCGGCCAGGTGTCGCATGACCGAGATCTCACTTGGGCTCAACGGACCGCCCGCCGGTGGGGTGATGGCTGTCGAGGGGAGATGGTTGAGAGTCGGGGCGAGTACGTGGTGGTTGGCATGGAACGGGTGCCGTAGCTGTTCCAGGTCGGCGAGGACCATGGCCTGGCGCAGCAGGTGCGTGGCGTGCTGCGGGTCGCCGGTGGTGGTCGCCTGGTGCGCCATGAGCAGACGGTGCTCGACCTGGTGGAACAGCGAGATGCGTGGGTCGTGGAGCAGGGGCCGCAGCAGCTGGTCGATGCGGGCCTGCGGTTGGCGGGCGAGCACGAGTTTCGCGGTGGTGATCGCTGCGGTCGACGCGGGGACGGCGGCGGCGTCGGCACGCCAATGCCGGTGGGCGTCGTAGAGCCGGCCGATGGCGACGAGGAGCTCGATCCGTAGCACTCGTGCGGCCCATTGCGGGACCAGCAAGGCGTCGTCGCCGTCAACGATGAGTCGTTGGACGGCATCCAACGCGGCGGCGTAGTCGTGGCGTTGCTGGCAGAGCAGCGCGGCCTGGAACTGCTGGGCGGCGACGAGCGCGGGTACCGACTGCCACATTTGGACCGCGAGCGCGTCGAGATGCTGCACGGCCGCTTCGGGTGTGCCACGTTGGACGGCCACTTCGGCAAGGATCAGCCGCGCCCAGCCGCCGTCGTGGGAGCCCACGAGGCCGTTCGCGCGAACGTCCTCGCCGAGGGCGTCGGCATGGCGGACCGCGTCGCGTAGCCGGCCGGTCATCCGGGCGGTAACGGCGTGCAGGCGCAGCATCGTGCTTCGTTGCAACGGGCTGCGCCCGGTGGCCGACCCGTCGGAATCAAGCGCTGCCTGCGCAGCTTCGTAGTCCCCTTGGCGCAATGCATGCCAGATGGGTTGCGCCGAGTGCTGGATCAGGTCAGCCGGTCCTGCTGCCTTCCGCCGGACGGCGGTCATCGAGTGCCAGACCGTGGATGGCGGGGCTGCGGTGTCGTTGCCGGCGCCGCGGTGCACGGCGAAGGCGTGGGCGAGGGGTGCATCGTTGGCGAGCGATGCCCAGGGGCCCGGAGTCGCGGCGGTCACAGCCGCCTGCGGGGTGGCCTCGCGGATCTGCTCGCCGTGCTGCTGCACGATCCTGATGGCCGATGACCGGTCGGCCGCGGCCAGTGCGTGACGCAGTCCTTCGGCGGGCTGCAGGTGTGCGGTGTACCAGTCTGCGGCGGTGGCATGCAGTCGGTGCGTGTGGGCGGGGTCGTCCTCGGTGAGTGTGGTGTAGAGGGCGGTGCGCCAGAGCCGGTGGTAGCGGTACCAGGCGGACGTGTCGTCAAGGCAGGTGGCGAACATATCGTCGCGGGCGAGATCGGCCAGGACGTCGGCGGCGTCGGTGCGGCCGGTGAGCGCGGCGAACAGGTCCGGGCAGACGGATTCGACCACGCTGGAGTCGCGTACGGCTTGGCGGAGGTCGGCCGGGTGCCTGCCCAACACGTCCCGCATCACGTACTCCGACAGCCCCGCGCCGGTGCGCAGCAGCTGTTGCAGGACACCTTCCGGCTCATGCGGTTCCCCGTTCAGCACCGCGGTCGCGACCGCGAGCCCCGCAGCCCATCCCTCGGTGGCGGCATACAAGCGCCTGCTGACGGCCGCGGGCAGGTCAAGCCCTCGCTGAACGCAGAGGGTAGCCGTTTCGGCGGCGGTGAAGGCCAGGTCACGCCCGCGGAGCGCGTTGATCTGGGAGTGAGCCAGGCGTGACGGAGATCGGTCCGGTGGGGCGTGTCTGCCCAGCATCACGACGTGCAGGCGATCCTCACTGGCGGCAAACTGATGTACCTGTGGCAGGAAGTCGGTGCCAGCAACCGCCTCGGTGCCGTCCAACACCACGATCACCCGGCCGCCGACTTGCGCCGGAATGCCCTCATGCAGCGCCTGGGCCAGCTCGGCCACGTTGACCGGCCACGACGGCCACCACGAAGGGGAGCGCAGCGGCGCCTGCCACCATCGGGCGGTAGCGCACGCGGCGAGGTCCACGAACACCGACCGGGACAACGCGCCGATCGCCTTGATCCAGTCCGCGACGAGCTCCGTCTTGCCCGCACCGGCCGGAGCATAGACCGTCGTGATCGACTGCCGGTCTGTCGCGGCGAACGCCGTGTGCAGCCGGGTCCGGCGCAGATGCCGTGACGGGTTCGCCGCGACCGCCCGACCACCGACGACCGCAGGTGAGGACACATAGCCGACCATCACGACCCTCTGGGTGACGTCGAATCCCTGACCTACAGAATTCGCCACCGGGGTCCGAGGTGACGCCCGACGATATCGCATCCCGGTCGGCCGTTCCAGCCCAGCAGACAAACCAGCCGCGCAGCTTCTAGGTCCCTCGGATGCGGCCCTGCTCCAGGTACCGGATGGAGTCCGGTTCGTCCAACGGTCACGACGTTCGATCCATGGCCGTACGACCTCCTGCCCGTGGTGAAGCAGGCATTGCAGCTTGCGTTGCTTCCTGCGTGGAGTCCGATGCGAGGACAGGCTGGGGGACAGGCTGTACTGAGGAGATGCTGTGGCGGTGCGTCAGGCAGTGGTGAGGTCCGGCAGGCTGCTCAGGTCGGTGACCACGAGGTGGGCGACGTCGCTGAGCCGCCGGTTGGTCCGCCGGGCGTAGGCCCGGATCAGTTCGAAGGCCGCATCGACGGAGATGTGATACGCCTGCGCGATGGCACCCTTGGCCTGCTCGATGACGATCCGGCTGTTCAACGCCCCTTGGAGTTGTTCGGTGAGGACCTCACTGCGGCGGATCGTCCGTTCCTGCAGCAGGCCGATCGCGGCGACGTCGGCCAGGGCCTGCACGATCTGCACGTCGGCATCATCGAAGGCGGTGCTGCCGGTGCCGAAGACGCCCATCGCGCCGATCACCTCGTTGCGCAGCCGCAGCGGGAACGCATGCACCGAGCGGAACCCGGCGGCCGTGGCGTAGGACGCGAACCGCGGCCAGCGGGCGTTTGCGGTGCGCAGATCGGCATTGACGACCGGCTCGGCGGTGCGGAACGCGTCCAGGCAGGGGCCGTCCTGCCACTGCAGCTGGAACAGCTCCAACAGCTTGGTGGTCTCGTCCGAGGCGGCCATGAACCGCAGCCGGTTCTGCTCATCGGCTAGCAGCAGACCTACGGTGGCGGTGTCGATGAGCCCGGCGGCGCGGTCGGCGAGCGTCTGCAGGAACTCGATCAGGTCGAACTCATCGACGAGGGTGTCGGCGACCTCGACGAAGATCCGCGCCAGGCGTTGCTCGGATACGGTGGTCATGTCGGCTTCCCGGCCTTCCTACGATCGTCGTCGCGGTGGTCATGCGTGGTCAATGTCGAACCGCAGCCGGCGGGCGACGATGTCCGCGGCCACCTCGATCAACGGCCGGTTGCTGGCGTAGGCGTGGGCCCGGATCCACACCAGGGCATCGGTGAGGGGTATGCCCAACTGGACCATGACCATGCCCTGGGCCTGGAACAGCTCGGCGCGGTGCTCGAACACCTCGTCGAACTCGCCGACGTCGGCCCGTTCCTGACCGTCCAGCAGCGTCATGACCATCAGGTCGGCGAATGTGAACACCTGACCCAGTTCCGCTCGGGACAACGAGCCGGGTCGGGTGCGGAACACGTCCAGGACGCCGAGGCGGGCCGCACCGATCTGCAACGGAAACGCGAACACTGCCCGGACCCCGGCGTCCCGGACCGCGGGGGTGTACAGCGGCCATCGACTCGTCGCTCCATCCGCCAGATCGCTCACGAGAACCGGCCGGCCGGACGCAAAGGCATCGATGCAAGGGCCTTCGCCGAGGGTGAACTGCAGCTCCTCGATCCGCGCGGTGCTCGGGTCCGAGGCTGCTGCCATGCCGTGCACGCCGTCGCCGGTCATCACGCTCACCCCGGCTCCCGAGGCAGACAGCGCCTGCACGACGTCGACGCAGACGCGTTCCAACAGCTCAACCATGCCGGCCGTCTTGTGTGACAGCCAGGCATCGAAGATACGGCGGGGCACTTGATGGATGAGCATCGGCCGTGCCGATCACGACAGCCCAGGGCAACGGCTCACAACTGCAGGCAACACGGCGGTCTTGGCGCCAGCTCATGACCGCACCCTCCGCAGACCGGCACTGCCAGCCAGGGCAGTCAAGCGCCGGGATCGGCGTCGTGCCGCTGACGCTACTCCGCAGCTGTGCGTCAAGACAATCCGGGCAGCGCAGGCAGGTGACATGACGGCAGGCCAGGATCATCAGCTGCCCGATCGTCGGTGTCCCTCGCGGTACACGGCCCGCCCGTGCCGGAGCAGGGCGTTCAACTCCAGGCTGATGTGCTCGTCGTAGCCCATCGCCAGCGAGAACGGAAGTCCTTGTGCCCGCAGATGCTCGGCAACCCGCCGATTGGCGATCGTGAGCAGCCATGCGTGTGCATCGTCGTGCCACATCCTCGACGCCGGTGCGAGTCGCCACACTTCGACGAAGACCGCACGGACGGTCGACACAGCGGCGGCAGTGTCGCCCAGGCCGGCGCGAACGTGGACGAAGATCCGGCGGACCAGGAGACGGTGGAGATTGGCGAGAGCAGCCGGGTCCCGGTCTGCGATCTCCCGGACGAGACTGTTGTATGACGTCGTAGCGGTGGACGGGTCCACCTGCGGTGTTGTCATCGAAGCTCCCAACGATGCCAGCAGCGAGGGCACCGCCGGGGTCCGGAGCGGTCGAGACGCGCCAATGATAGGCCACTGAGGGGTTCGACAGCGCATGAGCGATGCACCAGCCCCTCGTTCGGGGTTCATCATCGGAAACCGACCCGGTACGCCTGACGGCGGTTCCCGCGGCTGCGGCGCTGGTCTTGCGCGTAACGATCACCGGGTGCTCCTGCTGAAATGGCATCGGCGGTCGGCCGCGGGCGAGGCCGTCGTCCGCCGCTCGAGCGCATCGCCCTTGGTGAATCGCTGCGACCACTCACTCAATCGACATCTGGCAGCGCACCGTCAAACCGCCCGGAGTCGATGTCGGTCGGGAAGATGATGCACAGTGACGTCGCCCGACCTGCCGGACGTGAGATCTGCAGGCGTCCGCCGTGTGCCTCCACCCAGTCGGTGAGGCCTACGAGCTCCGTGTCGAGGGACAGGTCGGCTTCCCCGACACCATCGTCGCGGACCGAGACCACGAGGAACTCGCGCCCGGTCGCCCGGTCGACGGTGGTGTCGACATCGACGTTGATCGAGGGGGCGTGCACGTCCTTGGCTGCGTTCGTGAGCACCTCGCATACGGCGTCGTACGCGGCCACCTCGACGCTGCGGGGCAGCTGGCGCTCGGGACCAGGGCTGATCGTGACTGGGACGGCCGAGCGTCGCGCGAGCGCCTTGAGCGCAGGCATGAGCCCGGCCTGGGTGAGGATGGCCGGGTGGATGCCGCGTGTGATCTCTTCCAGAACCGTGAAGACGTTTGTCAGGCCGTCGATCGTGCGGGAGAGCCGCGCCTTGAGCTCGTCGAGTTCGTCCGGCACGATCGCCTCTGCCGCACGAAGTTCCAGGCCGAGCGACACCAGACGCTGCTGGACGACGTCGTGGACGTCGTGTTCGAAGCGGCGGCGGTCCTCCTCGACGCCGCGGACGATCCGGGCACGTGACGCGTTGCTCTCGACGTTCGCCATCGCGGTGGCCACGCCCTTGGCGAACTGTGCCAGCCGCTCCTCGGCGCCGGGTGGCGGTGGCTCCCGGCGGGACCACAGCACCACGAGGGAGCCCCACGGGCGGCCACCCACCGAGAACGGTGCGGCGACCGACGAGGTGAAGCCTTCGCGGCGCGCGAGGTCGGCGAAGGCACCGGGACAACCGTCGTAGCTGTCCACTCTGGCCGGGCGGGAGGCTCGCAGCACCGGCTCGGTGACGTCGCCGTCGATGTGGAATCGCCGACCCAGCCAGGTCTCGGTGCCGGGCGTGCCGTACCCGGCGAAGACGGTGACGGTGTCAGCGGACGTATAGCGCATCAGCCTGGTGGCGTCCGCGTCCAGCAGCGTGGCGGCCTCGGCGACGATCCCGGCGAGCACATCGGCCGGGGGAGCACCGGACGCGACGAGCACCGCCACCCGCCGCAGACCCGCCTGTTCCGTCGCGAGGTCGTGCAGTTGGTCGCGGCTCGTCCGCAGAGACTCGGCCATCGCCTTGTATTCGGTCGCGACTGCCAGCAGCGTCTCCAGCTGGGGCACCACGCGGTCGCGGAGGCGCTGCAGGGTCGGCTCGGGCAGGTCGGCGGGGACGAGGAGGGTGCCGGGCTGCGAGCGGTACTGTAGCGGCAACGCAACCCGGCGCTCGTCGCCTGGGACGCTGTCGAACTCGATCGCAGCGAACGGCACCCGCAGTTGCAGCGCCAGGCGGCGCGAAACCTCCGGCAGCACCGAGCGCACATCGTCCGCGCACAGCATGAGACGGCTCAGCACGGCAAGGAAGTCGGCCTCCTGGTATGCCTCCATCAGCGGCCCCTTCGCCGACCAGACGCATCGGCGCCCACACTATGCCGGTCACCGGTGACCACCGGGGTGAGGCACCGGGTGACCAGCCCGCCGGTCGACCGGCCCGACCCCGTGGCAGCCCACGGCGTGGGGATGGCCGTTCCCCGGTAGCGGTAGCGTGTGGTGCGCATCTTGTCCGGGTTGCACAGGCCGATCTCCGGCGTGGTTGGCCAACTGCCGCCCAGGTCCTGGAATCTGATGCCGACGTCGCGGCTCTGGCTGCCAGACCGAAGTCACGAGCCGCGTTGGGCGCCGATCGGCGGTGGGTCCGGTGGAACCTCGCCGGCCGAGAGAATCCCGAGGGCTTGTGCAGCGTGTACGGCGTCGCGTCGCACTGCCGTCTTGCGATGGATCGACGCGAAGGGCGGTTTGCGGACGAGCCCACGTGCCACTTCAGCCGTGTAGCTTGGCACTAGAGGTCTCCCGTGCGGTGGGAGTTCGGTCGGCTTGAGTCAGCGCGAGTGAAATCCCCGTGATGTCGTCCGAAGGGCGGAGCATCGGCCATGGAGTTTGACGTCACTATCGAGATCCCCAAGGGAACGCGCAACAAGTACGAGATGGATCGCCGGACCGGTCGGATCCGGCTGGACCGTACCCTCTTCACCGCGACCCAGTACCCGGCCGACTACGGTTTCATCGAACATACGCTCGGCGAGGACACCGACCCGCTCGACGCACTGGTCATGGTGCAGGAACCGACCTTTCCCGGCTGCCTCATCCGTTGCCGGGCCATTGGCATGTTCCGTATGCGCGACGAGAAGGGACCCGACCCGAAGGTGCTGTGCGTGCCCACGGCTGACCCTCGCTTCGGGCACCTGGGCGACCTCACGGATCTGGAACACTTTTACAAGCTGGAGATCGAACACTTCTTCCAGATCTACAAGGACCTTGAGCCGGGCAAGAGCATCGACGTCGAACGCCGGACCTGGGCCGACCGGGCGGAAGCCGAGGCGGAGATCAAGCGCTCGCAGGAACGCGCCCGCCCATCGCTGCCTGCCGGGTGAGCAGGATGCGGCCGTTGTTCGTCGAAGTACGGCACCTGGCCAGGGCCGCCGGTCATCGGAAGGTAGACCTTGGCGTGTCGAGAGTGTTGCGTCACACCGCCGGCGGGTTCGGCGACCGGGCGGGTTGCAGGGTACTGATGAAGGCCAGGGTGGATTCGGCGCCCTGGTTGAGGTTGGGTCCGTGTGGGGTCAGGCCGTCGTATTCCGCCGCCGGTGCTGGGATCCCACATCGCGCGCCGAGGCCCGCGAAGGTCATGGCGCGCAGTGCGGTGGACCGGCGGCTCGCGGCGACGGTGGACGCCGTCAACGCCTCGATGCGGATCCAGGGTGCCGGGCTGCGGGCCGCTGCCGTGCCCAGGCCCCACAGCGCGCGTCCCCACCAGTCGCCGAGCCCGGGCTCGTCGGTCCATCGCCGGTCGTTGGAGAGCCGGTTGTGGAAGGCACCACTGCCGTCCTGTGCGTGGGTGAGAAACGCCAGGTAACACTGCCAAGAGCCGCAGCACGGTGTCGGAGGGGTCGGCTTCCCGGCTGGTGACGACGAGTCCGCGGGCCACGTCGTCGGTGCAGTAGCCCTGCTGGCGGCGAGGGGTGGCGTGGCGCGCGTGCTCGAACACCCGTGTCGTCGGTCAACCGGGCCAGATGCGCGAAGCTGGGGGCGGGCACGGCCTTGCTGGCTATCGGCACGGTCCACGCCCGCGCCACCGTGGCGGCGACCGGGCTGCCGGCGCTCCGGAGCCGTTCGGCGAGCGTCTCGTAGCGGGCCGCGACCGCGGGCCACAGCACAGTCGGCGGCCGAGCGTGGCTGCTGAGAGCGACACCGCCCGGATCGATGAGAATCCACCGGATGCCGGCCGCCAGCGCCGCCGGACAGCGGTGGGGCACGAGCAGGCCGGAGCCGTTGGTGAGCAGTTCGACGGCGTGCGGGAAGGGCGTCGCGACGACGGGAACGCCAGCGGCTACCGCCGCGGTGAGGACACCGGAGGTGACCTGTCCGGAGGAGTCGTACGGCAACACGACGACGTCGGCGGAGCGGATCAGGCGCCCCAGAGCGGCTTCGTCGTGGTACACCGGCAGGTAGTCCACGACCTCGGAGGTTCCCAGCAGCGCCCCGAGCTGCTGCAGGCGGGTCCGGTAAGCCTCACCGTGGCGCTCGCGGACTTTCGGATGGGGTCCGGCCGGCGACGGTGTAGGTTACAGCCGGTCGGAGATCCCGCAGGCGAGCCACCGCCCGTAGCGCCCACTCGATGCCTTTACCCGGACCGAGCAACCCCCAGGTGAGCAGGTGCGGGCGCGGGCGACGGCGGCAAGCACGAAAAGCAACGTCGACTCGACGCTCATGGCGTCCATTCTCCCGGACCTGACCTGCGAGGAGATGAGATGGCGGCATTACCACGGTGACCGCCGAGGCGCCGCGACACACCCGCTGACGGCACGGTCTGGAATCCGAAGGCACCATCGATGCCTACACGTGATCCAGACAGTCGCTGCCCGCCGGCCAGCGGTGACGATCAGCGAGCGTCTGGAGATCGTCAACAACATGGTCGCGTTGCCCGCGCAGGAACTGGCCGGGGCGGCCGGCGGGCGGCAGCATCTGCTCCATATCTAGCCCAGCAGCGTGACCATCGAGTACGACGCGACGATCACCGCCGGGCCTGGCACGCCCGTTCGGGTGACCGATGAGGAGCGGGTGGCGGCATTGCGTCCCAGCCGGTACTGCCCGTCGGACCGACTTACCGGCATGGCGCTGAGCCACTTCGGTGAGCTCCCCACCGCACTGGAGCGGGTGCGGGCGATCTGCGACTACGTATGGCGGCACGTGAGGCATATGTCCGAGTCGAGCGGGCCCGCTACCGATGCGGTGGACACGCTGTTGTCCGCCCGCGGCGTCTGCCGCGACTTCGCGCATCTCGTCGCCGCGCTCTGCCGGGCGGTCGACGTCCTCGCACGCGTCGCTGCCGTGTATGCCCCCGGCCTGGCCCTGATGGACTTCCACTCGGTGGTGGAGGTCGCGTTGGACGGCCGCTGGCAGGTGTGGGACGCGACACGGCTGGCGCCCCGCCCGACGCTGGCCCGGGTCGCCACTGGCCGGGACGCCGCCGACATCGTGTTCACCACGGTGACGGCCGGTCGTGCCGTGCTGCGCAGCCTGGAGGTCAGAGCGGTGTCCGCCGGCGATCTTCCCGTGGACGACCACGACGGGCTGATCGCCTTCGGCTGAGCCTCGGGAGTGCCACGGCGGGGGCGCCCGCACGTGGGGCACGTGGACGTGGCTGGGTCCACGTAGGTGCGGCCCGGCGGCCGCCGGCGTTGATCGCCCGGCTCAACCTGGCCACGTTCGTGACCACCTTCCGGCTGGGGCTGGAGGCCCAACCCGGCTCGCTGCGCAAGGCCGGCGCGCTGCCGGGTTCCACCATTGACTTGCGGTCCGCCACCGAGGCGGCCGGGTCGCGGATGCCAGTCCAGGTCCGTCACCGCTTGCCGGCGTGCGGCACGCCAGCAAGCTCGGCGCGGCCGGTCCATCGGCGAGCTGGCCGGCATTCAGGTCGTCGCACCTGCGCGCCGGTCAGTCAGCGGTGAGATCGGGCAGGCTGGTGACGTCGGTGAGCACGCGAAGGGCGACGTCGCTGAGGCGCCGGTGAGTGCGCCGGGCGTGGTCCCTCATCAGCTCGAAGGCCGCGTCGACGGAGATGTTGTGCGCCTGCGCAACAGCCCCTTTGGCCTGCTCGATGATGATGCGGTTGTTCAGCGCGCCCTGCAGCTGCTCGGTGAGCACCTCGCTGTGGTGGATCGCCCGTTCCTGCAGCAGGCCGATCGCGGCGACGTCGGCCAGTGCCTGCACGATCTGCACGTCGGTGGCGTCGAGGGCGGCGCTGCCGGTGCCGAAGACGCCCATCGCACCGATCACCTCGTTACGCAACCGCAGCGGGAACGCATGCACGGAGCGAAACCCGGCGGCCGTGGCGTAGGGCGCGAACCGCGGCCAGCGGGGGCTTGCGGTGGACAGGTCGGCGTTGACGACCGGCTCCGCGCCGCGGAACGCATCCAGGCACGGCCCGTCCCGCCACTGCAGCTGCAGCAGCTCGAGCAGGCTGGTCGTCTCGTCCGAGGCGGCCATGAACTGCAAACGGTCCTGCTCGTCGGCCAGCAGCAGGCCGACGGTGGCGTCGTTGACCAGCCCGGCGACGCGGTCGGCGAGCATCTGCATGAACTCGATCAGGTCGAACCCGCCGACCAGAGTGTCGGCCACCTCGACAAAGATCGCCGCCAGACGTTGTTCGGATACGGTGGTCATGACAGTTCTCGGCCTTTCCTGCGGTGTTCGTGCCACTGTTCATGCATGGTCGGTGTCGAGGCGGATCCGGTGGGCGAGGATGTCCGCGGCCACCTCGCTCAACGGCCGGTCGGTCGCGTAGGCGTAGGCCCGGATCCGCGCCAGCGCCTCCGCGAGGGGAATGCCCAACTGGACCATCACCATGCCCTGGGCCTGGAACAGTGCGGCACGGTGCTCGAATGCCTCGTCCAGTTCGTCCGTGCCGGTGGTCCGTTCCTGACCGTCCAACAAGGTCGTCACGACCTGGTCGGCGAGCGTCAGCGCCCGGCCCAGCTCCGGTCTGTACATCGCCCCGGAGCTGGCCCGGAACACATCGAGGACGCCGAGGCGAGCCGCACCGACCTGCAGCGGAAACGCGAACACCGCCCGGACTCCCGCGTCCAGGACCGCAGCGGTGTACATCGGCCACAGGCGCATCGCCCCGTCGGTCAGGTCCGGCACCAGCACGGGGCGGCCGGCCGCGGCCGCGTCGATGCACGGGCCCTCCCCGAAGGTGAACTGCAGCTCCTCGATCCGCGCGGTGTTCGGGTCCGACGCCGCGGCCATGCCGTGAGCGCCGTCGGAGGTCATCAGACTCACCCCGACCCCCGAGGCCGACAATGCCTGCGCAGCGTCGACGCAGATCTTTTGCATCAGCTCCACTGTGCCGCCCACCTTAGGAGAGATGTCCGGTGATGAGCCCGGCCAGTGACGGCCGGCGCGCGACCGTGACCTGCGCCAGTTACGCCGACAGGGCAGCAGCGCGCAACCGCAACCCGGTGCGGCAGACGTGAGAGCGGCGTCTCACCCGCAGGCCCTTTCGGCTGGGGGTTTCTGAGGGCAGCCCATGTCGACCGAACGTCGAACCGACATCACTCCTGGTAACGCTACCCTCACCCGTTCGGCCCCGGCAACGCCAGCGACGCGGCCGGTGACCTCCGGGCCCGCTTTGAGGACGGAACGGATCAGCGCGACCGCGGCCGGGTACGCGCCGTCGATCCACAACACCCAACCCTGCCTCGAGACAGTCCACGACCAGGTCGGTCTTGCCCGCACCGGCCGGGGCGGAGACCGTCGTGATCGACCTCCCGCCCGGCGCGGCCAACGCCGCGTGCAGCGGGGCCCGGCGCAGATGTCGCGGCGACGGGTTCGCCGCCGCTGACGGACCAGCGACGGCGGTCGAAGGTGAGGACACGTAGCCGACCATGATGGCCCTCTGGGTGGCGTCGAATCCGTGGCTTACAGAATTCGCATCGGGTCCAGGGTGACGGCCGCAGGGTGTCGTAACACGGCCGGCCGTTCCAGGCCAGCCCAGCCCACGAACCATTCGTGTGAAGTCGGCGGGCGTAGCGGCTCAGGCCAGCCGGCGGGCGTGCTGGAGGGTGGAGAGCAGGGCGAGCGTGGACTCCGCGCCCTGGTTGGCGTTGTGCCCGTCGGCGGTGAGTCCGTCGTAGCCGCCACCGGTGTCAGGATCGCGGAGGCTGACGCCGGTGTCGTTTTTCCCGATGAACCAGTCGACCGCCGAGACGAGCCCGGCCTCCCACCGCTCGTCCTCGGTGGTGTCGAGGGCACGCACGCACGCCTCGGCGATCGTGGCCGCCTCGATCGGCTGCTGGTCGAAGCCCGGCTTCCGGTCGCCCGGCTGCCGGCCGCCGACCGGCGTGCAGGACAGGTGCCCGTGGTACGTCTCCTCGTCCAGCAGCCAGCGCAGCATGTTCAGCCCGTCGGTCAGCACGGCTGGGCGCCCGAGGTGCTGCCCGGCCGCGATCACGGCGTCCGCGAGCAGCGCGTTGGCGTACGTCAGCCGGGGCTCGGGCCACGGCCGGCCAGGGTCGTCGCGGGCCGGGCCGATGGTCGCCGCCGCGTCGTTGAGCAGCCAGTGCGCACCGGAGTGGTCCGGGCGCACCGACAGGATCTCGGCGGCGCCGAGCGCGGCGTAGGCCATCGACCGCGGCCAGCGCGACCGGCACCGCGCGGCGAGCTCGAAACATGTCAGGGCGCTCTCCCGTGCGGAGCTCAGTGGGCTGCGCACGGCGGCAGTTCCGGCGGCCCACACCGCTCGGCCCCACCAGTCGCCGGTGCCGGGCTCGTCCAGCCAGTGCCGGTCGTATCCGAGCCGGTTGTGGAACGCCCCGTCGGGCGACTGCGCGTGGACGATGAACGCGAGGTACACCTCCGCCTGCCGCAGCAGCGCCTCCGGCGGGTCCGGCTCCCGGCAGAGCACCACGAGGCCGCGCGCCACGTCGTCGACGCAGTAGCCGTGCCGCCGGAGAGGCACAGCGTGGTCGGCGTGCTCCAACAACCCGGTGTCGTCGCTGAGCCGCAGCAGATGGTCGTACGAGGGCTCCGGGTACCGCGCCGTCACAGCGGCACCGGTGCCCGGCTCAGTAGCGTGACCGCGAGGGCGCGATACCGCTCGGCGACGACGGTCCAGCGGCTGTTCTGGGAGATGCGTGTGGCCTGGTGGTGCATGCCGCTGACCAGGTCGGGTTCGGTGAGGACTCGTTTGAGGGCGGTGCCGATCGCCTGTGCGTCGTGGTGCGGTACGAGTAGGCCGGCGCCGTCACTGAGCACTTCTACGGCGTGTGGGAAGGTGGTGGCGATGACGGGTTTGTGCGCGGCCAATGCCTCGACGAGCACGCCCGAGGTGGCCTGGTCAGGTGAGTCGTACGGTAGCAGGACGACGTCGGCGCGGCCGACCAGCCGGTTGAGGCGGTCCTGGTCGAGGTAGGCGCGTTCGAAGTTGACCAGGCCGGCGACGCCGAGGGCCCGGACCCGGGAGTAGAGCATGAGCCGGTAGGCCTCGCCCTGTTCGGCGAGGACTTTGGGGTGTGTCTGGCCGGCGATGACGTATCGTGGCCGCGGCGTCAGGTGGCGGACCAGGCGGAGCCCGGCGATCGCCCACTCGATGCCTTTGCCGGGGCCGAGCAGGCCCCATGTGAGGATCACCGGTTCACCAGATGGGTTGAGCAGTCGCAGTGGCGGTGCCTCGGGCGCGCCGTGCGGGATGACGCAGACCTTGGCCGGGTCGACGTCGTACCCGGCGATGAGCCGCGCTTGGGCTGCCTCGGTCATGGTGACGGCGGCGCCGGTGAGCGCGACGACTTGTTCGAGTACCGTTTTCTGGTGGGCGGTGGGCCGGCTCAGCACGGTGTGCAGCACCGCGATCGCGGGGGTGCGTAGCCGGCGCAGCACGGGCAGCAGGTTCTCGCCGTCGGTGCCGCCGTAGATGCCGTACTCGTGCTGGACGATCACGATGTCGTGGCGGTCGAGCGTGTCGGCGGCCGGTATGTGGCTGTCGAGGGCGTGCGGCACCAGGTGTCCGACGACCTCTGGGCGATCGTTGTAGGTGGCTGATTCCACCACCCTTACCACGCCCGCGCGGTCCCCGCCGGCCGGGGAGGTGAGGGCGTGCAGCAGCGAGGCCGTGAAGGTCGCCAGTCCGCATTGTGTCGGCGGGTATGTGCTCAGGAATCCGTAGGAGATCGTCATCGCCGTCGGCCGGCCGGCCGGGGATCGGCATGGACGCAGCGGTTGCCAATGGTTGTTGGCATGAGACCCACCCCTCAATGGCGGGTGCGGCGCCGGCCGGCGAGCGCAGAATGCTTACCCGGCGCTGGTCATTCGGTGCGAGCACCATGGTGGCGGCGGTTCGCCGCCGCAGACCCGGGACGTTGATCGAAACGGGTCAACGCTGCCACCGTAGCACGCGGCTGAGCTGAGGCGACGACTCGATCTCGCAGGTGACGCGAGACGATTCACGGCGGACGCCACACGTCGTGTACCGCCCGGCACCCGTGACGTTGCGGCAGAGGTAAGGCGGCCCACCTGCGGTATCTCAGCGATGTCAACCTGCGCGCCGTACTCAAGCGTGCTGATCGGCCGGGCGGGCGGCACGATCGAGATCAGCAACGCTAGGTTCTACGACGCTGTGCTGCCCGGCAGCGGCCAGGCCGAACGCTTCCGCGTCGAGGAACTGGGCGGCGCCCTGCGCCTGACAGCGATGCCCTGGCCGGACCAACATTGATGCGCATCCGTCCCTGGCCGCCGGCGATCAGGGCTCGATGACGAAGACCTCGGTCAGGCCGGTGATCTCAAGCATTCGCCGGAGGTCGGGTGCCGGTGCGTGGAGGATGAGCCGTGTGCGGTGTCATGCGGGGAGGTGGACGGTGTCGAGCCAGAACCGGTTGATCTGTCGGATGACGGCGTGAAGTCCTCGTAGGTCATGTCAGGGTCTCCTTCAGCCGTACCGTTCGTGGCCCGCGGAGTGTCGCCGGCGAAGGAGAAGCCGCTCGTTGCCGGCCGCCGCCGTAACGGACACCGTCACCGTACCCGCTGCGCGTGGTCCCGGCGACCGACTCCACGGCTCTGGCAGCGCCGCACTGGCTGCTCTCGGGTCCGCGTCAACCTCGCCATCGAGGACCTGCCGCCCGCGGCTGAGCCGTTCAGAACGATCCGGTGCGCGTCTCGCTGTAGGGAGCGAGCCGCGCGCCGACCACGTGCCGGAAGTGCAGCAGGAGCGTGGAGGTCTGTTCGTCGCCGAACCGCGAGACCGTCAGCGCGTGGACGGACTCTTCCGCCATCCACGCGGTGAGTTGCTCGATGGAGAGTTCGGTGCCGTGCACACGCAGCACGAGTTCCTTGTCGCGGCCGACGGTGAGCAGGTACAGCAGGCAGGTCGGATGCTCGACGGCCATGGCGTGTGTCCCCTTCGACGGGTTGCGACAACGTCCATCGTCCACAATGGACAATGACCACTGCGGCACCGGCTCGAGCCGCCGATGGGCGGCGCGCACCCAAACCTACACCTCCGGCACGGATCCAGGCACGGCGCGACCGGTCGTTGCCTGGCGCCGCCGTGGGGTGCTAGCACCACCGCCCGTCTGCGGGTCCGCTGGCACATTGTGATGTGTGGGCATGACCGGCGCTGGCGCGGTGACGGGTCGGTGGGCGCGCCGGGGTGCGTGCGGGGTCGTGTCCGGTCTGGCGGCGGTCGGTCTCGCGTTCACTAACCTGCCCTTGCTGGTCGTTGCCCGTCGTGGCGCTGGTCCTCAGCCCGGTGCCGTTCCTGGGCCTGGCGCTGGTGCCGTGGGCGATGAGTCTGGTGCGGGTGCGCGCCGACCTGGAGCGGCGGCGCGCCTTTCGACTTCGACATCGTCGCGGCGGTCGACAACGGACCGGCCCTGCTGGCCGCCCTGCTCGAACACCGGCCGGATGTCGCGGCCATCGACGTCCGCCTGCCGCTGACCTTCACCGACGGGGGCTGCAGGCGGCGATCGCGGCCCGCACCCGCATCCCCGGCCTGCCGACGCTGGTGCTCTCCCAGCACGTGGAGCCGCTCTACGCGCGCGAGCTGCCCGCCACCCCGCACGGCGGAGTCGGCTACCTGCTCAAGGACCGCAGTGGGAACGCGAACACCGCCCGCACCCCGGCATCGGTCACCGCCGGCGTGTAGACCGGCCACCGGTTCGCAGCCACGGCGCCGAGATCCGGCATCAGCACCGGGTGGCTGTCCGCAAACGCGTCGATGCTCGGCCCCTCGCCGAAGGTAAACTGCAATTCCTCGATCCGGGCGGTGCCGGGTCGGAGGCGGCGGCGATGCCGTGCATCCCGTCCGCGGTCATCACACTCAACCCCCCACCCCGCAGGCCGACAGCGCCTGGGCGGTGTCGGCGCAGACCTGGTGCAACAGACCGACGAGCCCGTCCGGTGGCGGAAGCGACACAGGCCGCGCGAAGCCGCGCCCCGGTTCGGCGGCCCGTCCGGCTCACCACAACACCAAACCACCGCATCTCAGCTCGCCGTGTGCCGCCCGACCGAATCCGTTCCGCATGGCCGCACCTTCCTCCGCAGGCGCTGCCATGGGCCGGACCAGCCGGACGCCGGACAGGTGTACTCGGCGACACCGGACCAGAGCCAAATCACCCGTAGGCGAGGGTTCCCTGGCCCTGGCCATGGAATGGCACCGATTCTCATCGGAAAGCGCGTTACCCCGTCCCGTCCGGGGGTAACCACGGTCAAAGCTCAAGTCGCTCTGGACCCCGGCGACGGCTCGGTTCGTTGTAGATCGTGTCGTGGGAGTCCTTATGCGCACAAGCGCTGGGCCTGCTGGCCACCGGTTCACCGAGGCGGTCGTGCCTCAGGGAACCGCCTATTCCGAACTGTCCCGCCGCATCAAGCAAGCCGGCCTGCTCGACCGGCGTCCCGGTGACTATACGGGCCGGATCGCCGCCACCGTCGTGGCGTGCGCCGCCGGCGTGGCCGGCTTCCTGCTCGTCGGCGATTCGTGGTGGCAGGCGGCGGTCGCCGTCTACTTCGCGGTGATCTCCACGCAGCTGGGTTTCCTCGGCCACGACGCGGGGCACCGGCAGATCTTCCGGTCCGGCCGCGCCAACTACATCCTCGGCGTGGTCCTGGCGAACATCGGCGTCGGGTTCAGCTACGGCTGGTGGGTCGACAAACACAACCGCCACCACGCCCACCCCAACGACGAGGAGCGCGACCCCGACGTCGGCGCGGGCGTCCTGGTGTTCACCACTGGACAGGCTGGAACGAGCGGACCCGTCGGCCACTTCTTCCACCGTTACCAGGCATGGGGGTTCTTCCCGCTGCTGCTGCTGGAAGCGCTGAACCTGAGGGTCGCCAGCGTGCGATACCTTATCAATGACCGCACCCGGTCCCGGCTCCGCGAAGGACTCATGATGGGGCTGCACGTCGGGGTCTACCTAGCCGGCGTGTTCCTGGTCCTGCCGCCGGTAAAGGCGCTCGTATTCATCGCGATCCATCAGGGTATGTTCGGGCTGTACCTGGGTTGCTCCTTCGCCCCGAACCACAAGGGCATGCCGCAGCTCGACGCGCGTGACAGCGCCGACTACCTGCGCCGGCAGGTCCTGACCTCCCGCAACGTGCGCGCCCACTGGCTCACCGACCTCGCGCTGGGCGGGCTGAACTACCAGATCGAACATCACTTGTTCCCCTCGATGCCCCGAGGCAATCTGCGCCACGCACAACGCATCATCCGGGAATTCTGCGGCACTCACGGAGTCTCGTATCTCGAAACCGGACTGATCGCCTCCTACATTCAGGCACTCCGGCACCTCGACACCGTGGGGCGTTCACCCGCGACACCCGCCGAAGCCTGACCGGCGGGCACACTATCCGCAGTCGAACCTAATCTGCTCTGGACCTCGGCAGCCATGACTATCCTCCTCTTGCCGAGGTGGTTGCGACGGGGGCGAGCGAGGGGACCGACCCGCTGGACGCCTAGTGGTGGTGCGTGAGCCTACTTTCCCGGCTGTCTCGTGCGATGCCGGGCCATCGGCATGTTCCGCATGCGCGACGAGCACGGGCCGACCCGGAGGTGCTGTGTGTGTGCCCACCGCCCGATCCGTGTCTGGGCCACCTGCGCGACATCGAGGATCTGGAACGCTTCTTCCGGCTCGAAATCGAGCGCTTCTTCCGGATCTGCGTGGACCTCGATCCGGGCGCGAAGATCGACATCGAGCGCCGGACCTGGGCTGACCGGGCCAAGGCCGAAACGGAGATCGGACTGGCGCGGCGCCGCGCCCGTTCCTCGACGCCTGCCAGGTGAGCGCCGTCCGCGAGCCTTTGTATGCCGGGCGCTCGTGCCAGGTCAAGCCGCAGCCGTCATCCGGCCGGGACGGACAGAACGGCGAGGATGGCCGGAGCCTGCAGCCGATTGGCCGGATCCGCCGCCTTGTCCATCGCGGCCTGGGCGGTGGCGGCCTTGACGCCGGGCGGCACGACCAGCAGGTTGATCTGGTTCCCGGGCTCGGTGATCGCGATCAGCAGACTCGGCTCAGTCGTGCTGAACCAGCGGACCGGAACCGGGCCGGAGTTGACCGCGGCGGGCTCCACGCCGGTCCGCCAGACCCGGCTGTTGAGGATCAGTCGGCGGATCGGTCCGTACTGCTCGGTGAGCGCCGCAACCAGACCCGGCAGCTCGGCAGCGGGCTCCCACGAACGTGGCCACCAGCCGCCGTTGAGGGTGGCGTTGGGCATCCGGCCCCCGGCCAGCGTGAGGCGGGGCTGGACGGGCGATTCAGGGGTTTGAGCGCTGGCTAGCATGGCTGGCCTTTCTGTCGGCGTGTGTCCGAGAGGGGGAGTGGCCGTCGAAGGCCGCTGGATGCCGACGGGCGGCGTGCGCACCAGCGTCGGGCGAAGCGCCACCGGTCATGGAAGGCAGACGTATCTCCACACTACGTCCGGCCGCGGGTCGCGTCTGGTCACGCCGGGCGTCGTGATCGCGGATTCTTCAGGCGGGCAGGGCGCCGGCCCAGGCGCTCATGTCCGCGCTTTGCCGCGCTCATCGGTGGGCATCTGTATACGGGCCGCCTGGACGCCGCGGCACACGATCAGTCTCTCCGCTCGGCTGTCGCGGCTGTATCAGCGGCGCGGCGGGCTGCCGACGATCGCCCGCCACCCATCCGGCCGGGCAGCACGCTCCGGCGATGCGCGCAGTACATGGCCGGGCGTGACCCCTGACTCCCACAGAAGAGAGCTGCCGCCGTGAGCTGGTTGAGCATACCCGTGACCGGGCGGAGATGCGCCTGATCGCCGCCCGTCGCGGCACCCCGCCGCCGTACATCGGTGGGGAGCCCGCCGATCGGACCGCACCGGCGCTGGTCGTCGAGGCGGCACCGACCGTCGATGACGGCATCCCGCGCAGCGTCCGCATGCCAGCGCCTGGTCGTGGCGGGTGATCCTGTTCGTGGCCGCCGCCTACCTGCTGCGGCTGCTCGGTGTGCTCAGTGTCGTGGTGATCCCGGTGGCGCGTCTTTCCCGGCGACCGTGCCGCAGCCTTGGGTGTGCCGCGCCCATCTCCGGACAGGCCCGTCTTCGTTGCCGGTCGGCGAACCAGTAGCGAGCCGGTCCGCGGTGCGGAACTGGAGCCGGCTGATCGCGACTCACGGACGGTCCGCCAGCTCGTGCGGTAGACGAGTTCGATCTTCAGGGTGGACCAGAAGTTCTCCATCAGTGCGTCGTAGCTGTCGCCGACGGAGCCCATGGAGGGCAGGATCCCGTTGTCGGACAAGCGTTGCGTGAACCGGAACGACGTGTTCGAGCCCCTGTCGGAGTGATGAATCAGCTGTTGGTCGCGCACCCGCGGGTCCAGATGCCGTATTCCAGGGCGCCGAGGATGAGGTCGGTGTCGCAGCGGTCGCCGGCTTTCCACCCGACGATGCGGTTGGAGAAGGCGTCGCGGACCGCGGCGAGCCAGAACACCCCCTCGCCGCAGGGGATGCGGGTGGCGTCAGCGACCCACAGCCGGTTCGGGGCGGTGGCGGTGAAGTTCCGGCCGACCAGGTCCGGGGCCGGGGTGGCGTTCGGGTCCTGGCGGGTTGAGCCGCCGCGCCAGCCGAGGCGCAGGTAGGCGCCCTGCCAGCGCTGGCCGGCCATCAGCCGCTCGACGCGTTTGCGGCCGACCCGGATGCCGTCGCGGCGCAGCTGCCGGTGGACCCGGTCCGTGCCATAGGTGCAGCCGGACGCGGTCCAGATGTCGTAGATGTTGGACAGCAGCCCGCGGTCGACCATGTCCCGGTCGCACGGCTCGGCGGCTTGGCGCAGCCAGGCGTAGTACGTCGAGGTGGGAATCTGCAGAACCCGCAACAGGAGCGCAACCGCGAAGCGGTCGGAGTGTTCGTCGATGAACGTCATGACCGTCGCCGGGTCGGGTCGAGCTCCGAGGCGAAATACGCACTCGCCGCCTTCAGGATCTCGTTCGCCCGCCGCAGCTCAGCGTTCTCCTTCAGCAACCGCCGGTTCTCCTCCACCAGGTCGCTGGAGGGCCGGTCGGTGCGCTCCCCGGCATCGGCCTCGGCCTGCCGGATCCAGTTGCGCAACGCTTCGTGCTGCACGCCAAGCTGCTCCGCCAGCCGGCGGATCATCGGCTTCGGGTCCGACTCCCGATACAGCCGCACAGCGCGTTGCCGCAGGTCGTCGGGGTGCTTCTTCGGTGCTGCCACGGATCTTCCTCTCCACGGCCATCAGACCATGATCAAGAAGCTCCATAAAAGCGGGGGTGGCTCACCTCTTCGAATGGCTGCACCGTTGCGGGGACGAAGACGGAGTCAGCCCGACGGATGTCGCACCACGCTGAGCTGATTGCGCTCTGGATCCTGTCCGTTCTTCTCGAACGCACATCGCTCGAGCCCTTCAGGCAGA
Organism: Dactylosporangium salmoneum; assembly: GCF_039532525.1. Classification (NCBI taxonomy): domain Bacteria; kingdom Bacillati; phylum Actinomycetota; class Actinomycetes; order Micromonosporales; family Micromonosporaceae; genus Dactylosporangium; species Dactylosporangium salmoneum. Next base: position 24,938 of record NZ_BAAARV010000080.1, read on the forward strand.
ACTACCGCCAGTTGGTCGACGAGGTACGCGAGCGCCTTGCCGGCGACGGCCAAGCCTGACCGCACGACTTGCGGCATGAACGCATGCTGGAATGCCGGCCCGGCGCAGCTATCGCCTGGACGACGTGCGCGGCGGTGGTCGGCTATCCCGACGTGCCCGGCGGCGTTTCCGATGGTCTGCCGGTGCTGTGCTGGTCCTGGGACGGGCCGTTGAAGTATTGCCGCAGCCGCTGGAACACGTCTGGTTCGCCGGGCGGCAGCACGCGGATCGAACGCGCCCACGGTCGCGCGGCCGCGGCGGTCAGCGCCAGTGCGGCCACGGAGAGCACCACCGCCCACTCATCGGTCTCGGCGTCCTCCAGCAGCAATGGCTGTAGCGTTCCGTCCGGGTCGGCGTAGACGTCGACCCGGTCGCCGACCCGCCACGGCTCATGGCGGGTGCCGTCGAGCCACCGGGAGAGATAGCGACCGTGAGCATCGTCGAAAAGCTGGATGTCGTACCGAGTATGCGGCGCCACCCGCGTGAAATGCGTGCCGACGGCGGTCACCGAGGCGTGCACGACGGCACCCTGTGAGCGCTCGTAGAACGCCGGCACCCAGATCACGACCGATACGATGGCCAGGAGATGCCCGATCCAGATGGCCCACACCCCGCGCGGCCGGTCGACGTCCGCGCCCCGGCGGTAGAACGCGGTGGCGAAGCTGCCCACGACCAGACCGGCCACCCCGCTCTGCACGGGATGCCGGCCACCGGAGACGAACAGCCACCCGACCGTCACCAGCATGCCCGCGACAGCGCCGCCGACACAGCGCACGGCGGCCCACCGCAACGCCCATCCCGCCAGCGGCCGACCGCGGACGGTAGGGCGCAGGGCCATCCGCCACGACTGAACCGGCGGCCGTCCCCGGTCCGCCGAGTGCGATTCCCGCTTGAGTCGCCTACGCCCCCGCATCGACATTCATCGTAGCGGCCCGGGCGAGTTCACGATGTCCGCAGCGCTGCCGGAATCCCGCCGGTACGCGGTTATCGGCCTCGACGACCATGCGTTCCTCCAAACGCCCGGACCGACGCATCATCGGCCAGGACAGGAAGCCTTTGGCCTCGCCGAGCCAGTCACCGTCTGCGACGAGCACTGGCCAGCCGCCGCGCGCTTACGGCGGCTACGAGAGTGTATTCGATCACGGCCGTGCGGCCGCCTCGGGATTCTCTTAAAGATCTTTCGGGATTTGAGTGACGACCTCAAAGGCGTAGACCGGTATGGGCCAGGAAGTT
>NZ_BAAARV010000081.1:0-113565 GCF_039532525.1 Dactylosporangium salmoneum
CCAAGCCGTCCTGACCATCGCCATCATCAACGACTGGCTATGACGGGTTATGAAACACGCCTTAGGCAGCTACGCGCCTCCTGTCTTGGAGCGCCAGTGGGCGAGGTTGCCACGGGTGGTCAGGGTGTCGGGGTGGTCCGGGTCGAGGACTCGGAGCTGGTCGGTCAGCAGCTGCTCGAACGCGGTGGCGGCGCCGGCGGGGTCCGCCTGCCGCGCCCCGCCACCGGACAATAGGGCGAACGGCAGAGAGCCTCTTCGGGCTCGCCGTGGTCTTCGTGCTGGCGATCGCGCTGTCACCGACCCGCAACGGCGAGAACCTGTTCCTGTCCGCCGGCAACCTCGGCAACATCGTCCGCGCGGTCTCCGAGATCGGCATCATCGCCGTCGGCATGAAGTTCGTGATCCTGCTCGGCGGCATCGACCTGTCCGTCGGCGCGATCCTGGGCCTGGCCGCGGTCGGCACCGCCACCCTCATGGTGAACTCCGGCTGGGGCATCCTGACCACCGTCCTGGCGGTGCTGGCCATCGGCGCGTGCTTCGGGGCCCTGCAGGGGTACGCCACCGCCCGCCTCGGCATCCAGTCGTTCATCGTCACCCTCGCCGGCCTGCAGGTCGCCCGCGGCCTGGCGCGCATCTGGTCCGGCGGCCTGGGCATCCCGATCGCCTACGGCGACGGGCCGGGCGAGGCGCCGCCCGCGTTCGAGTTCCTCAACGGCTCGGTCAACGGCGTCATGCCCGTCCCGGCGCTGCTGTTCGTGCTCATCGGCGCCGCCGCCGTCGTCGTGCTGCGCGTCACCGCGTTCGCCCGGCACGTCTACGCCATCGGCGGCAACGAGAAGGCGGCCCGCCTGGCCGGCGTCCCGGTCACCCGGGTCAAGGTCGCCGTCTTCGCCATCGCCGGGCTCCTGGCCGCCACCGCCGGCATCGTCCACGCGGGCCAGCTCAACCAGGGCAGTCCCAACGACGGCGCCGGCTACGAGCTGGACGCCATCGCGGCCGTCGTGATCAGCGGCACCAGCCTGTCCGGCGGCTCCGGCTCGATCGGCGGCACGCTCGCGGGCGCGCTGCTGCTCGGGATTCTCAACAACATCCTCGCCCTCAACAACATCGACGCCAACGTGCAGCTGCTGATCAAGGGCCTGGTCATCGTGGCCGCCGCCGCCCTGCAGAAGCTGCACCGCAGCATCGCCTGAAAGGAGCCCCTCCATGCGTATGCTGGCCATCGCCACGGCCGCCGCGCTGCTGGCCGTCAGTGCCTGCAGCGTCGAGAAGCCGTCCGACTCCGCTGGCGCCGCCTCGGGCGCGGCGGCCTGCGGGTCCGGCAAGGACTACCTGATCGGCATGTCCCAGGCGAACAACGCCGAGCCGTACCGCCAGGTCATGAACAACGACGTGACGACCGCCGTCAAGGCCGTCCCCGGCTTCAAGGTCGTCGTCTCCGACGCCGCGCAGGACAACAGCAAGCAGGTCGCCGACGTCGAGAGCTTCCTGACTCAGAAGATCAACCTGCTCATCATCTCGCCGAACGAGGCCAAGCCGCTCACCGCCGTGGTGAAGAAGGCCTACGACGCCCGGCATCCCGGTCATCGTGCTGGACCGCAAGGTCGAGGGCGACGCCTACACCGCGTTCATCGGCGGCGACAACGTCGCCATCGGCAAGGCCGCGGGGGAGTACTACGCCAAGACGCTGCTGCCCGACGGCGGCAAGGTGATCGAGATCGCCGGCCTGCCCGGCTCCACGCCCGCCGCCGAGCGGGCCAAGGGCTTCCGGGACGGCATCGCGAGCAACCCGAAGGTCGAGATCGTCGCGTCGCAGCCCGGCGACTGGCTGCGCGAGAAGGGCCAGTCCGTGGCCGACGCGCTGCTCAAGGCCCCCCCCCGACTTCGCCGCCATCTACGCCCACAACGACCCGATGGCCGAGGGCGCCTACCTCGCGGCGAAGTCGACCGGCCTGGAGACGAAGATCAAGTTCACCGGCATCGACGCGCTGCCGGTCCCCTCGGGCGGCATCAAGGCCGTCGAGCAGGGTCGGCGGTCAACGACGTTCCAGTACGCCACCGGCGGCCGCGAGGCCATCGACCTCGCGAAGAAGATCCTGGTCGACTGCAGCAAGGATGTGCCGCGCAACACCACCCTGCCCACCATGTAGATCCCCAAGGACAACGCCGCGGAGGTCTACACCAAGCTCGGCGGCGCGTGAGGGGCAGGCCGGGCGGTCTCCCGGGGCCGCCCGGCCGAGGGGTTCACGGCACGGGTGCGGGATCGCGGGCCAGGTCGGCGGCCAGCCGTTCGAGGGTCCGGCGCATCGCGTGCGGCATCGCCGCCGGGCGGCGGCTGACCTTCTCGAAGAGCATCACCAGCGGGCTCGCGGACAGCTCGTAGGACTGGGTGAGCAGGGTCCCGCCGTCGACCGGGCGCAGCCGGAAGCGCCACAGGGTCGAGTCGGGCCGGGTCGTGGTGCGGATCGTGCGGTAGGCGAACTCCTCGCCCGGCCGCGCGGTGACGATCTCGCAGAGCCGGTTCCAGGTCATGCCCTTGAACCGGTTCCAGCCACGGAAGCGGGCGCCGGGCAGCGGCTCCGGTCCGCCGTCGACCCACGCGCAGCGGTAGCACTCCGGCGAGTGCGACGCCATGGCGATCGGGTCGCTGATCCTGCGGTACACCTCCAGCGGGCCCGCGGGGATGAGGACCTCGACCTCCGCGTGGAGGTCGACCACGGCGGGCGCCGCGGCCTCGACGCCGTAGGCGGCGTGCACCCGGTCGAAGTACCGCTTGCGCGGCGCCATCGACGCGATGAGGCGCAGCGGCAGCCCGCCGTGGCGCAGCAGGTCGGCGAAGCGGCCCGGGTCGGCCTCCCGCACCCACGACAGGATGAAGCCGACCGGCATCTTCTGACCCTGCTGCATGTCGCGTTCCATGCGGGCGTGCCGCTCGCTCGACACCAGATCGGCGACCGCGGGGACGACGACGGCCTCCTCGATCTCGAGGTGGTGGCGCATCAGCGCGTCGAGCTCCCCGGCGGTGGTGGCGAGCGCGGCGCGGGCGGCCCGGTCGCCGCCGTCCGCGACGAGGGCGTCCAGCGCGGCGCCGATGCGCTCCATCATCGGGTCGAGCAGCTCGTGCTCGGCGGCCAGCTCCCCGAGCTCGGTGACGCCGACCTCGGCCAGCATCGGCCACAGCAGGGTGTCCTCGGCCACGTGGTGGTGGTGGATCGCCTGGAACGCCAGGTCGATGTGCTCGCGCAGGGCGATGGCCGAGCCGGCCGTGGCGTGCCGCCGGCCGGCGTGCAGGTCGGCGGCGTGCCGGGCGAGGCGGGCCAGCTCGTGGCGGATGGCGGCGTGCATCAGCAGGTAGTTGCCGGGGTCGGCCATGGTCTCGTCCTTCGATTAGGATTTCGTTGGAGCTATCCTGCATTCGTTACAGTCGGACTGGAGTGAAGTTGACGTGAAACCGACAACGTCTCGCCCGTACCGCTCGCCGCGCCGGGCCGAGCAGGCCCGCGCCACGCGGGAGGCGATCCTGGTGGCGGCCGGGCGCTGTTTCGCGGAGCGCGGCTACGCCGGCACGACGATGCAGGCCATCGCCACCGCCGCCGAGGTGGCGGTCGAGTCGGTCTACGGCCTGGCGCCGAAGGCGCAGCTGCTGAAGCTGGCGTTCGAACGCGCGCTCGCCGGCGACGACGAGCCCGTCGCGCTCGCCGCCCGCGACGGATGGCTGAGCGCGGTGGCCCTCGACGACCAGCGGGCGATGATCGCCGAGATGGCGCGGTACGGCGCGCCGCTGCTGCTGCGCGGTGCCCCGCTCGCGCGGGCGTTTTTGGAGGCGGCCAGCGGCGACGAGAAGCTGGGGGAGCACTGGCGGCAGCTGGAGGACGACCGGCTCACGGACTCGCGCCGGTTCGTCGCGGCGGTCGCCTCCCGCGGTCCGCTGCGGCCGGGCGTGACGCAGGAGTCCGGGGCGATCGCCGTGTGGGCGACGCACAACTGGTTCAGCGTGCTGTGCCTCATCGACCGGATCGGCACGGACGAGCAGGCCCACAGCCGGTGGCAGGCCGACATCCTCGAGGCGCTGCTGCTGCGCTGACGTTGACCGCCGCCCCTACACTCGGGCCCGGCAACGCCTCGTTCACGCTCCGTTCGTGAGGCCGCATGACCGTCATGACCTACCGCAGCGCGGTCGAGCTCCTGGCCCGCGACGACCCGAAGCTCGTCGAGTCCCTGGACCGCGCGCTCGGCCTGGGCCTGGTGGCCGCCAACGCCGTGAGCCCGCTGGCCGCGCTGCCCTACTTCGAGGCGAAGAGCGCGTTCATCGGCCAGCTGGAAGGCCTGACCGGCGGCCTGCGGGCCCGCGTGCGCGGGTCGAGGCGCCTGGAGTACGAGCAGCTCATCGCGGCCTCGCACGCGGTCATCGTGATGGCCGCCTTCTCGCAGGAGCTGGCCGCCTGCCTGCACCGGCTGGACGAGGACGGCAAGTGGCGCGAGACCGTCAAGGCCTGGCGGGTCGCCGGGAGCTCGCCCGACGGGCGGGTGCCCGCCCGCAAGCAGCCGGTCGTGTGGTCGAACCTGGCCGTCGTCGCGCTCCCCGGGCCGGCCCGATCGTTCGAGAAGGTCACGGCCGACCTGCGGCGCGTCTACGTCGCGCTCGCCCGGCAGGCGCTGGAGTACCTGCAGGGGTTCGGCCGCTGGGACGGGCTGCCCGAGGCCCGGCGGCGAGCCGCCGAGACCGCGCTGCGCTCGCCGGACCTGCTCGTCCGCGCCGTCGACCGCTACCGCGAGCACTACCTCAGGCTCGCCGACGAGGTGCCCGAGTTCCTGGTGTGGACGCTGCTGAGCGAGCCCGCCGAGTCCCGCGACATCCTGGCCGACGCGTCGAGCCGCGGGACCCACTTCGACAAGCGGCTGCCGGAGATCCTGGACCGGCTGGCCGGCGACCTCGACGCCCTACGGGCCATGCTGCAGGACGGCGCCGCGGCGCTCGGGGACCTGCCGTCGGCGATCGCCTCGCTCGCGCCGAAGGAGACGGCCGGGGACCCGGCGCTCACCGGCCGCATCGCGGAGTGCAACAGGGTGCACCAGCTCGTGCTGAGCAAGCCGCTGCTGACGCCCCGGCTGGACGCGGACCTCGAGGGGCTGACATTTCCCGAGAACCGGGCCGGGTACATCAGCCCGAACTTCCGCATCTACGAGACCCGCCGCAGCGACGAGGGCACCCAGCTCGCGCAGGAGCAGTGGTGGGACGACTGCCCGCTGCGGCGCGGCCTCGGCGTGCACCTCGGCGCGTACTTCCGCACCGAGGAGGCCACCCGCCGGCCGCTGCTCGTGCTCGGCGACCCCGGCAGCGGCAAGTCCCTGCTCAGCAAGGTCCTGGCGGCGCAGCTGCCGTCGGACGAGTTCGCGGTCGCCCGCGTCGAGCTGCGCCACGTCCGCTTGACGCAGGAGGTGAGCGACCAGGTCGACCTGGAGCTGCAGCGCCAGACGAACAAGCGCCTCACCCTGGCGGACCTCACCGACGCCGACGGCCGGATCGTCCGTGTGGTGATCATGGATGGCCTCGACGAGCTGCTCCAGCTCTCCTCGCAGGAGGGCCTGGGGCGGTACCTGGAGAAGCTCGCCGAGTTCCAGGAGGTCGAGGCGGCCTACGGGCGGCCGGTGATCGCCATCGCGACCGCCCGCACGATCGTCATGGACCGGGTCTACGTGCCGAGCCAGACCACGGTGGTCAAGCTCGAAGCGTTCACCGACGAGCAGATCGGCTCGTGGATCGCGGTCTGGAACGACCAGAACGGGGAGTACTTCGCCCGCCGCGGCCTCGAGCGGCTCAGCACGGTCAGCCTCGGCCGCTACTCCGAGCTGGCCCGGCAGCCGCTGCTGCTGGCCCTCCTCGCCCTGTACGACGCCGAGGACAACGCGCTGAACAACACCGGCACGCTCAGCCAGGCCGAGCTGTACGAGCGGCTGTTCCGGCGGTACCTCGAACGGGAGATCGGCAAGGAGTCCCTGCCGATCCGCGAGCAGGACCGCGACCAGCAGGTGGAACAGCGGTTCCGGGAGCTCGCCACGATCGCCATGGGGATGCTCAACCGGGGCCGCCGCTTCATCACGCGGCAGGAGCTGGAGCAGGACTACCGCGCGCTCGGGCTGAGCCGGGCCGGGAAGCTCGGCAACGAGCACGTCGTGAGCGCCGATGACGCCGTCGGGCAGTTCTTCTTCCTGTACCGCGCGATGGCCCAGCACCGCGGCTCCGTCCTCAACGAGGGGTACGAGTTCATCCACGCCACCTTCGGGGAGTTCCTCGGCGCCCGGATGGTCGCGCACCAGCTGGCCCAGGCCGCGGCGGTCACGCAGCGGGCACCGGTCTGGGATCGCGCGGAGGCGGAGCGCCACGCCCGGTCGCTGCTGATCCCGCACCTGGCCCGGCGCCCGCTGGCCGGCGAGGAGCAGGTCCTGTCCTTCCTGAGCCAGATCATGGGCGGCCTGGTCGGCAGCCGCGCGGAGGCGGCCACGGCCATCGCCGGCCTCATGCCGTCGGTGCTGCGGGCGGGCGCGGACGACGCCATCGGCTCGATCCCCGACAACCAGGACCGGTTCGAGCGGATGGCGACGTTCTCGGTCAACCTGGTCCTGGCCGCCCTGCACACCGCCGCCGATCCGGTCCCGCTCAGCGCGTTCTGCCTGCCCGGCCAGGATCCCGGCGGCGAGTGGCGCCGGCTGACGGTGCTGTGGCGGACGTACCTCGCGACCGACGACTGGGACCGCATCCTCGGCTCCCTCGTCCTGGTCGAGCCGCAGACCGGCGGGCCGGCCATCCGGATGGGCTCTGCCAAGGACCTCGACCGGGGCGCATGGGCCACGCTCGAACCGGCGGTCCGGAAGTTCGACCTGCACCGGACCGTGCTGGAGGCCAGGCTCGTCGGCGACCGGGAGCTGGCGGCCGCCGGCACCGCGTGGTCGCACCTGCGGATGGAACTGGCCCTCCTCGAAGGGGCGCAAGAACCCGGCCTCGACCCCGGAGGGGCGCAGTGGCGGCTGGCGGCCGCGATCGTCCGCTCGGCGCCGACCGTCGTCAGCGAGGGGGCGGCCGAGCAGGCCGTGCTGCACGAGCTGTCCGCCCACGGCGGCAGGATCCTGGAGATCGTCGACGGCGGCCTCGGCACCTGGGACAACCACTTCCTCAGGGACGTGGCCGCGCTGATCGCCGACGTGGTGGGCCCGGACGTGCGCGGCTCGTTCCTGCTGCGGCTGATCCGCGAGACCGACGACCGCGGCCACAGCGCCGAGGCCCGCCGCCTCCTGCAGCGCCTGCCCGACGCGGACCTGGCCGGCCTGACACCGGCGGACATCGCATCCATCGTCGCGCTGAGCCGGCGGCACCAGCTGCACGGCCTCATCTGCCGGTGCATCGTCGGCTCCAAGATCAACGGGTCGGTCCTGGAGCGGCTGGGCATGGAGGACGTGGTGTGGCTGATGGAGGGCTCGGGCCTGTCGAGCGAGAGCCTCGCCCGGATCCGCGACACGCTGATGGGCAGCGCCCAGTACATCCGGATGACCCAGGCCGGCAAGACCTTGATGGCCTTCCAGGCGCGCGCACCGCAGGCCCCGTAGCCGGACGCGGCTGTCGTCGGGTCCGGCCACGGGGCGCTGGGTCAGTCCCGCTCCTCCTCGCGGGTCGGCTGCTCGCTGAGCAACGTGAACTCGAACTCGACCTGGGTGGTGTCGGGCGCCTCCTCCGGCGCGACCAGGTAGGACTCGACGCGGAAGCCGAGGTTGAGCACGTCCGCGGCGCGCATGTGCTCGACCAACTCCTCGACGGCGGAGAAGTAGGCGGTGTAGATGATGGCGGGCCCGGCCGGCTCGGCCTGCGCCTCGGGGGTCTCAGCGGCGATATCAACGGTCACGAGCGGCGAGCCTACGACAGCCCGCCGAGGTCCGCGACCGCGGCGGTGGCGCCGTGATCCTGCGCCGCGCCGGGTTACCGGGTCACCGGCGGGGTAAGGAGGGCGCCATGGCACTGCGATGGATCGCGCCGCAGTTCGGCGGGCCGGAGGTACTCACCCTCGTCGAGACCGACGTCCGGCCGCCCGATGCCGGCGAGGTGACGATCGACGTGCGGGCGGCCGGGGTGAACCCGGCCGACTACAAGTCCATCTCCGCCGCGCACGGGACCGACCGCGAGCTGCCGCTGGCGATCGGGTACGAGGTCGCCGGGGTGCTCAGCGCGCTCGGCCCGGACACCGAGATCGCCTCCGGCGGCGGTGCGGCCGGCGACGCGGTGGTGGCGTTCCGGATCAGCGGGGGGTACGCCACCCAGGTCACCGTCCCGGCGAAGGACGTCTTCGCCAAGCCCGAGGCGCTGGACTTCCCGGCCGCGGCGAACCTGCTGCTCGCCGGGACCACCGCCGCCGAGGCCCTGCACGTCACCGGGGTGAGGGCGGGCGAGACGATCCTGGTGCACGGCGCGTCCGGCGCGGTCGGCATCAGCGTGCTGCAGCAGGCCCGCCTCATGGGCGTCAACGTCGTCGGCACGGCGAGCGAGCGCAACTTCGACCTGCTGCGCCGCGCCGGCGCGCAGGCGATCGCCTACGGGCCCGGGCTCGTCGACCGGGTGCGCGCGGCCGCGCCGGAGGGCATCGCCGCGATCATCGACACGGTCGGCACCGACGAGGCCACCGACTCGGTCGGGAAGCTGCTGCCCGACGCGGGCCGGGCCGTGACGATCGCCCCGTCGGACCGGTCGCGGGCGGCCGGCATCACCGCGATCGCCGGCGCGCTGCCGCAGAGCGCGGCGTACCGCGACAGCGTCCGCGGCCGGCTGCTGGACCTGGCCGGCGAGGGCAAGCTCGTCGTGCCCGTCGCCCGGACGTTCCCGCTGACCGAGGCCCTGGCCGCGCTCGAGCTGGTGCGCGGCGGCCACCCGGGCGGCAAGGTCGCCCTCATTCCCTGACCCGTCCCCAGTTCGGCAGCCAGCGCTCGCCGGCGGGTCCTCCGGCCGGCCTCGACCCGACGTAGGAGCGGAGCCTGCTCAGGGCGGGGTGCGGGTTGTCGTCGCGCCAGATCAGCGACATCGGATAGATCGGGGCCGGGTCGCGGACCGGGATGCGGCGCAGGTCGTAGCTGTCCGGCCACAGGTACCGCGAGTGCTCGCCGACCAGGGTGGCCAGCCGCGGGGACTCGGCGATCTCGGCCAGCTGCGCCTCGTAGCCGAAGACGGGGCCGTCCACGTCGATGGTCAGCCCGAAGGCGGCCGACAGCTCGGCGTAGTACTGCGCCCACTCGCTGCCGGGGGCCATGCCCGGCATCCAGATCCGGTGCGCGGCCAGTTGCGCGGGCGTGACGCTGCGGGCGCCGGCCAGCGGGTGGCGCGGGCCGACCAGCAGCTCGTGCGGCTCGTCGAGCGCCGGGGCGGCGCGGATCGGGGGCGGCAGCCGGCCCGCGGGGACCCTGACCGCGTGGAAGGTGGCGTCGACCGTGCCGGCCTCGACGGCGTCGATCGCGCCCTCGACGTCGACCGTGAGGGTCACGACGTCCAGTTCGATGTCGCGGTACGACCGGTGGAACTCCTGCAGCAGGACCGCCGGTGCGGTCCGGCGGCTCTGGACGTCGACGCGCAGCGCGCGCCGGCCGGGGCGCACGGACGCGTCCGCCCGCGCCGCCACCCGCAGCAGTTCCCGGGCGTGGGGCAGGAACGCCTGGCCGTCGACGGTCAGCCGGGCCCCGCGGGCGGTGCGGGTGAACAGCCGCACCCCGAGGTCCTTCTCCAGCGCCGCGATGCGCTTGGACACGGCCTGCTGGGTGACCGACAGCGCTGCGGCGGCGTCCTGGAACCGGCCCGCGTCCGCGGCCACCACGAACGTCCGCACGGCCTCGAGATCCACGCGGGAGAGCCTATCGGTACAACGATTGGTTGTGGCTCGCCGCCGGTCCGATTGTTTGATCGGCGCCCCGGCCCCCTGCTTTGATCCCGGCGTGTTGACGAGACGATCGCTGGGCCGGCGGTTCGGCTGGCTGTGGGCTGCGTACGCGGTCAGCGCGTACGGCTCCGGCCTGGGGTTCGGCGCGCTGCCGCTGCTGGCGGTGGTGGTGCTGCACGCCGGTCCGGCCCAGGTCTCCGCGCTGGCCGCGGTCGGGCCGGCGGTGGGCGCGCTGCTCGCCCTGCCGCTCGGGCCGTGGGTGGAGTTCCAGCGCAAGCGGCCGGTGATGGTCGCGATGGACCTGGCCCGGTTCGCGGTCATGATGTCGATCCCGCTCGCCTACGCCCTCGGCCGGCTCGGCTTCGCGCAGCTGCTCGTCGTCTCCGCCGTCGTCGCCGCCGCGAAGATCGCCTTCAACGCGGCCTCGGGCGCCCACCTCAAGGCCCTGGTCCGGCCGGAGGACCTGCTCGTGGCCAACGCACGGTTCGAGTCGACGACGTGGAGCTCGATCGCGGTCGGGCCGCCGCTGGGCGGGGCCGCGATCGGCGTCCTCGGCCCGGTCACCACCGTGGTCGCCGACGCGCTGAGCTACCTGCTCTCCGCGCTGGGCATCGCGGCGATCGGCGGCCGCGAGGAGCGCCCCGCGCGCACCGGCCGGGGCCGCGTGCGGGCCGGCGAGCTGCTCGACGGCTGGCGGCACCTGTTCTCCCATCCCGGGCTTCGGATGTTGTACGTCAACCAGCTGGTCGTCTCCGGGCTGATCATGGCCACCGAGCCGCTGCTGGCCGTCCTGCTGCTCGGCCGGCTCGGCTTCGCGCCCTGGCAGTACGGCCTCGCCTTCGCCGCGCCCTGCGTCGGCGGCCTCATCGGCTCGCGCCTGGCCCGCCGGACCGTGGCCCGCTTCGGGCAGCACCGCATCCTGCGCACCGTCGGCGCCCTGCGCGCGGTCTGGCTGCTCGGCCTCGTCTTCGTCCGGCCCGGCGTCGCCGGCCTGGTGACCGTGATCGCGGTCGAGCTCGCCATCATCATCTGCATGAGCCTGTACAGCCCGGTGCTGGCCACCTACCGGCTCGAGCACACGCCCACGGAGCTGCTCGCCCGCACCCTGACGGCCTGGTCGATCGGCAGCAGCGCCGCCATCGCCGCGCTCAGCGCGCTCGGCGGCCTGCTCGCCGACGCCGTCGGCCCGCGCGCCGCCATCGCCGTCGCCGGCCTGCTGATCCTCGCCAGCCCGCTGCTGCTGCCCCGCCTGGCGACCCCCGCGCCGGATCCCGTCGGCGTAGGGTCGCGGAATGGTTGACGGGGACAGCGTGAAGCGGGTCATTGCGGGCGGCTCCTACGTCGAGCGGCTCGTGTGCCACGCGCGGCTGCCGCTGATCGCCGGGCTGGACTCCGCCCGGCCGGCGGTGCACGTGTGGGAGTTCGGGGCCACCGGCCTCCGGGAGCTCGGCGTCGTCGCTGCCGGGCCGGACGCCTATCCGCCCGAGCCGTGGGAGCGGCACCGCATGGTCCCCGAACTGGCCTGGCACCCGTACGACCCCGGCCTGGTGGTGGCGGGCGCGGGACTGCGGCGCTGGACCCCGGACGGCGTCTCCGCCGTGACCGGGGCGCCCGCGGAGGCCGGCTACCGCGCCGTCGCGTACAGCCCGGACGGTCGCACGCTGTGGGCGTGGCCCGCGTCGTTGCCGGACGAGGACGAGGCGTGGCAGCGGTCGGACGCCCTGGACCTCGCCACGGGCACCGTGCGGTGCGGGCCGGCCTGGGACACCGGAGTCGTCGAGCACCCCGGTGGCGGCCTGGTGGCGACGCTGTCCAGCGACCAGGGCGCGACCGATGTGCTCTTCGCCCGGCCGGACGGCGACGTCCCCGCGAGCCTGCGGCTCCTCCGCGACGCGATCATCCTCGACGTGGACTGCTACGAGGCCCCGGTGTTCTCCCGCGACGGCCGGTACCTGGCGCTGCGGGGCAACGCGTACGTGCACTCCCTGGACGTCTTCGAGTTCCCCTCGATGCGCAGGGTGCTGCACACGACCCTTGGCGAGGCCTACCCCGGCTACCCGTACCCGCCCGAGTGGCTCGCGGAACAGTCCCTCTGGTCCCGCCACAACATCGCCTTCGCGCCGGGCTCGGGGACCCTCCTCGTCGGCACATCAGGGGGAACCGTCATCTCGCTCGATCTCGAGCGGGAGCAGGCGGCCGAGCACGACGTCGCCCCGGCGCCGATCAGCGCGCTGGCGGTCATGCCGACCGGGCAGCTGGTCGTCGCCGACCGGTCGGGGCAGATCGCGGTGATGTCCGCCCCGGGGGACACGGATCGCGAGGTCGGCGCGGCGGCCGCCCGGACCCGGGTCGAGGAGTTCCTGGCCGCGACCACCGAGCTGCCCGACGACGCCGACCTGGAAACGGCCCTGATCCGTCACGACGGACAGCGCGTGTGGAGCGCCGACGACCTGGACACGGTGACCGCGGCCGAGGACACCGACCCGACCTGGCTGCGGCTGCAGGCGGCGATCAACACGGTCCGCCAGCAACGCTAGGCCACGGCCTGGCTCCGCGGGTCAACACCCGAGGCCGTACGCGTGGGTCCGGACGCGGTCGTAGATCTCGCGCAGCCAGGGCCGGCGGACCTCCGGCAACCGGGCCAGCGTCGCCAGGAACACGTCCCAGGAAGGCTCCAGGTGAGCGATCGGCACGAGCGGTGGCGGCTCGTCGTCGTGCGCCGGAGCCGGTCCAACGGCCAGGTACCGCCAGACGTCCCAGCTCAGCGGGGCCGCGGGCACGGCCGACGCCCAGACCTCGCCGGTCTGCGGGTGCTGCGGAACGAGGGCGACGCCCGAGGTCACGGCGGGCAGTCCCGGCCCGTCCAGGGCCAGGCTATGGGTCGGGCCCGGCGAGCGCAGGAGGGTGTCCAGCGGACGGCGCAACGCGTTGGCGACCGGCCCGTCGGGGACCGCGATCGGCCCGCCGCCGGCCACCGCCAGCAGGTGGGCCAGCGCGGCCCCGACCGCCGCCGCCCACATCGGGCTGGCGTGACCCTCCGGATCGGACGGCGGCACTCCGGGCCGCTCCACGTGCAGCGCCGCCCAGTCGATCGGCGGCCGCTCGTGCGCTGAGCCCGGGGCGCGTCGCACGGCGTGCGGGTCCAGCCACACCGCCTGCCACAGCGAGCAGTCGTCGATGCGCGTCGCGACCGGCGTGGCGCAGCGGGCGCAGGCGAGGTTCGGGCCGTCCTCGCCGGACAGGCCGCAGCAGTACCCGCTGGCGCGCTCCTGGATGAACACGGTTCCGCGCATGTCGCCCGGCGCCACCACCACCGCCCCGGCCGGGCCGAACGACACGGTGTACCTCGGCGCGTACAGCCCCCGGGCCTCGGCCGCCTCCGGCCCGAGCTCGTCCCACCGCCGCCACGGTGGCCCGGACGGCTCGGGGTCCTCTGCGTACGTCGACGGCTCCATGAGCACGCCGAGCTGTATTCCGTTGCCGTAGTGCTGGTGCGCGTGAACGGGAAGCGCCACGCGGGATACGGGCACGGTCAGGACCGCCGCGCACCGCGCGCACTCGAACACCGTCATGGGGCGGTCAATGCCTCCAGTCTGCGGGCGGCGGTGGCGAGGCGGTTGCGGCCCGCGGCGGCCTGGGACAGGCCGGCAATGGCCGGGCGGGGGCCGCCTCCGGTGCGGGCGGCGGTCGCGGCCAGCTCCACCAGGTCGGCCAGGCCGGGCCGGGGCGGCAGGGCCAGCAGCGGCGGCAGGGCGGCCGCGGCGAACTGCCACACCGCCTCGTGCGCGCCGCCGCGCAGCGCCTCGGTCAGCGGCGCGACGATCCGCTGGAGGGTCAGCAGGCCCGCGGCGGCCAGCTCGCCGGCCTGTTCGCCCGCGGCGGTGCCGGTCCAGCCCGGCCGCGCGGCCCGGGCCAGCAGCAGGTCGGCGGCGGCGAGGCGCACCTGGGAGCGGTGATTGCCCAAGGTGTACGCCAGGAGCAGCGCCATGGCGGGGCCGTCCGGCCCGTCCAGGGAGGCGAGGGCGGCCAGCACCCCGGTGCCGAGGTTGTTCCCGTCGAGCCAGGAGACCGCGTACGGCTGGATGTGCATCGCCGCGATCTCCGGCCGCGACGGGGTCATCATCGGCCACAGCGGCAGATCGGGCGGCGGCCAGTCGTGGTTCACCCGCTCGGCGGCGCCGCGCGGGTCGGTGATCCGGGCGGGCAGGCCGGCCGGGTCGAGCAGCGCGTCCGGCCAGGGGCGAAAGCACGCGCGCACGGCGTCGGGCGCCTTCGCGGTGCAGGCCAGGATCGCGAAGGCGTGGGCCGCCTGCCGGGCGATGTTGCGCCGGGTGGCCGCGCGGGTCGCCTCGTGCCGCAGGTGGTACAGCTCCTGCTCGCGCGCCCGTTCGCGCTCCCGCAGCCGCTGGGCGGCGAGGTGGGCCCGCCACTCGCCGGTGTTCTGCGGGATCTTCGGGGGCTCGTTGCCGTACGTGAGGAAGGCGACGGCGAAGCTGCCCGTGGGCAGCTCGGGCTCCGGCTCGGGCTCCAGCGGCGGCAGCTCGACCGGCTCCGCCTGGGCGACCGGCGGCCGGTGCTCCTCCAGCAGCGGCAGCAGCGCCGCCCGGTCCGCCGCGTCCGCCCCGGCGAGAAGGTCGGCGAGGCCGTCCAGGTCGCCGGCGTCGACCCCGTCGCGCGCGCGTTGCCACAGCTCGCCCACGGTCAGGCATGCTGCCAGGTCGGCCGCGCCGGCGCTGTCCCATGACGGTCAGACCACGCAGAACTCGTTGCCCTCCGGATCGGCGAGGACGATGTGGTCGAGGTGGCCGTCCAGTTCGGCCTCGGTCAGGACGGTGGCCCCGGCGGCGATCAGGCGGTCGGCGGTGGCCCGGACCCGGGGCCAGCGGGTCTCCCAGGGCACCGCCCGCCCGCCGCCGGCCTGCACGTCGAGGTGCACCCGGTTCTTGGCCGTCTTGGGCTCCGGGACCTTGAGGAACGAGATCCGCGGCCCGGTCCCGGACGGGTCCTCGATCGCCGCCCCGTCGTCCCACTCCTCCTCCGGCACCGCGAACGCGCGCAGCCACTGCTCCCAGCTGTCGAACCCGGCCGGCGGCCCGGCCGGCACGTACCCCAGCGCCTCGCACCAGAACGCGGCCATCCTGCCAGGCGCGGCGCAGTCGAAAGTCAGCGTGAACGACGTCGTCATCCGGTCGAGTCTGCCGGACTTGATAGGCAAGCCGATACTTGCCTATGCTGGTGGTCGTGGCCGATGGTGACGTGTTCCGGGCGCTCGCCGACGCGACCCGGCGCACGATCCTCGACGAGCTCACCGACCGGGACGGGCAGACGCTGTTCGAGCTGTGCGGCAGGCTCGCCATGAAGCACGGCATCGCCTCGTCCCGGCAGGCGATCTCCCAGCACCTCGACGTCCTCGAGGCGGCCGGCCTGGTCCGGACCCGCCGCGAGGGCCGGTACAAGTTCCATCACGTCGACGCCGGCCCGCTGGAGGCCATCGTCGACCGGTGGCGTCCGAAGGAGACGAGATGAGAATCAACCTGGCCAGCGTGTTCGTCGACGACCAGGCCGCGGCCCTGCGCTTCTACACGGAGGTGCTCGGCTTCACGGTCAAGCACGACGTGCCGATCGGCGAGACCGACCGCTGGCTCACCGTCGTGTCGCCCGAGGCGCCCGACGGGGTGGAGCTGCTGCTGGAGCCGTCCGGGCACCCCGCGGTGCGGCCGTTCCGCGAGGCGATCGTCGCCGACGGCATCCCGTGGACGTCGTTCGCCGTCGACGACGTGCACAAGGAGTACGAGCGGCTGGTGGCGGCGGGCGTGGTGTTCACCCAGCCGCCGATCGAGATGGGGCCGGTGATCACGGCCGTCTTCGACGACACCTGCGGCAACCTGATCCAGATCGCCCAGCAGTTGTAAATCACAACATTTTCGACTTATAGCCTGACGGGGCATAAATCCGATAAGTCGTGGCGCGCCGGCGCCCGACTTATCGGGTCCGCATTGGTACCTGCGTCCCGGTAGGGTTGGCGAGTCCGAGCGGGCCCGGGAGGGGCGGCATGAGCCTGAGTCACGAGGACCGGGTGGCGATCACGGATCTCATCAACCGGCACGGGCACCTCAGCGACAGCGGTGACCTGGACGGGTTCGCCGAGATCTTCACCGCCGACATCGCCTACGACGTCACGGATCTCGGGGGCGGGGTGCTGAGCGGGGTCGACGCCATCCGGGAGGCCGCGCTGGCGCTGGGGGACCGTAACCCGGTCGCGCACCACGTGACCAACATCGTGCTGAGCCAAGCCGGGGACGGGGTCGTGCACGCCGTGTCGAAGGCGCTCGGCGTGCGCGCCGACGGGACGGTCGGCAGCCTGACCTACACCGACACCGTGGTGCGCGGCGCGGACGGCTGGCGGATCGGTCACCGGATCGTCCGGGCCCGAAGGACACCGCTGCGGGACTGACCACGGGGGCTGCCATGGAGCGGGAGTCACTGCGGCCGTTGACCGGGCAGTTGGTCGCCCAACTCGTCTCGGTGCTCGGCACGTCGATGTCGGCCCTGGCCATCCCCTGGCTGGTGCTCACCTCGACCGGCAGCGCCACCCGCACCGGCCTCGTCGCCTTCGCCGAGATGGCGCCGTACGTCGCGATGCAAGCGCTCGGTGGACCGCTGGTCGATCGTGTCGGCGCCCGGCGCGCGTACGTGCTCGGCAACACCGCGGCGGCCGTTGCGGTATGCGCCATTCCCGCCCTCCACGCCCTCGGTCTCCTGCCGCCGGGCGCGCTCGCCGGCCTGGTGGCCGTCGCGGGCGCGGTCCGGGGCGTAGCCGACTGCGCGGGCCTGGTCCTGGTGCCCGTGACGGCAGGCCTGGGAGCGGTGCCGCTGGAACGCGCCGCCGGTCTGCACGGCAGCGCGAACCAGACCGGCCTGCTCGTGGGCGCCTCGGCGGCCGGCGTCATGATTTCGCTGCTCGGGGCCCCGGCGGTCGTGCTCGTCGACGGCATCAGCTTCGCGCTCGCCGCCGTGCTCGTCGCCCTGCTCGTCCCCGCAGGCGCCCAGCCGCCGCCCGTGGGACGCCGGCTGGGCACCCGTCAGTACGTGGCGGACCTTGCCGACGGCGTGCGGTTCATCCGCGCCGACCGCCTGATGCTCGTGCTGGTCGCCATGATCGCGTTGACCAACCTGCTCGACCAGGGCATCAACGCCGTGCTCGTGCCCGTGTGGGTGCGCGAGCATCTGCACCAACCCCGGGCGCTCGGCCTCATCGCCGGCGCGCTCGGCGCCGGGGCCCTCATCGGCGCGCTCGTCGCCGCCTGGCTGGGGCCGAGGCTGCCCAGACGGGTCGTCTTCACCGCCGGGGTGCTCATCGCCGGCGCCCCGACGTCGTTCGTCCTCGCCCTGACCGGCACACTGCCACCCGCGCTGACCGTCGCGTTCGTCGCCGGACTCGCCGTCGGCGGGCTCAACCCGATCCTCAACGCCGTGCTCTTCGAACGCGTCCCGCCGCGGCTGCGCGCCCGCACGCTCGGCGCGCTCAAGGCCAGCGCCTGGATCGGCACCCCGGTCGGCCCGCTGCTGGCGGGCGGCCTCATCGAAGCCACCAGCCTGCGCACCACCCTGCTCGCCTTCGCGACGATCTTCGTCGTCGCCACCACCGTTCCGCTCATGCTGCCTGCCATGCGGGACATGAACCGCACGCCGCGACCGCGACCCGAGGCAACCCGGGCCGCGGACCACGAGGTCGTGCCGGAGTCCGCCTGACCCGTGCCGCGAACGGCCCGGCGGCGTCCCAGCTGTACCGCCCGTGGTAACCCAAATCGGGTCGGTACTTCCATATGCCTTAAATAGGTCGATGCAAGGCGTTCACCGAGCGCTTGCGGTCCGTACAGCTGTTCCGCGTTAGCTGCCGATCATGACTGCTGGGCTCAGGACCACGGCCGAGCCGTCGCCGCCTGAACCCGTCGCCGCAGACGACCGCGCCAGGGTGCGACGGGCCCGGCGCAGGCGCGGCTGGCGCGAGGCATTGGTGTTCGTGGCGCTGGCCGCGCCCAACCTCGCACTGATCGTGGCGTTCACCTACCGGCCCCTGATCCTCAACGTGTACTACTCCACGCTGGACTGGACGCTGGGGTCGGACACGGCGCGGGCGGTCGGCTTCGACAACTACGTCCAGTTCTTCTCCTCGTCGCAGGCCGGCGACGTCTTCCTCACCACCGCCCTGTTCACCGTGGCCACGGTCGTGCTGTCCATGGGGCTGGGACTGCTGGTGGCGCTGGGGCTCAACCGGAAGGTGCGCGGCGCCGGGCTGGCCCAGGCGACGGTCTTCTCGCCGTTCGTGCTCTCCGGCGTCGGCGTCGGGCTGGCCTGGCAGTACATCTTCGACCCCACGGTCGGGGCGCTCGGCGCGGTCCTGCGCGGCTTCGGCCTCGACAGCCCCCAGTGGTTCAACGACGAGACGCTCAGCCTCGTCATGGTCGTCCTGGTGTACGTCTGGAAGAACCTCGGCTACGCCGCCGTGATCTACCTGGCGGGGCTGCAGTCGATCTCCAGCGACGTGCTCGAGGCCGCCGCGATCGACGGGGCCGGGGCGTTGCGCAAGTTCTTCAAGGTCGTGTTCCCGCTGCTGTCGCCGACCACGTTCTTCCTCATGGTCACGAGCCTGCTCAACTCGCTGCAGGCCTTCGACCTGATCCGGGCGATGACGCCGCTCGGCCGCGGCACCACGACCCTCATCTACGACGCCTACCTGCGGGCGTTCGGCGGCTACAACCAGGCCGGCTACTCGGCGATGCTCTCCACGGTGCTGTTCGTGCTGCTGGTCGTGCTGACCCTGGTACAGCTGATCGTCCTCGAGCGGCGGGTGCACTACCGGTGAGCGCGCGGATGAGCACTGTGGACAGTCGGCCGCTCTCGCGGCGCAACCTGGTCGCCGCGCTGGCCACCGGCTACGTGCCGATCGTGCTGGCCATCCTCGTGGTGATCCTGCCGCTGGCGTACCTGGTGCTGTCGTCGTTCAAGACGCCGGGCGACGTCATCACCCAGAAGCTCGTCATCCTGCCCGACCCGTGGCACCCGCAGAACTACAGCACGGCGGCCGAGGTCGTGCCGTTCGGCCGGCTGTTCCTCAACTCGGCGGTCGTCACCGTCGTCGGGGCCGGGCTCAAGGTGCTGCTGGCCATCGTCACCGCGTACGCGCTGGTGTTCGTGCGCTTCCCGGGCAAGCGCTTCGTGTTCTGGGCGGTGCTCGCGACGCTGATGGTGCCGCCGCAGGTCAGCGTCGTGCCCAACTTCACCTTCATCAGCAGCCTCGGCGGGCAGGACACCTACTGGGGCATCATCCTGCCCGGGCTGGGCAGCGGCTTCGGCACCTTCCTGCTGCGCCAGGCGTTCCTGACCCTGCCCGCCGACGTGCTCGAGGCGGCCGAGACCGACGGGGCCGGGCACTGGCGGCGGCTGTGGCGCATGGTCGTGCCGATGGCCGCGCCCAGCATCGCCACCGTCGCGCTGGTCAACATCGTGTTCGAGTGGAACGACTACCTCTGGCCGCTGGTGATCGTCTCGAACCCGGACATGATGACGCTGCCGGTCGGCCTGACCTTGCTGCAGAACAGCGAGAGCTCGGCCGCCTCCTACGGCATCGTCATGGCCGGCACCGTCATGGTTCTGCTGCCCGTGCTCGTGGTGTTCGCCGCGCTGCAGCGCTACATCGTCACCGGCTTGACGCAGGGTGCCGTCAAGGGGTGATCAGCCGATCGACCTGGAGGTTCAACGTGTCCTTTTCCCAGCCCGCCGAGTTCAACCGGCGCCGGTTCCTCGGCCTCGCCGCCGGCGGCCTGTCCGCCGCCGCCCTGGCCGCGTGCGGCGGCGGCCCCTCGACGTCGAACGAGCCCGCCTCGTCCGCCAAGCCCGAGCTCGACTTCACCGGCGTCAAGCCGGCGAGCAACATCACCTTCTGGTCGTCCAACCCCGGGTCGTCGCAGCAGGTGACCCAGGAGATCATCGACGCGTTCCACCAGAGCCAGTCGGACATCAAGGTCCAGCTGGTGTCGGCCGGCTCGACGTACGAGGACATCGCGCAGAAGTTCCAGGCCGCGCAGGCCGGCGGCACGCTGCCCGACCTCGTCGTGCTGTCGGACGTGTGGTGGTTCCGCTACTTCCTGCAGGACTCGATCATCCCGCTCGACGGGCTGTTCAAGGCCCTCAACTGGGACACCAGCGACTACCGCGAGCAGCTGCTGACCGACTACAAGTACAACAACTCGACCTGGGCCGTGCCGTGGGCCCGCTCCACCCCGCTGTTCTACTGGAACAAGGCGCACTGGGCGGCCGCCGGCCTGCCCGACCGGGCCCCGACGACCTGGGACGAGTTCGCCGAGTGGGCGCCGAAGCTGCAGTCGGCCAACGCCGGCCTGCAGCACGCGTTCCAGCTGCCGGCGCTCGCGGGCTACGCGGGCTGGAGCTTCCAGAACAACCTGTGGGGCCAGGGCGGCGGCTGGTCGGCCAAGGAGAGCTTCGACGTCACCTGCGACAAGCCCGAGGCGGTGGCCGGCCTGCAGTTCCTCGCCGACGCCGTGTACAAGGGCAAGTGGTCGGGCGTGGCCGGCAAGGACTCCACCCAGGACCTCTCCGCCGGCGCGGTCAGCGCGACCATCGGCTCGACGGGCAGCCTGGTCGGCATCCTCAAGGTCGCCAAGTTCGACGTCGGCGCCGGCTTCCTGCCGGGCGGCCCGAAGTCGACCTCCCCGGTCTGCCCCACGGGCGGCGCCGGCGTCGGCATCCCGAAGAAGATCAAGCCGGAGAACCAGGTCGCCGCGGCCACCTTCATCAAGTTCCTGACCTCGCCCGAGAACACGCTGAAGTTCGCGCAGGCGACCGGGTACATGCCGGTGCGCAAGTCGGCCGACGCCTCGGCGATCATCGCCAAGACCCCGCAGGCCAAGGTCGCGATCGACCAGCTGTCCGTGACCCGCAACCAGGACTGGGCCCGGGTGTTCCTGCCGGGCGCCGACCAGGAGATGGCCAACGCCTGCGCCACCATCCTGACCAAGAACGGCGACGTCCAGGCCGAGATGACCAAGCTCAAGTCCACCCTCGAGGGCATCTACACCTCGCAGGTCAAGCCGCACCTCAAGTAGCGCGCACGGTGGCGGGCCCGGCCTCCGGGTCCGCCACCCGCGCCGCCCCGGCCGGTGACGCACTGCCGGCCCCGGGGATGAACGCACCTGGATGCTCGGGGGAGGCCCGGGGCGCGGCGGCGACCGTAGGGTGTCCCGGTGACGTATCGGCTCGGGATCGACCTGGGCACGTCGACGACCGTCGCCGTGCTGGCCGGGCCGCAGGGGCCCGCGCGGACGCTGCTGTTCGACGCCTCGCCGCTGCTGTCCTCCGCGGTGTTCGCGGGGGCCGGCACGGGGCTGCGGACCGGGCGGGACGCGGAGCTGGCGGCGACGGCGTACCCGGAGGGGCTCGAGGCCAACCCGAAGCGGCGCATCGACGACGGGACGATCTGGCTGGGGGAGCAGGAGTACGAGGTCGCCGAGGTCCTCGCGGCCATCCTCGGGCGGGTCGCGGCCGAGGCCCGGCGGGTGGCCGGGGAGGCGCCGCGGTCGGTCGTGCTCACCCACCCGGCGGCGTGGGGGCGGTCGCGGCTCGCGGTGCTGCTCGCGGCGGCCGGGCGGGCCGGGCTCGAGGTGGCGGGCACGGTGCCCGAGCCGGTCGCGGCGGCGGCGTACTTCGTCACCACCCTCGAACGCCAGGTCGCGCCCGGGCGGCACGTCGTGGTGTTCGACCTCGGCGCCGGGACGTTCGACGTCAGCGTGGTGCGCCGGACCGGCGACGGGCTCGAGGTGGTCGCGTCCGACGGGCTCAACGACGTCGGCGGGCTCGACCTCGACGCGGCCGTGGTGGCGCACGTGCAGGGGCTGACCGCGACGGCGGCCGGGGTGTGGGGCGTCCTCGACTGGCCGCAGACCGTCGCCGACCGGCAGGCCCGGCAGACGCTGTGGAGCGGGGCGCGGGCGGCGAAGGAGCAGCTGACCCGGCACTCCACGGCGGAGCTGTACGTGCCGCTGGTCGACGCCGTCCTGCACCTCACCCGGGAGGAGTTCGAGAAGGCGGCGCGGCCGCACCTGGACCGGACCGTGGCGCTGACCGTCAAGGTGCTGCGCGAGGCCGGCGTGGGGCCGGAGCGCATCGACGGCGTGTTCCTGGTGGGCGGGTCGTCGCGGATTCCCCTGGCCGCCACGCTGCTGCACCGGACGCTGCGGATCAGCCCGACGGTCGTCGACATGCCGGAGCTGGTCGTGGCGGAGGGGAGCCTGCTCGCGCTCCCGGCCGCCCCGCAGGCGCCTCGGGTCGGTGCCGTCCCGCAAGTCGGGCAGGGTCCACAGCTCGCGACGCCAGCGCCGGTGATGGCGCCGATCGCCGAATTGCCACCGCTTCCAGCCCCGCCGATCGAGCCCGCCCTGATCCAAGCCGCGCCGATCGAGCCCGCCCTGATCCAAGCCGCGCCGATCCAGGCCGCCCTGATCCGAGCCGCGCCGATTCAAGCCGCCCCGAGCGAGCCCGCCCCGGCCGTGGCCGCCCCGATCCGGGCTGCCGCGGGCGAGGCGGCTCCGGCCGAAGTCGCCGTGACGGAGGCCGCGGCCGACCCCGGCGCGCCGGTGCTGGAGTTCTCTGCCCCGCCCGGCACGGACGTGACGTTCGATCCCAGCGGCACGCTGCTGGCGGTCGCCGCCGAGGCCGGCGTGCAGATCTGGCGCGCCGACGGCACCCACGTGCGCACCCTGCGAGGGCACGCGCGACCCGTCACCGCGGTCGCCTGGTCCCCGCGCGGCGACCTGGTGGCGAGCGCGGCCGAGGACAACATCGTACGGCTGTGGCGCGTGGCCGACGCCGCGACGCTGCACGTCCTCGAGGGCCACGACGACCGGGTCCGCCGCATCGCCTGGTCCCCGGACGGCCTGCGGCTGGCCACCGCCGGCGAGGACCACACGGTACGGCTGTGGCGCGCCGACGGCACCCACGAGCACACCCTGAGCGGCCACAAGGACTGGGTCCGCGACGTCGCGTGGTCCCCGGACGGGCACCTCCTCGCCACCGCCGGCACCGACGGCACCGCACGGGTCTGGCAGGCCGGCGGCGCCCCCGTCGGCACCATCACCGGCCACGCCGGCGCGGTCTGGTCCGTGGCCTGGTCCCCGGACGGCGGGATGCTCGCGACCGGCGGCGCCGACCGCAGCGTCCGGCTGTGGCGCGCCGCCGACGGCCGCCCGCTCGGCGCCATCCTGGGCCACACCGGCGGCATCGCCTCGGTGTCGTGGTCGCCCACCGGCCACTTCATCGCCACCGCGAGCGCCGATCACAGCGCCCGGCTGTGGCTGGCCGTCGACGGGCGCCCGCAGTACACCTTCAACGGCCACACCGGCGAGGTCCGCGCCCTGGCGTGGGCGCCCGACGGGCACACCGTGGCCACCGCCGGCGCCGACCGCACCGTGCGCCTGTGGGGCATCGCCGACGGCGCGGCCCGCGGCGTGCTCACCGCGCCCGCTGGCGGGCTGTGGACGGCGGCCTGGTCGCCCGACGGGACGCACCTCGCCGCCGCCGGGGCCGACGGCGCCGCGTACGTGTGGCACGCCCCGGACGGCAGCCCGCGCCCGCCGCTCGTCGGTCACGACGGCCCGGTCCGCGGGGCCGGCTGGTCGCCCGACGGAAGGTTCCTGGCCACGGCCGGCGAGGACCGCACCGTGCGCGTGTGGCAGGCCGACGCCGGCCGCCCCCTCGCCGTGCTGACCGGCCACACCGGCGCCGTGTGGGCGGTCGCGTGGTCGCCCGACGGCCGGTACCTGGCCACCGGCGGCGTCGACCGCACCGTGCGCCTGTGGCAGGCCGGCGGCCCCCCGCTGCGGGTCCTGACCGGGCACCTCGGCCGGATCTGGGACGTGGCGTGGTCGCCCGACCAGCACCGGCTCGCCAGCGCCAGCACCGACAACACCGTCCGCGTCTGGCGCACTACCGACGGCGAGCAGCTCGGTGACCTCTTCGGGCACACCGGCCGGGTCGCCGCCGTCGCCTGGTCGCCCGACGGCGGGCTGCTGGCCACCGCCAGCGCCGACCGCACGGCCCGGATCTGGACCGCCTCCGACGGCAAGTCGCGGATCACGCTCGACGGCCACGCCGAGGGCGTGCGGTCGGTGGCCTGGTCCCCGGACGGGCGCCTCCTGGCCACCGGGAGCGAGGACCGCACCGCCCGCCTGTGGTCGTCCGACGGCACACCGCTGCACACCCTGGAGGGCCACCTCGGCCCGGTCTGGTCGGTGACCTGGTCGCCCGACGGGCGGCACGTGGCCACGGCCGGCGCGGACCGCACCCTGCGCGTCTGGCGGGCCGCGGACGGCGTTTCCCTGGCGACGGTACGCCCCTGGGCCGACGGCTGGGCGGTGCTCTACGCCGACGGCCGGTTCAAGCAGGCCGGCATCCCGCGCGGCGAGTTCTGGTGGGCCGTCGGCCTGACCCGCTACGACCCCGGCCGGCACCCCGCGATCACCGAGGCGGACCCCGCGACCCCGCTGCTGTAGGCCCCGCGGCCCGAGCGGCTATAGTGCCGGGGAAATCCGAATTCCCGGGCCGAGAACCACGTCGCAGATGGGCCGGGGACCTCGCCGAGGCGCGGGGAGGAGGGGGCGGCTCAGTTTTTGCTGCCCACCTCACGGAGGAACCACCCATGGACATCGGCATCGGCCTGCCCATCAGCGCGCCCGAGCGGCTGACCGACTGGGCCCGCGCCGCCGAGGCGCACGGCTTCGCCACCCTCGCGCTGCTCGACCGGCTCGCCTACGACAACCCCGAGCCCCTCGCGGCGCTCGCCGTCCTGGCCGGCGCGACCCGGCGCATCCGGCTGCAGACCGAGGTGCTGCTCGGGCCGCTGCGCAGCACCGCCCTGCTGGCCAAGCAGGCCGCCACGCTCGACCGGATGGCCGGCGGGCGGTTCGTGCTCGGGCTCGGCATCGGCGGGCGCGACGACGACCACGCCGCCGCCGGCACCCCGACCGGCGGGCGGGGCCGCGCGCTCGACGAGCAGATCGTCGCGCTGCGCCGGATCTGGGGCGGCGGGGCGTACCGCGGCACGAACATCGGCCCCCGCCCGCTGACGCCCACCGGCCCGGCCGTCCTGCTCGGCGGGTTCGCCCCGGCCGCGCTGCGCCGGGTGGCCCGCCACGGCGACGGCTTCATCTGCGCCGCGCCGCCGCAGTGGGCGGGCGGGCTGCTCGACACCGTGCGGCAGGAGTGGGACGCGGCCGGGCGGTCCGGCAGGCCGCGGCTCGTCTGCCAGGTCAACGTGGCCGCCGGGCCGGCCGCGACGGTCGAGCGGGCCCGGCGGGCCGTCGCGGACTACTACGCGTTCACCGGGCGGCCCGGCTGGGGCGCGCCGCTGAGCGATCCGGAGCAGATCGCCGGGGCGATCGAGGCCTACCGGGCGCTCGGCGCCGACGAGGTCGTCCTGTACTGCTACGCCGACGACCCGGCTCAGCTGGACACCCTGGCCCGGATCCGCTCGATCGCCCTCGCGAAGTAGCGGTGCCCGGCCGGCCGGGTCAGCAGATCGGCGAGGGAGTACAGGTCCAGCGCCCCGGCCAGCCGGCGCCACCGCGGCGGCAGCTCCCCGCCGCCGGCGCGGAACCCGGCCAGGAACGCCTCCTCGAACCCGGCCGGCCGCGGGTCGCGCAGCATGTTGCCCACGTCGAAGAGCGGGGCGCCGCTGAACGCGAACTCCCAGTCGAGCACCGCGGCGACCCGCCAGCGGCCGCCGCGGCGCTCGGCCAGGAGGTTCTTCGGGTTGAAGTCGCCGTGCACGAGCCGTCGCGAGCCGTGCAGCACCGCGAGCTGCGGCGTGGCCTCGTCGGCCATCCGCTGCAGCTCGCGGCGCTCGTGGCCGGTGAGGTGGCCCTCGGCGTTGCCGTGCGCGAGGCAGCGGGCCACCCAGGCGCCGAGGCCGGCGGCCGGCTCGGCGCCCTCCGGCCCGGGGGTCAGCGTGCCGTCGCCGAAGAACCCGGGCGCGGCGAAGGTCACCGTGCCGGCGGCGGCCAGCGCCTCGCCGATCGCCCCGCCCAGCTCGGCCGCCTCCGGCCCGGCGAGCCCGTCGAGGACCTCGCCGGCCGGGTGGCCCGGCGCCAGCGCGGACAGCATCGCGGGCTCGCCGGCCGCCTCGCCGGTCGGGTCGGCCGCCACCACCTCGGGCACCGGCACGACCCCGGCCAGGCGGGCGGCCAGGGCCGCCTCGACCGCGCAGGCGTTGGTCCGCAGGTAGCGGCGGAGCACGAGCTCGCCGCCGCCGGCGAACGTGAGGACCGCGTTGTCGTTGCTGTACCCGCCGGTGAGCGCGCGCACCCCGGCGACCCGCGACCCGGCGGCGGACTCGACCCAGGCACGCAGCGGCGCGGCGAGTGCCGTCATACGGAGTACTGGGGGAAGTCGGTGGCGCGGTCCCAGCGCACTTGCGGCAGCGGCTTCTCGACCGGCAGGAGGTAGCCGTCGAGCCGGGCCCGGGTCACGTCGGCGACGGGGTCGCCGGCCGGGATGGCGG
This sequence comes from Dactylosporangium salmoneum, assembly GCF_039532525.1. Classification (NCBI taxonomy): domain Bacteria; kingdom Bacillati; phylum Actinomycetota; class Actinomycetes; order Micromonosporales; family Micromonosporaceae; genus Dactylosporangium; species Dactylosporangium salmoneum. The sequence goes on from NZ_BAAARV010000081.1 coordinate 26,482, forward strand.
CCACCCCGCAGGCCTCGACGACGTCCAGCGCCGATAGGCGGCTCACCAGCGGACCTCCTGGCAGTCGCCGGGAGGGCCGGGGGACGCCGCCTGCAGCTCCAGGTCGGCGGTGCTGCGGTCCAGGATCAGCCGGGCCTGCAGCCAGCCGCAGTTCCAGCTCACCACCGGCTGCCGGTCGGCGACCGGGTGGAGGCGGCCGGCGAGCCAGTTCGCGGTGGGCGCCTCGATCGGCTCGCCCGTGGTGAGCGTGGCGGTCGTGCAGGCCTTGAGGAAGTCCAGCGCCGACTGCGGCAGCCTGCCGTCGTCGTCGCCACGGACCTGGCAGTCCACCTTGAACATCGCATCGCCGTGGTCCATCGTCACCTCGACCACGGCGAGCGCCTTGTCGAGGCGCACCTCGCCGTGGCGGGCGCCGCCCGCGGTCGCCAGCGTGACGGGCCGGGGGAGCCGGGCGGCCCAGTCGGTGAGGGACACCGGCAGCGACAACGCGCCGATCTGGCCGGGCTGCAGCGTGACGGTCTCGCCGTCCAGCACGACGGTCACGGGGCCCGACGGCAGCACGATGTCGTCGCCCGACGGCCTTCCCGGTGGCGGCTTCGGGCTCGGCGTGCCGGCCGCGGCCGGCTCCGCCTCGCTCCCGCCGGTCCCGCGGCGGTCCAGCACGATGAAGATCGCCGCGGCGGCCAGGATCGCCGCGGCGACGGCGCACGACACGATCAGGATTCGGTTGGACGGCCGCGGCGCCGGCGGCTCGTCCTCGTGGTCATCCCCGTGATTCATCGACACGGCGATGTTGATAGCACATCGCGGTCAGTCGATCGAGTCCAAAAAGTCGCGCAGGACGGCCAGCCAGGCCTGCGGGGCGTCGAGGTGGGCGTCGTGGCCGGCGCCCGGGATGACGGCGTATCCGGCGTCCGGCCGCTCGGCGCGCATCCGCTCGTCCTCGGCCGCCGGGATCTTGCCGTGCTCGCCGCGGACCAGCAGCGTCGGGGCGGTCACGCAGGCCCACTCCTCCCAGCGGGCCCGCGCCGCCACCGGCTCGATCGCGGCCCGCATGACGTCGGCGTCGAAGCGCGGGCGCAGGCCGTCCTCGCCCGCCTCCATTGCGTCCGCCCAGGCCTCGGCCAGAGGGTTCGCGCCGAGGTACCGCACCGCCGCCGCCCGGTCGGCGAAGGGCACCGGCCAGCCCGCGAACCACGCGCCGAGCCGGGCCGGGTAGTCCTCGTCGCCGGGCGCCGTCCCGCCGACGCCGGCCTCCAGCATCACCAGGCCGCGGACGAGGTGGGGGTACCACGCCGCCGTCAGCATCGCCGTGTGCCCGCCCATCGACTGCCCGACCAGCACGGCCGGGCGGCCGTCGCAGAGCCGCTCGATCACGGCGGCGGCGTCGGCGGCGTACGCGCGGCGGGACACGTCGGCCGGGCGCCGTGTGCTGCGGCCGTGGCCCCGCTGGTCCGGCACCGCCACCCGGTGGCCGCGGGCCAGCGCCTCGGCGGTCGGGTGCAGCTCCCCGGCGTCGCCGGCCAGGCCGTGCAGCAGTACCACCCGGCCGCCGCCGGCACCTGCGACGAGGCAGGAGAGGGAGACCTCGCCGCGGTCCAGCGTGACCCGGTGAGCAGACGCATCCATGTCCGAATCATGCCAGGAGGTCCGGTGAAATAACGGTTCGGCATCTGCGCGAAAGTCCACATTTACGCAAGATCCGGGCATTTAGGATGACTGGCATGCGCACACGGTCGCGGCACATGGCCGCCGTACTCCTCACCACCGCCGCGACCCTCGCGGGCACCGCCACCGGGGCCGGTGCCACGGCCGAGATCGGCGGCGGGCACCTCATCGCCCGCTACGACATGAACGAGGGGCCGGCGGCGCGCACGATGGTCGACGGCTCCGGGCACGGGCTCAACGGCACCATCGGCAGCGAGGTGGTCACCGGCGTCTCCGGCGGCGGCGCGACCGGCTACCGGTTCACCCGCCTCGACCCGGACACCCCGCCGACGCACCCGCGGCACCTGGCGACCGTGCCGAGCGCGAGCGACCTCAACCCCGGCGGCCGGGACTACGCGGTGACGATCCGGCTGCGCACGCAGTACCACTTCGGCAACATCGTGCAGAAGGGCCAGGCCACCGTCGACGGCGGCAACTTCAAGCTGCAGATCCCCAACGGCATCGTGCAGTGCCTCTTCCGCGGCGACCGCGGGTCGATCATCGTCTCCTCGCGCACCCGGCTCAACGACGGCGCCTGGCACACCGTGCGCTGCGAGCGCGTCGAGTCCGGCGGCTCGCCCGGCGTGGTGCTGACCGTGGACGGCACGACGGAGGCGCGGCGGGCCGGGCGCACCGGCTACATCGCCAACTCGTGGCCGCTGTCGATCGGCGGCAAGACCGCCTGCGACCAGGTGCGCGTGGGCTGCGACTACTACGCCGGCGACCTCGACTACGTGGAGCTGTCCGCCCGCTGAGGCCTCAGCCGCCCGCCGAGCCCGGAGTCACCAGCCCGGTCTCGTAGGCGACCACGATCGCCTGGGCCCGGTCCCGCAGCCGCAGCTTCGACAGGATCCGGGCCACGTGCGTCTTCACCGTCGCGTCGCTGAGGTGCAGGCGCTCGGCCAGCTCGGCGTTGGACAGCCCGCGGGCCAGCAGCGCCAGCACCTCGAGCTCCCGCGGCGTGAGCGTGGACAGGTCCCGGTGCAGGGCGGCGGCGCGCTCGTCGCGGATCGCGTACCGCTCGATGAGCCGCCGGGTGATCGCCGGGGCCAGCAGCGCGTCCCCGGCCCGGACCAGCCGCACGGCCGCCACCAGCTGCTCGGGGCTCACGTCCTTGAGCAGGAAGCCGCTCGCCCCGGCGGAGAGGGCGGCGTAGACGTACCGGTCGAGGTCGAACGTCGTCAGGATGACCACCCGCGGCGGGTCGGCGGCGGCCGGGGACAGGATGCGGCGGGTCGCCTCCAGCCCGTCCATCTCCGGCATCCGCACGTCCATGAGCACCACGTCGGGCAGGGTGCGCCGGACCGCGTCCACCGCCTCGAGCCCGTTGGCGGCCTCGGCGACCACCTCGATCCCGTCGGCGGTGAGGATCATCCGGAACCCGGTGCGCACCAGCGCCTGGTCGTCGGCGATCACCACCCGCAGCCGCTCGCTCAACCGCCCTCCTCCTGCAAGGGAATCTCGGCCACCACCCGGAACCCGCCGGTGGGCCGGGGCCCGGCGGTGAGCGTGCCACCGTACACCGCCAGCCGCTCCCGCAGCCCGGCGAGCCCGCGCCCGCTGCCCTTCGCGCCCGGTGACACCTCGCCGCCGTCGTCGACGACCTCGACCCGCAGCACCCCGCCCGCCGCCGCCACCCCGACGTGCACCGAGGCCCCGGCGGCGTGCTTCACCGCGTTGGTGAGCGCCTCCTGCACCACCCGGTAGGCGGCCAGCCCGACGCCGGGGGAGACCTCCGGGGTCTCGACGCTCAGCGTGACCGGCACCCCGGTCTCCCGGACCCGCCCGGCCAGGGCCGGGATCTGGTCCAGGCCCGGCTGCGGGGCCAGGTCGGTGCCGTCCGCGTCGACCGTGAGCAGCCCGATCACCTGCCGCAGCTCGGTCATCGCGGCCCGCCCGCCGGCCTCCACCGACAGCAGGGCCTCCCGGGCCAGCTCAGGCGCCGTGTCCATCACCTTGCGGGCCGCGCCGGCCTGCACCACCATCACGCTCACGTTGTGGGTGACCACGTCGTGCAGCTCCCGGGCCAGCCGGGCCCGCTCCCGGTCGACCGCCAGCCGGGTCGCCGCCGCCTGCTCACGCTCGAGCGTGGCGGCCCGCTGCCGCCACGCGTGCATGGCGTTGGCGCCCAGCCCGACCGCCGACAGGGCGACGAACATCGCCAGGCCCGACGGCAGGCTCGGCAGGATGTCGCTGTTGGAGCCGAGCACGAGCGCGCCGGCCACGACCACGCAGGCCAGCGCCAGGTTGCGGTAGCGGCTGTACATCGGCGCGCTGTACGCGGCGATCACCGACCCCACCACCGTCCAGGTCGGATCGGCGTCCATGCGGTACACCCGGAACGCGCACACCGCGATGACCAGGAACGAAGCCAGCGGGTAGCGGCGGCGCGCGGCCAGGGGCAGCGCGGTCAGGGCGGCCACCACCAGCAGCCACCCGGCCGGCTGGTCATCGTCGCCGGGCGGCGGCACGAAGACGCCGCCGGGCGCGTCGGGCGCGCCCGGCGCCTCAACCGCGTGCGGCACGACGTGGATGCGCACGGGCATCTTCTCGTCGGCCCCGGCGTAGGGCTCCGTGGCGCCGTTGACCGCGCCGACGGCCAGCAGCACGGCCAGGATGATGTCGGCCGCCCACGCCCACGCCGTCACCGGCGGCGGGGCCGGCGACTTCACCCGCAGCCAGGCCAGCGCGGCCCGCCGGCCGCGCGCGATCGCGGCACGCACCTCCATCCGCCCAGTCTGGCCGACGGCCCGGCGCCCGCGCGTCCCGACCGGTATGTACATCGCAGTGATGACGGGTCCGCCGGAAACCCGCAGCGTGGGCGACGACCACGCAGCGTGTGCGGGCCTAGCGTCGCCGCATGCTGATCGAGTTCGAAGACGTGACGAAGCGTTACGAGGGCGGGACCGCCGCCCTGGACGGGCTGACCCTGCGGGTCGAGGCCGGGGAGGCCCTGGCCGTGCTCGGCCCCTCCGGCAGCGGCAAGTCCACGCTGCTCAACCTGGTGGCCGGGCTGGACCGGCCGACGAGCGGCACGGTGACCGTCGACGGGGTGCGGGTGGACCGGCTGGGGGAGGCGGCGTCCGCGCAGTACCGCCGCCGCCGCATCGGCATGGTCTTCCAGTTCTTCAACCTGCTCGACGACCTGACCGTGCTCGACAACGTGCTGATGCCCGCCCAGCTGGCCGGCACGCACCGGGCCAAGGCGCTGCGGCGGGCGAACGAGCTGCTGGAGCACCTCGGCGTCGCGAAACACGCGAAGGCCTTCCCGGGGCGGCTGTCCGGCGGGGAGCGGCAGCGGGTCGCGGTGGCCCGGGCGCTGATGAACCGGCCGCCGCTGCTGCTGGCCGACGAGCCCACCGGCGCCCTGGACACCGCCTCCGGCGAGGAGGTGCGCAAGCTGCTCACCGAGCTCAACCGCGACGGGCAGACCCTGCTGCTGGTGACCCACGACCTGGCCCTGGCCGAGGCGTGCGCGACCCGGACCATCTACCTCGTCGACGGCCGCCTCGCCGGGAGCGGGGTGCCGGCGTGAAGCGGGTCGTCGTCGCCCTCACCACACTGCTCACGGTCACCGCGTCCGTCCTGGCCGTCGGGCTGCTCGTCGCCTCCTCGGCCCCGTTCGCCCGGGCCTTCGACCGCCAGCGCGGCGCCCACCTCGCCGCCCAGTTCGACGCCGCGAAGGTGAGCGCCACGCAACTGGCCGCGACCGCGCACGCCACCGGGGTCACCGCGACCGCCGGGCCGTTCGCGACCGTGACCGTCCGCCCGCGCACCGCCACCCACGGGCAGGGCCTCGGCCTGCCGCCCGGGATCGACCTGCCGCCCACCACCGTGGTCGGCCGCCCGGACCTCGGCACCGGCGGCGTGGACGCGCTCGAGGTCGTCGCCGGGCGCTGGCCGACCGGCCCGAACGAGATCGTGTGGGCGGCGGACGGGTCGCCGATCGACGTCGGCGACGAGCTCGACTTCGGCGCCACCCGGATGAAGATCGTCGGGACGGCCCGCTCGATCGGCCGGACCGCCCAGGCCTGGGCGCTGCCGGACACCGTGGCGGCGCTGCACCCGACCGGGCTGCAGATGCTCTACCGGTTCGCCGACGCCGGCACCGATGCCGCGATCAACGCCGACCGGGCCGCCATCGCCGCCGCCGTGCCCCCGGACGCCCTGCAGGGCGCAGCCTCCTACCTGAGCGTCAAGGCCGACGCGGAGAAGGTGGCGGGCACCTTCGCCCCGTTCGTCGTCGCGTTCGGCGTGCTCGGGCTGGCCATGTCGGTGCTCATCATCGGCATCGTGGTGAGCGGCTCGGTCAGCTCCGCCACCCGCCGCATCGGCATCCTCAAGGCCCTCGGCCACACCCCGGCCCAGGTCGTGCGGATCTACGTGCGGCAGGCCCTCGTCCCGGCGGCCGTCGGGGCGGTGCTCGGCATTCCGCTGGGCAACCTTGCGGCGCTGCCGGTGCTGAAGGAGGAGGGCGACGCCTTCGGCACCGGGACGGTCCACCTGGACTGGTGGGTTTCCGCGGCGGTACCGCTGGCGGTCCTCGCCATCGTCGCCGCCACCGCGTTCGGGCCGGCGCTGCGGGCCGGGCGGCTGCGCACCATCGACGCCCTCGCCGTGGGCCGCACCCCGTCGCTCGGCCGCGGCCGGCGGGCCCGGCAGCTGCTCGGCCGGCTGCCGCTGCCCCGGCCGGTGAGCCTCGGCCTGGGCACCCCGTTCAGCCGCCCCGGCCGCTCGGCCACCATCGCCGCGGCGGTCGCCCTCGGCGCGCTCGGCGTCACCTTCGGCGCCGGCCTGGCGCTGTCCGTCGGCGGCGTGCAGACCGCGCTGAACCGCCGCGACGCCGGGGACGTCATCGTGTACTCCGGCCCGCCCGGCAACTGGGACGCGGCCGCGGTCGAGGCGGCGATCAAGGCGCAGGCCGGGACCGTGCGGTACTTCCAGAGCAACGAGTTCGACGCCACCGTCGCCAACCTCACCGGCACGACCGAGGTCGTCACCTTCACCGGCGACGCGAGCTGGGGCACGTACGAGGTCATCGCGGGCCGCTGGTTCGCCGGCCCCGGCGAGGCCGTCGTCCCCACCGCCTTCCTCGACCGGGCCGGCACGAAGATCGGCGACACCGTGACGATCACCAACGCCGGCCGCACCGCCACCGTCCGCATCGTCGGCGAGGTCATGGACCTGAGCTCCAACGGCCAGCGGATCGTCACCGACGCCGGCTCCGTCGCCGGCCTGCGGCTGGACTCCGGCCGGGGCGAGGGCGCCTACCACATCGACGTGGCCGACGGCACCGACCTCGCCGCCTACGCCGCCGCCCTGAGCAAGGTCGTGCAGGACCAGGGCGGCGAGGCCGACGTCAACGTCGGCGAGATCAGCGGGACCGTGGTGGCCATGGACACCCTGGCCGGCACGCTCACCCTGCTGCTCGTCGCCGTCGCCGGGCTCGGCGTGCTCAACACCGTCGTGCTGGACACCCGCGAGCGGGTCCACGAGCTCGGCGTGTTCAAGGCCCTCGGCATGGCTCCGCGCCAGACCGTCGCCATGGTGCTCACCTCGGTCGCCGGGATCGGCCTGCTGGCCGGCCTGGTCGGGGTGCCGGCCGGGATCGCCGTGCACGACTGGATCCTGCCCCGGATGGGCCACGCCGCCGGCACCCGTTTCCCGGCGCACATCCTGCACGTGTACCACCCGCCGCTGCTGGCCGCGCTCGCCCTCGGCGGCCTGGCCATCGCCCTGGCCGGCGCCCTGCTGCCGGCCGGCTGGGCGGCCCGCACCGGCACCGCCCGGGCCCTGCGCACCGAGTAGGCCCCGCTAAGGTGACGACGTATGGAGCTGCAGCGCCGGCGGCGGTCCCTCGGGCTCGCCCTCCTCGTCATGGCCTTCGGCGTCGTCGCCCTGCTCTGCGCGTGGGGCGCCCGCGCCTCCCTCGGCGCGGTCATCTTCGTCGCGGGCGGCGTCCTGGCCCTCGGCCTGGGCGCCGTCCTCGCCCGCGACGAGCTGCGGCCGTTCCGCTTCGCCATCGGCCCCGACGGCGTGACGCTGCGCGACGGCACCCTCGTCGCCTGGGCCGGGATCGAGCGGGTCGTGCTCGACGAGCCGGCCCCGCCGGCCACCTCCGGCCCCCACCTCGTGCTGGAGCCCGGCGAGCGGGTAGTGCTCAAGCTCGACGAGGTCAAGCAGTCCCGGGAGCAGATCGTCGAGGCCCTGCAGCGGTACGGCGGGAGCCGCCTCGACGACCGCATCGCGCGCCGCGGCGAGGGTCCCGGGTTCGAGGTCGTGCTGCGCGGCTACGAGCGCGGCCGGATCGACCGCCTGCTGCGCCAGGCCGCCGACGCGCTGCTCGGCGACGACCCGTCCGCGCGGGCCGAGGCCCGGGCCGCGCTGGAGCGGCCGGACCTGCTCGTCGTGGCCCGCGGCTACGATCCGGCGCAGGTCGAGGCCCACCTGCGCAAGCTCGCCGCCCGGCTGTGACTACCTGGTGCGGCGGCCCTCGGCGGCCGCGACCGCGAGCTCCAGGTGCCAGTCGGCCACGTCGATCTCCGACGGCGGGTCCTGCGGGCTGGCGGCGCGCAGCTGCTCGAGGTACCAGGTCTCGTCCGCGGGGCGCATGAGCAGCCGCAGCCAGGTCACGTTGCGGGCCCGCCGGCACTCCTCGACGCCGAGCACCGAGCGCAGCGCCTCGACCGGGTCCTCGCCGGGCAGCAGCAGCCGCACGATCGGCGCCGCCACCGGCGGCTGCACGCCGGCCGCCAGCAGCCGCGCCGCGAGGGCGTGCGCGGCCCGGGTGAGCAGCAGCGCCCGCCGGGCCGCGGTCGTCGGCCCGCGGACCGGGTCGGGGTACTCGTGGGCCGGGTCCTCCAGCGCCACCTGGTAGGCGACCATCTCCCCGGCCGTCATCGCCCGCTCGGCGTCGTGGGCGGCGACCGCGTCCGCCATCTCGGCCATGCCCGGCTGGGGCGTCGGGGCGGCGTCCGCGGCCTGCCGGGCCACCTCGCGCAGGAAGGCGTCGCCGCCGGCCCGGGCGGCGCCGGCGGCCCGCTGGGGCACCGACAGCAGCGCGCCCAGCGCGTGCCGGTCGCCGTCGAAGTTGGCGTACCGGTGCAGCCGCTCGATGACCGGGCGCAGCTGCGGCGCCTCCTGCAGCAGCGGCCGGTACCGCAGCAGCACCGCCAGCACGCCCTCGTCGGGCTCGGCCAGCACCCGCAGCCCGATCGCCGGCCCGGCGACGCCCGGCTCGCCGGCGTCGCGCAGGGCCTCCGCCGCGGCCTTGCGCACCGCGGTGGCGGCGTCGCCGAGCAGCCCGACCATGGCCCGGACCGCCTCCGGGTCCCGCCGCCGGTGCGCCAGGCAGGCCAGCAGCGCCGCCCGCACCCCCGGATCACGCTCGCTTCGCACCGCGGCCACGAACGGCTCGACCCCGATCGCGGCGAACCGCAGCAGCAGGGCGGCCCCGGCCCGTACCTCCGGCGCCGGATCCCCGGCCATGAGCCGCAGGCAGACGTCGTCGTCGCGCACGCCCGCCGGCACCTGCAGCCCCTCCAGCCGCAGCAGCGGCGAGGGGTCAGCCAGCAGCTTCGCCGCGTACGCCGCCGTGCGGTGTATGGACAGCACGGCCCGGGCCGCCCGCAGCCGCACCCGGGGGTCGGGATGGGCCTCGAGACGCTGGCGCAGCGGCTCGTAGCGGGGGCCGAGGTAGTACAGCAGCGTCGCCACCCGGTCGTCGTCGTGCGCCGGGTCCGTCACCTCCCCGGCGACCCGCTCGTCGATGCCGCCCCGCCGGGCCAGGATCTCCCCGAGCGCCACCGCGGCCGCGTCCCCGGCGTGCTCGAAGGTCTCCCCGAGCCCCCCGGCCACCCGCACCTCGGCCCCGTCGGTCAGCGCCGCCCGCAGCAGCGCATCGACCAGCCGGTGATCCCCGGCCTCCCCGGCCCGCCGCGCCGCGTCGAGCCGGACCGCGGGGTCGGGGTCGCGCAGGGCGTCGCGCAGCCGCTCATACAGCGCCATCGTGGTACACCATAGACGGATGCGCCGCTTCCTCGCCCTGCTGCTCGCGACCGCGCTGCTCCCGGCGGCCGGCTGCCACGTGCGGGAGCGGATCTGCGGGTCGGACTCGTACCCGGCCAAGGCGGTGGGCAACACGACGGGCCGCACCTGCGTCCCCGACGGCCAGGACCCGCCGGCCGGCTACGTGCGCTACCCGAAGGACAAGCAGCCGGTCTACGTCGACGACCAGTGGGACCGCTACTGGCGCACGGTGACCGTCGACGAGCACGGCAACATCGTCTCCACCGCGACCCCGTCCCCGGCGCAGTCCTGACGCGGCTACCACCGGCCCTGTTCGCGCAGGGCGAGCACCCCCAGGGCGGTCTCCAGGCGGTCGCGGTCGCGCTCGGTCCGGGCGTCGGGCGCGCAGGCGGCGAGCATCGCGCGCGGTGCCGGGGTCAGCAGCCAGCGGCCGAACGGCTCGGCGCAGGCGTCGGGGCCCGGCACCACCAGGTCGACCAGCTGCCAGCGGGCCTCGCGGGTGCCCACCGTGGCCCAGTGCTCGAGGTACGGCTCGACGTCCAGGCCGATGGTCGCGGCGGCATCGAGGACCCGCCCGGCGGTGCGGCCGTCGGACGGCAGGTGGCGCAGCGTGTCGGCGAACCAGGCGCGGACGAACGCCTCGACCGCGGCGCGTTCGCGGCCGGTCAGCTCGGGCCAGCGGGCGTGCAGGCCGATGGCGACGATGAAGTCGCCGATGCCGTCGTCGGCCGGCAGGGCGCGCAGCAGGGACGGCATGAAGTACGTCATCAGCTCCCAGTCGAACGAGGTGTTCCACCAGTAGCGGTCCAGCAGCTCGCCGTCGAGGTCGCGGGGGTCGATGCGGTTCAGTAGCTCGTGGTCGTCCTCGCCGGTGCAGTGACCAGCGCACAGCCGCGGTGCGGAGGGCCTCGGCCGGTGGGCGAAGGCCGCGAAGAGCTCCTCGGCGGCGGCATCCAGGTCCGGGCTCGGCATGCGGCCACCTTATGGGGTGCACCCTGGCGGATCGAAACACCGCCGATCGGCGGGGTGGTTTCCGGCACGGGACGATGGGAGGCTGGACGCCGTGGATTTCGTGGGCGGCGTCCTGGACGAGTATCCGCTGGACTTCTCCCGCCCGCCGCTGCGGGCGCTGCACGCGCTCGTCGCCCGGGTGCTGTTCCAGCCCGCCGACGTGATCGCGGTGGTGCTCGACTCCGGGATGAACCCGGCGACCGTCACCTTCACCGGCAGCGCGCTGCAGCAGTGGCAGAGCGTCCTGTCCGAGGCCCGGGCCCAGGACCTCGTCGCTGAGCTGCTGGATGCGGTACGGCGGCGCCAGCCCCCGCTCGGCCGGCGCATCGACGAGCTGGTCGGCCCGCGGCCCGTCCTCGAACCGGGCACCGGCGCGCCCGACGGCCTGTCCGACCCGCGGGGTCCCGGCTGGGTCGGGTTCGCCGGGAACGAGCGGCTGGTCGTCGACGGCGTCGACACGCTGCTCGGCATCGCGTTCCTCGGGGTCGGGCTGGAGCGGGCCCGGTCGGTGTGCCGCGTCACCGCCACCTTCGCGGGCGGCCCGGCGCACGGCACAGCCAGCCTGATCGGGCCCGACCTGCTGCTCACCAACCACCACGTGCTGCACGACTGGGAGCGCGGGGACCGCCCGGCCGGCCCGGTCGAGGCGTGGTTCGACTACGAGGTCGACGCCGCCGGCGCCTCCCGCCAGCTGACGGTCGTGCCCTGCGACCCGGCCACCATCGCGGGCGACCGCGAGCACGACTGGGCCGTCGTCCGGCTGGCCGCGCCGGCCCCCGCCACCGCCGAAGTGCTCGACCTGACCGGCGCCGAGCCGCCGCGGCCGGGCGACTACGTGTTCATCATCCAGCACCCGGACGGCGGCCCGAAGATGATCGGCCTCAGCCACAACCTGGTCCGCCACGTCGACGACGACGTGGTGCAGTACTGGACGGACACCAAGGCCGGCTCGTCGGGCTCCCCGGTGTTCGACCGGCACTGGCGGGTGGTCGGCCTGCACCACCGCTGGGTGAGCGCCGCCGAGGAGCACGGCATCTCGTACCGCAACCAGGGCCGGCGCATCGAGCGCGTCCTTGCCGGACTGTCCGCCCGCGGCATCAAGGTGGGCCGTGTTCAGCCCTGACGACCTCGTGTACGCCGACCTGCGCCACCCGCGCACGGAGGCGCTCGTCGACCTGCTGACCCGCACGGTCTACGGCGACGCGGTGCCGCCGACGCTGGAGCAGGCCGGCCTCAACCCGGGCCTCTACCCGCTGAGCACCGCCCGGCTCGCGTGGACCCAGGCCGTGCCCGACGCCTTCCAGCGGGGCCGGCTCGGCGCCCTCGTCGACGCGGTGAGCGAGATGCGCCCGGCGTTCCGGCAGGAGCTGGACCGGCGCCTCGAGCAGGCGCTCGGCGTGGGCTGGTACCACCACGCCGACCCGTACGCGTGGTGCTTCGTCGGCCCGCGGACCGTCCGCGCCGTCATCGACCGGTACGAGCTGCGCGCCGGCCTGCGCCAGCTGGCCCGGGCCGACTACTGGGTGCTGGTCGTGCACGGCCCGCCCCGCTCGGGCAAGTCGCACACCTGGCTGCTGCTGGAGCACCTGCGCTCGGCCGGCGGCCTGGCCGGCCACCGGTTCGCCCGCGTCACCACGCACTACTGGACCGGCGAGGTCACCGGCCCCGCGTTCGCCGAGTCCCTGGCGGCCAAGCTCGGCCTGCGCGTGGACGTCACGCCGAGCGGCGAGCTGGACGACGCCTGGGTCCGCAAGTTCCTCGACAGCCTCGTCGGCGCCTACCCCCACGACCACGCCACCCGCTGGATCATCCTCGACGGCCTCGACCGCCCCGGCGTCCACGAGAGCGCCCGGGACCTCGCCCGCGGCCTGATCGCGCGGGTCGAGGACGCCGAGCTGCCGCACACCCGCCTGGTCGTGACCGGCCTGGACCCGTACGGCCTGCCCGGCAGCCACGCGGTGCGCGTCGAGGAGATTCCGGCCATCGACGGCGAGGTGCTGCACCGCTTCCTCGCCGACGTCGCCGGCCACCTGGGCCGCGACACCACCGAGGCCGAGCTGGACGCCTGCGTCGCCGAGATCCTCGGCCCCGGCACGCAGCCGCCCGACCTGGCCCTCGTGGAGGAGTCCGTGGTGCGCCTCGTGACCACCCGGTGGGTGAGCGCCCATGCCTGACCAGCCGTGGCTCACCCGGGCCGCCGTGCTGTCGGTGTTCGACCTCGACTGGCTCGGGCCCGGCCCGGACGACGCCGGCGAGCGCCTCGCGGCGTTCCTGGCCGCCAACTGCGAGCGGGTCGTCGACGCCGGCGGCACCCCGCGGTGGCGCCTGCGCGACGACGAGCGGCTGCGGGTGCTGCGCGGCACGCCGAGGGAGGAGCTGCTGGCCGCCCTGGGGGAGACGTCCGGGCGGCCGGACGAGCCGGTGCAGCGGCTGATGGAGCGGTACCTGCGCGGCACCCCGGTCCTGCAGGACGATGCCGGCACCGCGGAGCTCGCCGCGGCGCTGCAGCTGCAGCGCTGGTTCGGCCCTGACCCGGCCCTGCCGGCCGCCGCCGAGGCACAGTCGCTCCTGGAGTGGCGGCAGCTCCTCGCCCCGCTGCGGCGGCTCCTCGCCGCCGGCTTCCTCGGCCGCGCGGACCTGGTCGAGGCGCTGTCCCGGCACGTCACGGGGGCACCGGCCGCGCCGTTCGTGGTCGAGGGGGTCGGCGGCAGCGGCAAGTCGACGGTGCTCGCCCGGCTGGTCGAGCAGAGCATCGCCGCCGGTCACCTCGTCTGCTACGCGGGCCTCGACCGCTCGTGGCTGCTGGACGGCGGCTCCTGGTCGCTGTTCGACGAGCTGGCCCGCCAGGTCGCCCTGCAGCTGCCGGTGGACGGCCGGATCGCCGGGCTGCGCGCGCGGCTGCGGGAGGCGGCCGGGCGCCGCGGCTACACCGACATCGCCTCCCGCGGCAGCCAGCGCATCGAGCGGGTGCCGGAGGAGCTGATGGCCCGGCTGGGCGAGATCGTCGGCGACCGGCGGCTCCTGCTCGTGCTCGACACCCTCGAGGAGCTGGCCCGCCGCGACGAGTACGTGGCCCGCGAGCTGTCGGCCTTCCTGGCCGTGCTGCAGGCGCTGGTGCCGGGCCTGCGCGTGGTGGCGGCCGGCCGCGCCCGCCCCCGTTCGGGCTTCGGCGCCGGCCGGGTGTGGCCGCTGACCGGCCTGAGCCGCAAGGACAGCGTCATGCTGCTGCGCATGCTCGGCGCGGACACCGGCGCCGAGCTACTGACGCGCATCGCCCGGCTGACCCGCGGCAACCCGCTCAGCCTGCACCTGGCGGCCGACGTGCTGCGGCGCACGGGGACCGACCCGACCCGGCTCATCGCGCTCGGCGAGGGCGACATCCAGGGCCAGCTGTACTCCAGGCTGCTCGAACACGTCCGGGACCGGCGCGCCCGCGCGGTCGCCCACCCCGGCCTGGTCGTGCGCCGCATCACGCCCGACGTCATCCGGGCGGTCCTGGCCGGGCCCTGCGGCCTGGCCCCGCTCACCGCCGAGGACGCGGCGCAGATCTTCCGCGCCCTGGAGCGGGAGGCGACCCTGTGCGAGCCGTCGTCCGACGGCGACGGCGCCCTCGTGCACCGCCCCGACGTCCGCGCCATCATGCTGGCGGCCATCGCCCGCGACCGCCCGGCCGCCGCGCGTTCCATCCACGAGGCGGCGGTGGACTACTACGCGCACAGCGCGGAGCCGGTCGCCCGGCGCGAGGAGCTCTACCACCGCCTGATGCTCGCGCGGCCCGCGCGGGAGCTGGACGGGCGGTGGGAGGAGCCGGCCGGTGCGGAGCTGGCCGCGGTGCTGGACGAGCTGCCGCCCGGGTCGCAGGTGTACGTCGCCGGCCGCATCGGTGGCCTGCGGCTGGACCCCGACGTCCGCGCCCGGGCCGACGACGAGCAGTGGGAGCGCACGGCCCGTCCCGCCGCCGTGGCGATGATCGAGCGGCGGCAGTACGACCAGGCCCTGGCCCTGATCACCGAGCGCCGCGGCGGCGACGGCCGGTCGCTGCTGCCCGACCTGGAGATCGAGGTGCTGGAGCGCCTCGGGCACAAGGCGGCCGCGCTGCGGCTGTGCGAGCGGGAGCGGCGGCGGGCCTCGGCGCTCGGCGACGACGCCCGGGTCCGCGACCTGATCGTGCAGCAGGCCCGGATCCTGGAGCGGGGCGGCCGCTTCGACGAGGCCTGGGATCTCCTCGAGCCCCTCGCCGCGCTGGACCGGGCCGCGCGGGCCCGGGGCGGCCCGATCGAGCCGGGCACCCGCACCCGCGACCTCGTGCTGCTCACCAGCCTGCTGCGGATCGCCCGGCACGCGGCGCGCCCCAAGCCGGTCGTCGACCCGTTGCGGGCCGAGACCGTGGCGCTGGCCGAGGACGCCCCGGCCCGGGAGCTCTCCGGCCACCCGAGCCTCCTGCGCGACCTGGCCGCCGAGGTCGGTGTCCTGTCGCCGCGGATCTTCAACCTGGCGTCCATCATGTTCCGCCTGGAGACGGTGGACGAGTACGTGCAGGTGACGGAGGAAGCGCAGGGCTACGACCAGTTCTGAGGAGCGCCGCTATTCGTCCAGTTGTACCTATGTCAGACTGGACGACATGTACATGGACATCGTGATCCTCAGCCACCTGCAGCGCGGGCCGGTGCACGGCTACGAGCTGAAGCGACGGGTGTCCCAGACCACCGCCTACGCGCTGCACAACAACACGCTCTATCCGGCGCTGCGCCGCTTCGAAGAGGCCGGGGCGGTGACCAAGACGGCCGAGGCGCAGGAGGGCAAGCCGCCGCGGCACGTGTACGAGATCACCGACCTCGGCCGGGAGCTGCTGCACGACATGCTCGCCGACCTGCCGGCCGAGCTGGCCGCCGACGAACCCGAGTTCCTCACCCGGCTCGGGCAGTTCGAGCACCTCACCCCCGACGAGCGGCGGCGCGTCCTGCAGGCCCGCGTCGACGCCCTGCGGGGCCAGGCGCGGCACATGCGGGACCTGGCCGAGCGCACCGCCAGCAGCCGCAGCCACCACTGGGGCGGCCTCGTCGTCGCCGAACTGGCCGATCGCGTCGAGCGGGAGCTGGCGTGGCTGGCGCGCCTCACCGAGCTGGCCGGCGAGGAGTAGCGCGATGGCCGCGGACACCGGGACCGCAACCGAGGCCGAGGCCGGCCCCCGCCTCGGCGGGCTCATGCAGCTCGGCCTGCTCGCCGGGCCCCTGCTGTCGATGATCGATTCGTCGATCGTCAACGTCGCCACCCCCGACATCGCCCGCGAGCTGCACGCCGGGCTGCCCGTCACCCAGTGGGTCGTCAGCGGCTACCTGCTGGCCCTCGCGGCCGGGCTCACCACGACGTCGTACCTCGCCCGCCGCTTCGGCACCATGCGCGTCTACGGCGCCGCCCTCGCCGCCTTCGTGCTCGCCTCCGCGCTGTGCTCGGCGGCGCCGGGCATCGGCGTGCTCATCGGCGCCCGGGCGCTGCAGGGCTTCACCGGAGCGCCGCTGGTACCGCTGGCCATGAGCGTCCTGCTCGGGCGGGGCGGCGCGGCGCGGAAGATCCCGCTCACGGCCGGCCTGCTGTTCTTCCTCGCCCCCGCGATCGGCCCGTCGTTCGGCGGGCTGCTCATCGCGGCCGGCGGCTGGCGCTGGATCTTCCTGGTCAACCTGCCGATCGGCGCGCTCGCCCTGCTCGGCGTGCGCCGCCTGCCGGCCGGGGTCGCCCCGCGGGCCGACGGCCACGCCCGGCCCGACCCGTTCGGCCTGGTCCTGCTCGGCGCCGGCTTGGTCGCCGTCCTCTACGGGGCCAGCCGCGCGACCGTCGACGGGTGGACCCGGCCCGTCGCCCTCGTCGCGCTGATCGGCGGCGGGGCACTGCTCACGGCGTACACCTTCTGGGCCCTGCACTGCAGCACCCCGGCGGTGGACCTGACCCTGCTGCAGCACCGGCGTTCGGCCCTGGCGCTGCTGCTGAGCGTCGCGTCGTCGGTGGTCGCGTTCGCGGCGGTGTTCCTGCTGCCGGTCTTCACGCAGTCGGTGCAGCACCACACCGCCTTCGCGACGGGGCTGGCGCTGCTGCCGCAGGGCCTCATCACCGGCGTCGGCGCGGCCGCCGGGCAGCGGCTGGCCGAGCGGTACGGCGTGCGCTACCTCGTCTTCGCCGGCTTCGTGCTGCTCGCGGCGGCCGGCGCGGGGCTGCTGCTGATCACGGTCGGCACGCCGCTGTGGGTGACCGCGGCGATCCTGTCGGGTCGGGCGGCGGCGATCGGCTTCGGCCTCACACCCCTGCTGTCGGTGATGCTGGCGCCGCTGACCGACGCCCAGCTGGCCGACGGCAACACCCTGTTCAGCATCGCGCAGCGGCTGGGCGGATCGATCGGGGTGGGCGTGCTCGGCTCGCTGCTGGCCGCCCGGGCCGCGGTCGTCGGCCCGATTACGGGCTTCCACGAGATCGGCCTGATCCTGTCGAGCCTGGCCGTGGCGGCCGCGCTGCTGTCCCTGCTGCTGCCGTCGCGAGTCAGCCAGGCCACGACCTAGATTCGACGGGTGTCGCAGACGCACCATCTTCTCGTCGACGGGGATCGACTGACCAAGCGGTACGTGTCGTGGTCGCGCGGGGAACACCGCCGGGAGTGGGCCGTGCTGCACCGGGTGTACGCCCGATATCCCGACCTGGTGCCCGAGCCGATTGAGGCTGACCTGGATGCCGATCCACCCACCGTCAGCATGGGCTTGCTGCCCGGCACGCCACTGACCGACGGCCTGGATACAGACCAGCAAGCCGCGTTGGCCGCGTCCCTGCGCCAACTGTGGTCAGTACCGTGCGCCGACCTCCCCGCACGCCGCGATCACCCCGCCGAGATCCACGCGCTGATGACGGAGCGCATGGCCGGCCTGGACCTGCCGGGCTCGGCGGGCGAGGCCGCCCGCGCGGCCCGGTCCTTCCTGGGCAGGCTTCGCCTTGGCCCCGCCGGCAACACCGTGCTGGGCCACACCGACCCGAACCTCGCCAACTACCTGTGGGATGGGCAGCGGATCCGGATCGTCGACTTCGAAGACGCCGGACGGTCCGACCGCGAGTTCGAACTGGCCGACCTGGTCGAACACCTCTCAGCCCGGCGCGCTGACTGGACCGGGTTCCTCACGATGTTCGACCTCGACGGCGACCGGCTCCTCGACGCGCGCCGGCTCTACGCCACCTTCTGGCTGCACATGCTCCGCCCCGGCGGCCCCGCCGAGCACCGCAACCCGCCTGGGACCCTCGACCAGCAGGCCGAGCGACTCCTCAACCTGCTGAACTGATCAGCTTTGAGACGCGTTCTAGCCGCTCCTTCTGCCCCCCTGCCCTTTTCATCATATCGGCCCGTCAAGTCGCCCAAATCGTCCCGGATGCTGATTTTGTGGCCCTGACCTGCGCATAGTCTCAACGGGCCAACCAGGGGGGAGCACTGTGTCCGAGGCGGAACAGCAGATCGCGATCGAGCAGCAGGTCGTGGACAAGGTCTATGCGCGGCTCGAGGTCATGCGCGAGCAGGCCCGGGAGCTCAAGGCGGAGGGGCACGGGCGGGCCGCGGCGGGGCCGCTCACCGGGCTGGTCGAGCGCGACGCCATGGTGCTGCGCGCCGCCGCGACGATCACCGACCTCGACGCGCAGGAGGACGGGATCGTCTTCGGCCGGCTCGACTTCGACGACGACTACACCTTCCGCGTCGGTCGGCTCGGGGTGCGCGACGAGGACCGGGAGCCGCTGGTCGTGGACTGGCGGGCGCCGGCCGCCGCGCCGTTCTACCGGGCCACGCCCGGCGAGCCGCTGGGCGTGCGCCGCCGCCGGGTCATCACCTGCTCCGGGCCGAAGGTGGTCGGCGTCGACGACGACGTGCTGACCGGCGAGGACGTCGAGGGCGTGGTCGGCGAGGGCGCCCTGCTCGCGTCCCTGACCCGCGAGCGTGGCGAGCACATGCGCGACATCGTCACCACCATCCAGCGCGAGCAGGACGAGGCGATCCGGGCGCCCGCGCACGGCGTCACCCTCATCACGGGCGGGCCGGGCACCGGCAAGACCCAGGTCGCGTTGCACCGGGCCGCGTACCTGCTCTACTCCGACCGCGGCAAGTTCGCCGACGGCCGCGTGCTGGTCATCGGCCCGTCGACGGTCTTCACGGAGTACATCGGCAGGGTCCTGCCGGGCCTCGGCGAGGACAGCGTGCACCTGCGGGCCCTCGGCGAGCTGTTCGACGGGGTCGTGGCGACCCGGCGCGACCCCGCCGACGTGGCCCGCGCCAAGGGCGACCTGAAGATGGTCCGCGCCCTGACCGAGCTGGCCTGGGACACCCCGCCGGGCGCCCCGGACCGGCTGGGCACCCTGCGGGCCGACGACCTCGCGCGGGCCCGCGCCGAGGTCCGCAGGCGCTGCGAGGCCAACGGCGTCAAGCCCAACGCCGGTCGTCAGGAGGCCGCGGCGGTACTGTCGGAGCTCCTCGAAGGCCGGGAGATCCCCGACGCGTTCCTCGACGCGTGGTGGCCCCCGCTGACCCCGCAGGACGTGCTGCCGGCCCAGCACGGCCGGTGGACGGTCGACGACGTGCCGCTGCTCGACGAGCTCGCCGAGATCCTCGGCCCGCCCGTGCGGGCAGCAGAACGGATCCCCGAGTGGCAGGCCCGCGAGCTGCGCAGCGGCGTCCGGCTGCCGGAGACGTTCGTGCTGAGCTGGAGCCTGGGCGACGGCTGGCAGCTCTTCGCGCCCGGCCTGGCCACCCCGCTGGCCCAGTCCGGCCAGGCGATCGACCACAACGGGTACTGGGCGGCCCAGCGCTGGGCGGCGGGCATCATCCTGCGCGAGGGTCACAAGGTGACGGGCTGGGCCGACGGCTTCGACCCGTACGGCGAGGAGGGCTTCGTGCCGGCCCTCGAGGAGCCGCTGCCCGTCGCCGCCGCCGAGGAGCCGGCCGAGGACGTGTACCTGCACGTCATCCTCGACGAGGCCCAGGACCTCTCGCCGATGGAGTGCCGGATGATCGCCCGGCGGGCCGCGCACGCCTCGATGACCGTCGTCGGCGACCTCGGCCAGGCCACCCACCCCCTCGCCGCCGCGTCCTGGCCGGAGCTGGCGCAGCGGCTGGGCAAGCGGCTGGTCCGCACGCTCGACCTGCCGACCGGCTACCGGGTGCCGCAGGCCATCGCCGACTACGCCGCCCTGGCCCTGCCGCCCGGGATCGAGCCCACCCGCTCGTTCCGCCCCGGCGGCACGCTGCGGATCCGCGAGGTCGACGACCTGGCGGAGGCGGTCGCGGCCGAGCACGGCACGGTCATCGCACCGGACGACCTGGCCGAGGCGCTCTCGGCGCTGCCGGTCAGCCAGGTCAAGGGCCTGGAGTTCGTGCTGGTCGAGCCGGCCGACATCGTCGCCGCCGAGCCCCGCGGGATGAGCCGCCTCTACGTCGCCCTGACCCGGGCCGTGGCCGAGCTGGTCATCCTGCACACCAAGCCCCTGCCGTTCTGAGCGACGCGCGGCGGCCCCCTGCGCTTCGAGCCCGCGGCCCCCTGGGCTTCAGGCCCGCGGCCCCCTGGGCTTCAGGCCCTCGGTCAGCGCCGGGCGGTGAGCGCCGGGAGCCGTACCGCGGTGGCCACGCGGTTGAGCACGCCGAGCGGATCGAGCCACGCCGGGACCGGGCCCCCGGGCGAGCCGTCGTGCGCGGGCGGGGTGAGCCTGAGCAGCTGCCACCCGGCCCGCCGCGGCGGATCGTCCCGCGGCTCGGTCGGGTACTGCCAGCCCTGGTTGGTGCCGAAGAAGAGGTGCTCGTCACCGACCGGCAGGATGCCGCGGATGCCCCAGTTGCAGGCGTTGTTGAAGCCGGTGGTGGTCAGCGGCCAGGCCGGGCTGTCGGCGTCGTCGAACACCCACACCTGTCCGGCGGTGGACTTGTCACGGAAGACCAGCCGGCGCAGGATCGCGAGCTCCACGTCGCTGACCGAGCGGCCGAGCAGGCGGGTGAGCAGCCCGGTGGCGGGGTTGAGGGTGATGTCGCGCAGGACCTTCTCGGTGTTGAACGTGCCCATGTAGAGCTTGCCGCGGAACACCGCGGCGCCCCAGCCGACGTAGTCGTTCCACCGGCTGCCGAAGCCGCCGCCGCCGAACTTCGGGTCCTGGTGCAGCAGGTTGTCGCGCAGCGCCCATTCGCCGCGGTCCGGTTCGAAGGTCCAGTACTTCCGCTCGCCGTAGAGCAACTCGACCTGCTGGTTCGGCTCGCCGAGGTCCTTGAGCCGGTACACCACCCCGCCCGGTGAGCTTTTCAGGTAGGCCAGGGCGAGGTCGGGGATCGTGTCCCGGGGGATCTGCGGGTACGCGGTCAGGTGGTTCGTGAACGACGGCTCCATGGTGAGCACGCCGAACGTGCCGTACACCCAGCCGCCGAACGAGGTGACCGCGAACGACACCATCGACCGGGCGGTGACCGGGTCGGGGAACAGCTGCGCCGCGGTGAACACCAGGCTCCAGCCGGCGCGGGTCGCCGGTGCGAGCTCGCGCAGCGGCGGGCTCACGTAGACGCCGGCGTGTTCGGTGCTGCCGGTGCCCACCCAGGTGCCGGTGACGATCCGGTCCTCATGCACGGTGAAGTAGCTGGGCTGGTTGCCCAGCAGCCCGACCTCCTCGAACCGGAACGGGTCGGCGGCGTCGCCGCACCAGCGCTGCACGCTGCCGGTCGGCGGGTTCGGCCCGGACCCGGTGCCCGCCGCGCCGGGCTCGGCCAGGCCCACGCCGACGTACAGCCGGCCGCCCGCGACGACGAAGTTCTTGATGTTGTTCCACCCGGGGTACTTCCGCCACCCCAGGAACGCGCCGTCGGCGGCCCGGTAGGCCAGCAGCACGACCACCCCACCGGCCTGGGAGCCCGCCGTGACGTCGGTCTCGATACCGCCGATGAACACCACGTCGCCGAGCGACCCGGCGGCCCGCAGGCCGGCGAGCCGGTCGAAGTCCGGGCACTGCTGCGCGGTCGGGGTCCGGTTGAACGAGGTCTCCGACGCGATGTCGTACTGCCACACCTGCGCCGGCACCGTGTCACCGGCAACGCCCTGCGCCGGCGGGATCCCGTGCACCGAGTTGTACGAGGCCGCGAACTCGCACGTGACGTTGTCCGGGTCGTCCCAGGCCTGCAGCGGCACGCCGAGGCTCGTGCCGGTGAAGTCGCCGGCCGCCGTGGCGAACCCGCCACCGGTCACGTTGGTGACCGTGCCCCACCACACGCTGCGCTGCGCCTCGTCGGCGGTGAACGCCCACACGTACCCTTGCGTGGTCTGCGCCCGGCCGCCCTCCGGCGGGCTGGCGCCGGACTCGATGGGCCGCGTCGGCCGGCCGATGCCAAACCACCACCTGTCCGGCTGGGCCTGCGCCGTCACGGTGATCCCGTGCCGCCGGTCCTCACCCGGCACCGTCGGCCGTGTTCCGAGCATGCCAATTCCTCCTCGAGCCAGGGCATCCGGCGGGTCGCCGCGGGAAAGCTACCCACGACGGCCCGCTCAAACGCCGGCCCCGGGCGGCCTGGTCTACCGCGGCCCGCGAACCGCGAACGTCAGCAGGTCGGAGTCGAGGTGGACCGGGCGGGGGACCCGCTCGGCGGCGGCGTCGGACTCCAGGGCGGCGAGCCCCCGCTCGATCTCCGCCTCGGGCAGGTGCTCGAAGGTGGAGATGGCGCGCAGCTTCAGGCGTTCCGCGTAGGCGGCCAGGCTCGGCGCGGACAGTTCACGGATCCGGTCCAGCGCCACGAACTCCAGGCCGGCCGCGGCGAACAGCTCCAGCACCGCGGGCAGGGACGGGAAGATGCGCTCCTCGACGCCGCGGGCGCTCGGGAAGTACCGATGCCAGAGCAGATCCGGCATGCGATCGCTGAACGCGCTGCGGATGAGGACCCGCCCGCCCGGGCGCAGGACCCGGCGGATCTCGGCGGCGGCGGCCGGGGGGGCGGTGAAGTGGTGCAGGGACAGGAACAGCAGGGCCAGGTCGCAGCTGCTGTCCGGGAGCGGGACGGCCTCCGCGCGGCCCTCCAGGTACCGCACTGCGGGATGCGCCGCGGCCTGCTCCCGCATCCGCGACGAGGGCTCCACCCCGTACACCTGGCCCCCGAACGTGCCGGCGAGCAGCGGGGTGAAGCGGCCCGTGCCCGAGCCCAGGTCGAGCACGGTCAGCGGGCGGTGGGCCGGTGCCCGGGCGGAGAAGGCCTCCGCCCAGGTCCGGGCCGTCTCGCCGGGCAGGGCCCGGCCGGTGGCGTAGACGGTGTGCTGGCGTCCGTCGTAATCCACGGGCTTCACTGCGTTTAGGCTACCGGCATGTCCCTTCGCCGCAGGCCCGCCAGGCCGGCGGCGCCGAGCAGGACCGCGACCAGCGTCAGCCACAGCACGGGCACGATCGTGAAGGCCTCGCCCGGCAGCTTCGGGACGTGGGCGAACGGGGTCAGGTCCAGCAGGTACTGGTTGAGGCCGAACAGCGCGCCGAGCTCGAACAGCAGCACCGAGACGATGAGCGCGGCCCAGGTCAGGGCGCTCAGGCGCGGGGCCAGGCCGAGCAGGGCGATGCCGAGGCCGGCGAGCACCCAGGCGGCCGGCAGCTGCACCATGGCGGCGCCGAGCAGGCGGGCGACCTGGCCGCCGACGTCGTGGGACTGGGCGCCGTACACCAGGCCGCCGGTGACGCCGGCGAGGGCGAGCAGCAGGGCGGTGCCCAGCAGCGCGAAGACGAGGTGGCCGGCGGCCCAGCGGATGCGGCTGACGGGGGTGGACAGCAGCGCCTCGACGCGGCCGCTGGCCTCCTCCTGGCGCAGCCGCAGCGTGGCCTGGATCGTGTAGGCGGCGGCCAGCATGCCGATGATGCCGTAGATGGCGGCCAGGAACGCGTCGGTGAGGGCGCCGCGTCCACCCATCCGGTCCAGCACGTCGGTCAGCTGCTGACTGGGGGACTCGAGGCCGGCGATGCCGCTGGCGGCACCGCCCATCACCGCGCCGCTGAGGGCCAGGGCGACGCACCAGCCCAGCAGCAGGCCGCGCTGCAGGCGCCAGGCCAGCGCGAGCGGGCTGCGCAGGGACGGGGCGCCGGTGGCCGGGCCGGGGCGGGGCGGGACCAGGCCGGCGCCGACGTCGCGGCGGTCCGACAGGGCGTAGCCGACGGCGGTGAAGAGCGCGGCGAAGACCAGGAACAGGGCGGCCACCCACCAGCGCTCGTGCGCGTAGGGGCGCATGGCCAGGCCCCAGCCGGTCGGGGCGAGCCAGCTCAGCCAGGTCGGGCCGGTGTCGCCGACGGCGCGCAGCAGGTACGTGCCGCCGAGCACGGCGCCGGCGATGCCGTTGGCGGCCCGGGCGCTCGTGGTGAGCTGCGCGGCGGCGGCCGCCACGCCGGCGAAGAGCAGCCCGACGAGGCCGGTGGCGAGGCCGAACGCCACCGATCCGGCCACGGGCAGGCCGGTCGCCATGAGACCCAGCGCCGTCAGCAGGGCGATCAGCGCATTGGCCAGCGCGGTGACCAGCAGCGCGGCGGTCAGCGGCGCGTACCGCCCGATGACGGTGGCCCGCAGCAGCTCGAGGCGGCCGGTCTCCTCCTCGGTGCGGGTGTGCCGCACGACGGTCAGCAGGCTCATCAGGCCGACCAGGATGAACTCGGTCACCCCGATCTTCCAGGCGGTGAGCCCGCCGATGGAGACCCCGTAGAGCGGGCCCTCCATGGCGACCAGCGACGGGTTGCTGAGCACCCCGCGCACCGCCTCGAGGTCGGCCTGGGTGGGGTACAGCTTGAAGTAGTTCGCCGCGGTGCCCATCGGCATCACCGATAGGCCGAGCACCCACACGGTGAGCCGGACCCGGTCCAGCCGCAGCGCCAGGCGGGCGAGGGCCCGCGTGCCGGTGAACGCGGTCACTTCGCCGCCTCCGAACCGTTGTAGTGGCGCAGGAACAGCTCTTCCAGGGTCGGCGGCTGGCTGGTGAGGCTGCGCACGCCGGCCGCGGCGAGCCGGCGCAGCACCGCGTCGAGCTCGGCGTTGTCCACGTCGAAGCGGACGGTGCCGTTCTGCGTGTGCAGGTCGTGCACGCCGGTCAGGGAGCCCAGGCCGTCGACCGGGGTGGCCAGGTCGGCCTGGATCGACGTACGCGTCAGGTGGCGCATCTCGGAGAGCGTCCCCGTCTCCACGGCCTTGCCGGCCCGGATGATGGTGACCCGGTCGCACAGCACCTCGACCTCCGACAGGATGTGGCTGGACAGCAGCACGGTGCGGTCGCCGCGGCGCTGCTCCTCTCGGACCACCTGCCGGAACACCTCCTCCATGAGCGGGTCGAGGCCGGAGGTCGGCTCGTCGAACACGAGCAGCTCGACGTCGGAGGCCATGGCGGCGACCAGCGCGACCTTCTGGCGGTTGCCCTTGGAGTACGTCCGGGCCTTCTTCGTCGGGTCGAGGTCGAAGCGCTCGAGCAGCTCGGCGCGGCGCCTGGCGTCGAGGCCGCCGCGCAGCCGGCCGAGCAGGTCGATGACCTCGCCGCCGGACAGGTTCGGCCACAGGGTGACGTCGCCGGGCACGTAGGCGAGGCGGCGGTGCAGGTCGGCGGCGTCTCGCCACGGGTCGCCGCCGAGCAGCCGGGCGGTCCCGGCGTCGGCGCGCAGCAGCCCCAGCAGGATCCGGATGGTGGTCGACTTGCCGGCGCCGTTGGGCCCCAGGAAGCCGTGCACCTCCCCGGCCTGCACGGTGAGGTCGAGCCCGTCGAGCGCGCGGGCGCGCCCGAATGTCTTGACCAGTGCGTCTGCGTGGATCGCCTCGGTCATGGTCCTCATGCTCCTTCTGCCTTGGCCCGCAGCGCGTCCAGCGCGCTGTGGGCCTTGGCGACCAGGTCGGGGGTGAGTAGCGGTTTCGAGTAGAAGTCGATCAGTGCCGTGGACATCCGTACGTGCCCCTCGGCGGTGAACATGTCGGCGCCGAGGGCGCGGGAGACGTGCTCGTGCATCGCGAACAGGCCGGCCTGCATGCCGACGAGCACGGCGGCGAAGCTGCGGTGGTCGTCGGTCAACCCGGGAAGGTGCTGTTCGATCCACTCCGCGGTGAGGCGCACCATGTCGTCGAACATCGCCGCGGCGGCTGGCGAACCGTCGAGCAGGGCGCGGGTGACGTACTTGTTGTAGCGCACGATCGTCGGGTGCACCGCCGGCAGGAAGCGGGGGTTGTCGAAGACCAGCTCCTCCTTGATCTTCACCAGCCGTTCGAGCACGTAGTGGTCGCACGCCTCGCGAAGGGCCTCCTTGGATCCGAAGTGGTGGCGCAGCAGCCCCGGCGACACCCCGGCCTGCTGCGCGATGTCGCGCACGGTGGTGGCGTCGACGCCCCGCTCGGCGAAGAGCGTGACCGCGGCTTCGCGGATGCGCGCCCGCGCGGTGAGGTCCTCGAACTCCGGCTCCGGCATGGCACCCGCCTCCTTGTACGTGCGTATTGCTGACTGTACGCGCGTATAGCGGAGTGGCAACGGTCAGTTTCCCGACCGCCGTCGGCGGCCGGGGACAGGCAAAGCGGGGCTCAGATCGGCGGGGTCGCCGGTGTGGTGCTGCTCGGCGTCAGCCGGCCGGCCGGGGCATGACCGGCTGCAGGCGCTCGACGACTGTGGTGCTGCTGTGCGTCAGTCGGCCGGCCGGGCCATGACCGGCTGCAGGCGCTCGACGACTGTGGTGCTGCTCGGCGTCAGTCGGCCGGCCGGGCCATGACGGGGCGCAGGCGCTCGACGACCGCGGCGAGGGCCTCGCCGAAATGCGGGTCGGTCCACACGGCGTCCTCGAGGGCCTGCACCACCCGGCGCCGGGTGCCGGCGGTCGGGGTGGGGGAGCCGGCGGCCTCGCGCTCCAGCGAGGCCAGGGCGGGCTCGTCCTCCAGCTTGGCCCGCACCAGGCCGGCCAGCCCGCGCAGCTGCTCCTCGACGGCCGGCTCCCGCGGCTCGGCCTGCCCGTGGCTCCACAGGTGCGACGCCAGCCACCCGACCGCGAGTTCCACCATCGTCACAGTGAATACCTTCGCATATTTACCTCCCGTCAAGAATGGCCGCGAACCGCTCCTCGGCGAGGTCGAGCTGACGGAAGATGTGCTGCTTCACCAGACGCGACAGCGGGGTGTCCGGGCGGGCGACGAGTTCGCGCAGCACCGGCACCATGGGGCGGTACTTCGTTGCCGACCGCTCCACTTTCGGCCCCGTGGTGTGGATCACACCGACCCCGTTGTCGGTGAAGTCGGAGACCTTGATGACCCGGGCCCACGGCTCCCGGTCGAGGCTGGCCCTGACGTGCTCCCGGTACTGCTCGTGCCGGTCGTATGACGGGTCGTACTCGGGGTTGGTGACCGCGGCCACGAGCCCGGCGGTCCGCGCCCCGAACCGCGCGGCGAGCGCCGTGAGGGCCTCCTCGGTGCTGCCGCCGTCCCGGCCGGCCAGCTCCGCCGGGTGGTCCTCGGCGCTGTCGTGCAGGACCGCGGCGGCGATCACGTCGACGTCGGACACCTCGTAGTGGTGCATGATCCGGATCGCCACCCGCAGCAGGTGGTTGAGGTACGGCTCGCGCACCCGCCGGTCGTCGCGGTGCAGCTCGGCCGCCAGCTCGAGGGCCGCGGCCAGCCGCTGCCGGTCGGGCGGCGCGAAGCGCTCGATCTCGATCCGGAAGCGTTCCCGCAGTCCCGGCTCGCCATAGATCTCGGTGATCGCGTGCATCGGCATCGTGCCGAGGTACGACGGGAAGTCCATGGATATGAATTACCAGACCGTACAATCCGCGGCGTGAACCGCCGTCATCTTCGCTGGGCCGTGCCCGCCGTGACCGTCTTCGTCGCCGCCGTGGTGGCCGTGGTGCTCGCCACGCAGGTCGGCGGTAGCGCCGCGTGCGCGGCCGGTGGCTCGGCGTCGTAC
This sequence comes from Dactylosporangium salmoneum, assembly GCF_039532525.1. Lineage (NCBI taxonomy): Bacteria > Bacillati > Actinomycetota > Actinomycetes > Micromonosporales > Micromonosporaceae > Dactylosporangium > Dactylosporangium salmoneum. Next base: position 54,147 of record NZ_BAAARV010000081.1, read on the forward strand.
TACTCGGCCGGCCGCAACGGCATGTGCAACCTCGGCACCCCGGCCGACGGCCTCTACGCCGCGGTCGGCAGGGCGGAGTACGCCGGCGGCAAGGCCTGCGGCACCTATCTCGACGTCACCGGCCCGAACGGCACCACGCGCGTCCAGGTCGTGGACCTGTGCCCGAGCTGCCCGACCGGCAAGATCGACCTCGGCAAGGGCGCCTTCGCCCGGGTAGGCGCGCTGAGCGCCGGCATCATCCCCGTCACCTACGGCACCGCCCGCGACCCGCAGGTCGGCCCGCTGCAGGTGAAGCTCAAGGGCGGCACCGCCTACTCGGCCCTGACCGCGGTGCTGAACAACCACGGCAACCCGCTGTCCACTGTGGAGCTGCAGACGCCGGCCGGCTTCGCCCCGATGCGCCGGGGCGAGGACAACACCTGGGCGGCCCCCTCGGGCGCGGTGACGTCCCCGGTCACGCTGCGTGTCGCCGACGTGTACGGCCACCAGGCCACGGTCGAGGGCCTGGCGCTCGGCCCGAAGGACTTCCAGCCCACCCAGACGCTGCTGTACGGCGGCCCGTCGCCGTCCCCGACGGCGTCCCCGTCGCCGTCCACTGTGGAGTCCTCAGCCCCGTCCCCCGCCGCGGCCGCCTCCTCGTTCCCGCCGGTCCCGAAGTGCTGACGCGCCCGCGCCGATAGGGTGCAAGGGTGGACGAGAAGGCCTTTCTGTGCGTGAGCCCCTGGCCGGAGGTCTACCCGAGCGAGCAGCACGGCGCCTTCGAGGCGCAGCACATCGTTGCGGTGGCCGACGGGGCCGTGCCGCTGCTGTGGCTCGCCCTGTTCCGCGAAGGCGACGTGCGCCACGGCCCGGCGCCCGTCGGGACCGACGACGAGCAGGAATGGGTCGAGGCGAGCGCCTCGGTCGCCGGGCGCGAGCGGGCCCTGGCCAACCTCGCCGCCGCCGGGCCCGCGCTCGACCGGCTCTTCGGCCCGCCCGTCGCCGCCCACGCCGAGCTGCTGCGGCAGGCCCTGCAGTGGTTCCCCGGCGACTGGGTCACGGTCGAGTGGTGGGACGACGTCCGGCCGGTGCCGCCCGGGCCGCCGGACCTTCGCGCCGCCCTCGCCGCGCTCGACGATCCCGGGCTGGGGCCGGATGCGCTGCTTGGGCTGTGCCGCCTCGACCCCGGCGGGCTGCCCGACCCGCCGCAGCCGGGAGCGCCGCTGCTGCCCTACCTCCACGAGCACACCGAGCCGCTGCGGCTGCTGCTGGGGCGGGCGTTCGAGACGCTCGTGCCGTGGGAGCACCCGATCTGAGTCGTCCCGCGGCCCGTCACCCCTCGGCCGTGCCCGCGGCTCGTCCGGGTTCACCACCGACCGGATCGCCCGCACCACCCCGCCGGCGATGTTGAGCTGGAACACGCACCTCGCTAAGGTCTGTGTCGAAGTCCGGTTGTAATGCCGGGCTTGATGAACAGTCCGGGGTGTGCGTCTCGTCGTTCCGGTGTGGTCCTGGCCACTGGTGTGGTGGTGGGGCTCATCCGGGGTTGTCGAGGGCTCGTTCCGAAGGTTCGCCGAGCGCCCTGCCGCTGGCCGTGTTGGCCGGTGGTGGGCTGCGGCCGCCGCGGCCGTCCACTGTGTTGGTGGGGGTCGGGGTGGTGGGTTCCGGTTGACTCGGTCAGGGCTCCTTGCAGCCCTTCGTTGATGGTCTCGATCCCATACCGGTCGAGGGTGGCCCGTGCCGCGTCCCAGTCGACCCGGGCGGTGCTGGGCTGGGCCGGGTCGGTGAGCACGGTGTGCGCGCCGATCAGCGCGGCGACGAGGTCGCGGTCGCCGGTCAGCCCGCAGCTGGGGCAGTGGTGGCGGCGGTCCGCCAAGCTCTTGGGGATGCGCTGGCTGCAGAGGCAGTGTTGGGTCCAGGCGGTGTGCCGGGTCCCGGCCCGCACCAGCCCAAGTCCGCAGCTGGCCTGGGCGGCGACGGCGGTGGTTTCGCGGCGCAGGGCGGCCAGGAGCATGCCGGGGGTGAAGGCGTGGATGCCGCGTCCCCACCGGCGGGCCCAGACACGGATGTCGGTGTCCTCGACAACCAGGCTGTGGCCGTGGACGGCGACCAGGGCCGCCGCGGCGATGCGGGCGCGGGTGTGCCCGGCCCGGGTACGGGCAGCACCGTCGGCCGCGGCCCGGCCTCGCAGCCGCTGGTAGGTGTTGGTCAGGGTGTCGCGCCGGTACGCACGGACCGGTATCCCGGCGGTGTTGGCGACCCGCGGCCCGGCGGGCATGGTGGTCTGCACCGGTGGCAGCCCGGCCGCGTGGCGGCGGTCGGCGCGGCGCTGCTGGCATGGCGAGAGCCGGTACTGGCCAGGGTTGGCGGCGCGCCGGGACCGCTCAAGGGCCCGGTTACGGCGTCGCTGCCGCAGCCGCTCGGCGGCCAGGGCGGCGTCGTGCTCGCCAGTACGGGCGATCCGGCTGGCCGCCAACTCGCCGTCCGGGCTGGTGGGGACGGACACGACGGTCAGGTTGGACACGTTGACGTCCACGCCGCCCCGCCGCTCGAGTTGGGCGGCTGCCTGGCGGCGCTGGGTTACGGCGGGTGAGGTGTAGCCGGGGCCGAGGATCATCAGGTGCGCCTCGTACCGCCACCCACCCGCCGCGCCAGGGTCGCGGTGCCGGACCAGGTCGATCTTGTGCCATCGGTTCGGGTCGGCGAGGTAGTGCTCCAGGACGGGGCGGCGGGCGGGGCCTTGCGGCAGCCGCACCGGCAGGACGAGGTCGTCTCCGCCGAGGCCGGTCAGGATCACCGCGAGGGGGCCGTCGTGATCCCACCATGACCGCACCGGCAGGCCGGCGGTGGTGGCGGTCACGGCCGGCATCCGCCGCGGCTGCCACAACCGGCCGGCGTGCCCGAACGTGGCGCCATGCCCGGCCAGGCTCCCCACCAGCCGGAACGTCTCCCACTTCCGGGCGCGGGTGTGGGAACGGGCCCGGCCCGGGATCGTGGCGAACTGCCACCAGCCGCCCGGGCGGGGCCGGCCGTGCCGGCGGCCGGAGGCGTCGGGGAACAGGTGCCGCTCGGTGGCTTCCCACACCCCGGCGGCCAGGTGCATGGCCAGGGCCTTGGTCAGATACCGCCGCACATGTGGCGCCTTGTCCAGATGCCGGTAGGCGGCGTGCTCCAGCCCGCTGCGGGACAACCCGAGCCGGCCCCGGACCGCGTCCGGCCCAGCCGCCGCCCGCTCACGACACGCCGCCCAGTAGGCGTCGACCCGGGCCCGGGCGTCACGCTGGACGGCCCGCCGGACGGTGAACGCGGCCGCGAACACCCGCTCCAGCGTCCGCCGCGTCCGCGGCTCGTGGACGTCCAGCGGCAGGCGCAGCACCGACACCGGACCCTCGCACCGCCACGGCACCGCCCGGTTCGGCCCCCGCCGCCGTGGTCCTGCCCCCGTCACACATCGACACTACCCAACGCCACCACCCTGCCGGAACCGCGACACATCCTGCGGACAGCAGCGTTAAGTTGGGTCGGGCTGAAGCGCGTTGATGTGATTGCTCACGTTACGTTTCTGCAGCCCGCCCGCCGAACCCGGCGTGCCCGTCTCCGAGCACCGGGCTCTCCACGAGTTCATGCCGTTTGCGCGGCGGGTCCTGGTGTTGCTCTTGCCCAGGGTGTGGGGATGTTGTTCGCCCGGTAGCGGTAGCGGCTGACCGTCACCTGCTGCGGCTGGAACAGCGTCGCCTCGCCCTCGGTTGGTCGCCACCCGGGTAGGTAGCGGCGGATGAGGACGGCCATCTTCGTGTGAGGGTGTCGTTTGCGCAGCCAGCGGACGACCCGATGCCAGGCGTACTGGTCGAGGTAGCCGAAGGTGGCTTTGGACACCCCGTGGCGGAAGTAGGTGCACCAGCCCTGCAGCACCGGATTGAGTTGGCGCAGCAGGACGGCAAGAGCGGGGTGTGATGATCTGTTGGTCAGCGTGCGGACTCGCCCGACGATGGAGGCCAGCGCCTTCTTCGACGGGTAGGTGTAGACCACATGCTTGCCGGTGCCTCGCTTGCGCCTCCGCTGGATGCGGAAGCCCAGAAAGTCGAAGCCCTCGTCGACGTGGCAGACCTTCGTCTTTGCCTCCGACAGGCGCAGACCCATCGGCGCGAGGATCTCGGCGACCTCTGCTCGGAGGGCTTCCGCGTGTGCCTGGCTGCCGCTGACCATCACCACGAAATCGTCCGCGTAGCGGACGATTCTGTAGTTGGGCAGCCCAGCCCGGCGACGCTTGGTCCGTTGATAGTCGGTGCCGCTGTTGGTCTGCCAGCGCTCGGTGAAGTGTTCGTCGAGCACGGACAGTGCCACGTTTGCGAGCAGGGGCGAAAGGATGCCCCCTTGCGGGGTGCCGGCGATGGTGGCCTGCGCCTGACCTGTCAACGGCGGATTAGCCTCGGTCTTTCGTTAAGTGTTGATCAAGGGCCGCGGATGTCTGGTTGATCTCTATTGGACGGCGGCTGATGCCCGGGGCATGGTCGCGGCCCGGCGCATGACCGGGTTCCTCCAGGATTGCTCGTCGGGTCGTGGCGGCGGGTTCAGGTGAGCGGTCGGGGTAGCGCGGTGAGCCGGTCGAACGCGGTGACCAGATCGGTGGCCCAGGGCCAGTGTTCGGCGATGCGTAGCCGGGTTCGTCGGGCGGTGCGGGTGATGCGGGCCGCGACGTGCAGCAGCCGGTAGCGCAGCTTCTTCGGTTCGGCGGCGGCCAGGTCGCCGTCCAGGAGCAGCATCTGGGTCCAGGCGAGCAGGTCGATGGCGGTGAGGGCGAGTTGCAGCCAGGCGGCGTTGATCGCGAACACGCGGGACGGGAACCGGCCGAAGCCGGTGTCCTTTCCGGTGCGGATGCGGTCCTCGACGCGGGCGTGACCGCGGTGGCGGGCCTCGAGGTACTGGATCGAACCCTGGCTGGGTGGGGTGTCGGTCGCGAGGACCTGGTGGCGCATGCCTTCGATGGTGTCGAACAGCGACAGCTGCGCGCCGGGGTGCGGTCGTTCGCGGCGCACGATGAACTGGGTCCCGGCCGGGAACCCGTCGGCGGCGACGAGGCCGGTCAGCTCGCAGATCTCGGCGCCGTCGCGGGGTTCTCCGTCGCCATCAAGAGCGGACACCCACTGGCCGTGCTGTTTGGCGGCAAGGATCGCCTGCCGGATCGGTTCGGTGATCGCAACGCCGACGGAGAAGCGGGTGTCCAGGCCGTGTCCGCGCAGTTCGCGGATGTGGGCGAGCAGGCCGTGGGTGCAGCCGGCCGAGTCGGAGCGGATCAGGATCGGGGTGCCGTGCCGGTGCGCGTCGGGAATCTGGGCCAGGGCGTCGTCGAGGACGGTGATGTGATCAGCGGTGGTGTTGGACCCGGCCCGGCCTTCGCGCAGCATCCCGGACAGCGCTTCACGGGTGTTGTCCAGGAGGCAGAACAGCGGATGGAACCCGAACGTGTGTTTCCAGGTCGGGGTCGCGGACTCCTTCTCGGAGTGGCAGATCACGATGGAGGCGTCCAGATCGAGGACCAGGCCCGGGACCGGCAGACCGGCCGCGGTCGTCATGGGCAGGCCGCCGCGGGTCTCGATCCGCTGCGCCCAGGCCAGTTCCCGTGCCGCAGCGCGAGCGGCATGCAGCCGGGCGAGGACCGCACTGTCCATATCGGACAGCAGCCGCCACGCCGTGGAGTCCGACGCGACCGGCCCGAACAGTTGCGTCTGATCGCGCAGCACGGCCAGGTCCGAGATCGCTTCGCCACCGTCGGCGAGCATCACCGCCAGATCGACCGCGACCCGGCCCGGGTCATGCACACCGCGCCGCTGCCGCAAGTCAGCGAGGGCGTCGCCGCAGGCAGCGGTCAGCCCGGTCGCATCAGCGACGTCAGCGAGCAGCCGGGCGCCGGCATGTCCGACCACGCCACGCCCGTCCGCACTCACGACGATCTTCGGGCGTGTTCCGGTAACCTTCACCCTGCGGGTGCCTTTCGTTGGGATGGATACGACCCTCAGCAAGTCCTATCTTCCCAGCTCAGAAGGCACCCGTTCCTTATCGACCCACCATGTGGGCAGCCCTCAACGAAGGGCCCAGGCTAGTGCCAATACCGCTAACTTAAAGGGGTCTTGTTCGTTTGACCCGGGTGGGTTTGGTGGCGCCGACGATGGTGACGATCGGTTCGGGTGGGCGGTGTGGTTCGTAGTGCTGGGACCGTTTGAGGGGCCAGCCGGCGACTTTTCGTTTGATGACGCGAGGATTGGATCGCCGCCGTCGTTCGGGTAGGAGACGGTGACGGAGCTCAGTGAGCGTGGCGTTGAGTGCGCGGGCGAGTTTGCCGGGGGGAAAATGCCGCCTGGTCAGTGACCTGGCGGCGTGCGACTCGCAGTGAGCGGATGAAGGAGATCCGATCGGGGTCGTGGTCGCCTTCGCGGGCTGCCTGGTGCATCAGGGTCCGGATGGCGTGGTGGACGAGCAGAAATCCGTAGAGCTCCTGCTCGGCCCCGTCGGGATACTGGGAACGCAGAACCAGATGCGGACCGCCGAGATGGGTTTTGATCTCGTCCAGGGTGGACTCGAACTCCCATCGTTGGGCGTAGACCGCGGCCAGTTCCGCCGCTGGCGCGGCGATCGGGTCCATGATGGTGGTGATCAGCCGGTAGACGTCTTCGTGGCCGGTGATCATGTACTCCACCACGCGCACCCGTACTCCGCGGCGGGTGTGGTGGATGTCCTTCTGGTCGAAGATCTCGCTGAGATACGAGCCGTCGGGCAGCTGCTCGACCACGGCAAGCACGATGTCCTTGCGGACCCGCCACAGCAGGTCCGCTCCGGTCGCGGCTGCCGATTGCCACAGCTCGACACCGAAGAATCCACGGTCGGCAAGCAGCAGCGTGTCCGGCCGAAGGGACGCAAAGACCTGGCGAGCCAGAGCGTGCTCGCCGGTGCGCAGCGGCCCGATCTCGGCGGCGAACACGGCGTGAGTGCCGCATTCGACCAGGCCGACCATCCGGATCTGCGGATGACCGACGTGCAGTTCACCCCGTCCGGATCGGGGTGGTCGCCCGAACGCATCCACGTTTGCCGTGGAGTCCGGCAGGTCGAAGGTCGTCCCGTCGATCGCGCACAGGCGCCAGCCACGATAGAAAGCGCCTCGGGTTGCGTCATCAGCGACCGGATGGCACACCGTGGCGAACAGGTCCTTGACCGGTTCGACACCCAGCCGTGACCGGGCCTTCGCGATCGCCGCCGAAGACGGCACCGTCCACTGCCCGCGCCACCGCTCACGCAGCCCCTCGGTCAACAGCCGAGCGACTTCCTCGTAGCCCTGCCCGGAAAACAAGCACATCGCCAGCACGAAGTAGACCACCAGCCGGGCCGGCAGCAGCCGACTGCGTTGCTCCAGACGCCCGGTCGAGGCAAGCGCCGCATCCACAAGCGACGGCGGGAACGCCGCCGTCAACACCCCAATCGCAACGCGATCTGAGAGACGCTCACCCGACCTCGACTGACCCGCACGCGGCACGCCACAACGCTACCATCGATGACGCCCTAAGTTAGCGGTATTGAGGCTAGTGCCGCATCTGGTCGCGTTTGCCTCACGCTCATCCCGCCGGCGCGTTGTCCAAGCCCATACCAGGCCCAATCGTCGGCGTCCTGCGGTAGCAGAGGTCAGGCGGCAGGTAGTCGCCACACCATGACGGTCCTGTCTTGGCTGGCGGTGGCCATGGTCTTGCCATCCGGGCTGAACGCCACCGAAGATACAAAGTGCTTGTGGTCGGTGAGGGTGGCGAGTCGGGTCGGCGCGGCCGGGTTGGTCACGTTCCACACGATGACCGTCTTGTCGTCGCTGGCGGTGGCCATGGTCTTGCCATCCGGGCTGAAGGCCACCGACCGAACCGTATCCGTGTGGCCGGCGAGGGTGACGAGTCGGGTCGGCGCGGCCGGGTTGGTCACGTTCCACACGATGACCGTCTCGTCGTCGCTGGCGGTGGCCATGGTCTTGCCGTCCGGGCTGAACGCCACCGACTTCACCAGGTTCTTGTGGTCGGTGAGGGTGGCGAGTCGGGTCGGCGCGGCCGGCTTGGTCATGTTCCACACCATGACCGTGCCGTCGTAGCCGCCGGTGGCCATGGTCTTGCCGTCCGGGCTGAACGCCACCGAAGATACCCAGTGCTTGTGGTCGGTGAGGGTGGCGAGTCGGGTCGGCTCGGCCGGGTTGGTCACGTTCCACACCATGACCGTGCGGTCGTGGCTGGCGGTGGCCATGGTCTTGCCGTCCGGGCTGAAGGCCACCGAATACACCTCGTCCTCGTGGTCGGTGAGGGTGGCGAGTCGGGTCGGCGCGGCCGGGTTGGTCACGTTCCACACCATGACCGCCTTGTCGTCGCTGGCGGTGGCCATGGTCTTGCCATCCGGGCTGAACGCCACCGACTCCACCACATGCTTGTGGTCGGTGAGGGTAGCGAGCCGGGTCGGCACGGCCGGGTCGGTCACGTTCCACATGATCACCTTGCTGTCGTAGTCGCCGGTGGCCATGGTCTTGCCGTCCGGGCTGAACGCCACGGAAGACACCGCGGCCTTGTGGTCGGTGAGGGTGGCGAGCCGCGTCGGCTTGTAGCTGTTTTGAGCGGCTAGGGCGATCACCACGACGATGATCGCAAGCGCGGCAGCCGCCGCGACGGCGAGCAGTCGACGCCGGTTCCTGCGTGCCGGAATCGCCGGAGTGTCGACGGCCACCGGCGCCGGTTGCGGCCGGTGCGGGGACGGTGGTGAAGACGGGTCCGACATCCTGGCTCCTCGGTCGGTGGATTGCGCCCAAGGTAGAAATCCATCGGCAGCGGGACATCGGTGTTAGCACGTAATCCGTGGATACGTCGGGATCCCGACGACATCTGTGGTGTCTTGTGGTGACAGTGCAGGCGCCTGATGAGGTGTACACCTCGGGGGAGACTGGAGCGTCGATCAGAACGAGGCAAACGTGACTAGATGCGGCACTAGCAGACAAGGTGCATGGCCTGGACCGACATGGAGCCGGACGGACTCGACACGCGACTCGACACGCGACTCGACACGCGCCGTGTGATGAATTTCTGTACGGGGTCAAGGCGCCGCTGACGCGGCGCACCGCGGCGCCTGGGGGTCGCTTCGCGCCCGAGCCTGCGGGCTTCGCCCTCCAGCTCGGCAAGCCCCCGGCGCCCGCACCGGAGTCAGCAGCGCCAGACTGACGGAAGACAAAACAACGCCCGGCCCGCCGGCGCAACCGAGGACCAGGGCGTGAAGGTCGATCGGTGGAGCAACTCGGGCTCTGAGCGGAACTCGCGGTGCGGCAACACCCTCCCCGCCGCCATCTTCTCTGACGTGATGGCCCAGCTTGTCAAGGTCGTTCGTCCGGTAGGGCGCTCCACCTTGACAAGCTGGGCCATCACGAGAACCTGGCACCGGTGAGGGCCCCGCCGCTGTCTGAGGGCGGCCGGAATCGATGTCGGGCGTGCCCGCGTGTTGACGCGTACGTGTCAACACCTAGCTGGGTCCGGTTGGACAGCGCTTAAGGCTCGATTGGTGGAACGATTCGGGCAACCGCATGCTCTATCTGCTCCGCGATCCCGGCGTTAACCAGAGCTTCGCGCACGAGTTTCCGCATCCTCGGAAAGTCGGAGGCACTCGCGATGTCGACCCGAGAAACCTTATGCTCCGCTTGCGCCACGCGGTGGGGATGCCCAGCCGACGACGTTTCGTCGTTCCCGGTTTCGGGATCATTCGTTCCCGCACCGGCATCGGGGTGAACCGGCGGGCCTTGAGATCATCTCGTAGCTCGGCCAGGAACCCCGCTTCCGGCGCTTCGATGGCGTCAGGTCTGACCCCATCGACCCCGGCGGACCGCTTCCCTCGGTTGCCCCGCACCCGCCGCCAGGCCACGACCAGCATGGCGGGATCGCAGACGAGATTCCACAAATCATCGAACCGGCGACCAGGATCGACGGTCGCCCATTGGTGCAGCTTGGTCTGGATCCGTAGTACCCGGTCCTCAGCCAGTTCGGCCTGCGGTCCCGGCACGCCGGTGTTCACCGGCGATCTCCCGCCATGCCAGTTCCTGCACTGCGAACTCGCTGCCGCCCTTCGCCCTGTGGACGGCTTTCCCGTCCTCCACGATGGGGCGTTACCCCCACGACTACTATGGCGGCTCCACCACGTCCCGACCCCATCAGCCGAGCGCGAACCTGCCCGCCACCGGCCTGGACGGCCGAACGGCGGGCCGAGCCCGGGACGCTTCCCACGTTCACCGTGCACCGGTCGACGGGTGAGGTGCCCAACTTTGCCCCTGCGACATCGCCACGAGTACGCCTCAGGACACTAGCCGTTGCGGTGGTGCTTCTTCACGAACGTGTAGCCGGGGGCCAGCTCCTCGGCGCCCTCGGTGATCCGCTCGTGCAGGGCCCGCTGGCGCTGCGACGGCTGAGAGCCCTCCGGCAGGCGGCGCAGGAAGCCGTTGACCCAGTGCTCGCGGCGCTCGCCCGGCTCGGCGCCGGGGGTCGGGGCAGGCTCGATCAGCGGGGCGTAGAAGAGCATGTCGGCGGGCTCCTCGCCCTCGACCGCCGGGTAGGACGGGACGCCGGCCCGGTCGACGCTGCCGGGCACGCGGGTGACGAAGCCCTCGCGGATCAACTGCTCCACGGCGTTGCGCAGCAGGAACAGGCCTCTCGTGCCGCGGCCCAGCCCGGCCTTGCGGGTCAGCTCGGACTCGGCGAAGACCGCGCTGCCGTCGTCGAAGACCCGGCCCATCCGCCGTACCGCGTGCAGCACCTTCCCCCGGTTCGAGGTGCCCGGCGGGCACTCCCGGGTGGCGACCGCGGGGTCGTACTCGTGGAAGTAATCGACGCCGTCGACCCGCATCGGCTCCTCGAGCGGGGTCGTGCGCAGCGTCACCTCGTTGCGGGCCGCCGACCAGGACACGGTGACGAGCACGCCGGGGTGGAAGTCAGGCGGCCACGCGATGCCCTCGAGGACGCCGTCGGCCGGCGCCGCCTCCTGCGGGTGGCGGTTCAGCAGCACCGCCGCGCCGTCGCGCAGAGCCGCGACGCACTCGTCCGGGACGGGGCACTGTCCCCCGTCCAGATCGGCGCGCCGCAGCGCGACCAGCCGCGTCACGGTCCGCACCGCCCGAAGATACCCCGACCAGGCCACGGTCCCGATACGTCGGCCGCCCGACCTGCATTCCAAACATATGCTTGACATCTATCCGAGCCGCGGCCGAGAATCCAAGCATGTCTTTGGTATCCGATCCGGTGGCGATCCGGGCGCTCGCCCACCCGCTGCGGCTCAAGCTGCGGGAGCTCATCGGGCGCGAAGGCCCGATGACCGCCGCGCAGGCGGCCCGCGAGCTGGGGGTCAGCCAGGCGCTGGCTTCGCACCACCTGCGGCAGCTGGCGAAGTACGGCTTCGTGGAACAGGCCGAGGCCGCCGACAACCGGGAGCGGCCGTGGCGGGTCACCGCCACCTCCTACTCGTGGGACGCCGGGGCCGGCCTGGCCGCTGACGCGCTCGAGCAGCTGGTCGCCCAGCGGGCGGTCGGCAACCTGGCCGAATGGCAGCGCCGCCGCGGCGAGGAGGAGCCGGTCTGGCGGGACAACACCGGCATCGGCCAGAGCCTCGTGTACCTCACCGCCGACGAGATGGCCGAGCTGCGCCAGGCCCTCGACGCGCTCATCGACCCGCTCGTCGCCCGCCGCCGCCTCGGCGACGCCGCCGCCCGCCCCGAGGGGGCCCGGCCGGTCGACCTCACCATCATCTGCACCCCGCTACCGCCGACCCGGTCCGGAGGCTGACGTGCGCGTCCTCGCCCGCCACCCCGGCCTGCGGCTGCTGCTGGCGGCCGGCCTGGTGTCGCTCACCGGCGACTGGATCCTGCGCGCCGGGCTCGCCTACGCCGTCTACCAGCTCACCGGCTCCACCCTCGCCGCCGCCACCACGCTGCTGGCCGGCCTGCTGCCCCAGCTAGCCTGCGCCTCGATCGCCGGGGTCTTCGCCGACCGGTGGGACCGCCGCCGGGTCATGATCGGCTCCAACCTGCTGCTCGCCGCGGGCCTGCTGCCGCTGCTGGCCGTGCATGAACCCGGCCAGGTGTGGATCGTCTACCTCGTCACGGCGGCGCAGAGCGCGCTGAGCCAGTTCTTCGTGGCCGCGGAGGCCGCCGTGGTACCGCACCTGGTCCCACCCCAGGACCTGGTCGCCGCCAACGCCCTCAACACCCAGAACCGCGACATCGCCCGCCTCCTCGGCGCCCTCGCCGGCGGCGTCGTCGCCGCGGCCGGCGGCATCCCCCTGCTCGCCGCCGTCGACATCGCGAGCTTCCTCGCCGCCGCCGCGCTGCTGTGGCGCCTGCGCCCCGCCCCGGCCCCCGGCGCCGAGTTCGCCCACGGCCTGCTGCGCGAGTGGGCCGACGGCCTGCGCCACGCCACCACCGAGCCGGCCCTGCGCCTGCTGCTCGTCTTCGTCCTCGTCACCGGCGTCGGCGAGGCCGCCATGGGCACCCTGCTCGCCCCGTTCGTCCGCGACGTGCTGCACGCCGGCCCCGGCATCTACGGTCTCATCGTCGCCGTCCAGGCCGTCGGCGGCATCGCCGGCGGGCTGCTGGCCGCGTCCGCCGGCCACCGCCTGAGCCCGGGCCGCCTGGCCGGCGGCGGCGCGCTCGCCTTCGGCGCCCTCGACCTCGTCCTGTTCCTCTACCCGACGCTCGCCCCCGTCTGGTGGCCCGCCGTGGCGATCATGCTCGCCGTCGGGCTGCCCGGCGCCCTCATGCTCGCCGGCCTCTTCACGCTCTTCCAGACCCACACCGCCGACAGCCACCGCGGCCGCGTCTTCGGCGCGTTCAACGCCGTCGAGGCCGCCGCCATGCTCGCCGGTGCCCTCGCGGCCGGGGTGCTCGGCGACCGCCTCGGCGTCGTGCCGGTCCTCGTCGTCAACGGGCTCGGCTACTGCCTGGCCGGCGCGCTGCTGCTGGCCGCCCGGGTGCGCGCGTAACCCCGCGGCGCTGCGGGCCTGGGCCGGCTCCGGCCGCGCGGACCTGTTCTGCGGCTACCCGATCCGCCCTGGTCTCTCCGGCTCTCCGGCTCTCCGGCTCTCCGGCTCTCCGGCTCTCCGGCTCTCCGGCTCTCCGGCTCTCCGGCTCTCCGGCTCTCCGGCTCTCCGGCTCTCCGGCTCTCCGGCTCTCCGGCTCTCCGGCTCCCCGCCTCTCCGGCTCCCCGCCTCTCCGGCTCCCCGCCTCTCCGGCTCCCCGCCTCTCCTCCTCTTTGCTCTCCGCTTCTCTGCCTCGTCGGCTCTTCGCCTCTTCGGCTGATGCGGCGGGGTGGCGCCGTTTCAGTGCCGCGTCAGGATCGGTTGGCACAGTGGTGTGCAGCAACGCGGTACGCCCTGGTCGTTGACCGGCCAGCTGCCCAAATTCGCGGCATCGGCCGGGGCGTACCGTGGCGCTGCTCTTGTCACCAGCCCTGGGTCCCCGGTGCGCCCTTGATCGGCCCCGCGATCTCGGCCGTGACCCAGCCGCCGTAGAAGTCCCCGGACTGCGGCACGACCCGTTCCCCGTCGACCGTGCACTCGTCGACCTTGCCCGGGTAGAACGCCAGCCGCCCACGGAGCACTTCGTACCCGGCCGATGGCGCAGCGTACTCCCACGCGGCGTCCTGGATTACCGCGTCGCCGACGTGCAGATCCCAATAGCCGGCCACGCCCTTGAACTCACAGAGCGTGCTGGTACGGGACGGCTCCAGGTGGGCCGCGACGTCGTCGCGCGGGATGTAGTACACCGGCGGATGCGACGTCTCGAGCACCCTGACCGCCCGTTGTGAGTCGGCCACGGTCCGCCCGCCGTGCCGGACCACGATGCGCCGCGGCGTCGGCTCGACCCGCGGCGGTCGCGGATAGTCCCAGACAGACTCCATGGGTCGCTGCATGCCTCAAGTCTCCTCGGTAGACACTGTCTACGCCCCCGTGGTAGACAGTGTCTATGCGCGATCGACTGGTGCGGGCCGGCGTGGAGCTGGTGGCCGAGGGCGGCACCGTGTCGCTGCGCGAGATCGCCCGGCGCGCCGGCGTCTCACACGGCGCGCCGCGCCGCTACTTCCCGACGCACGTCGAGCTGTTGTCGGCCATCGCGGGGGAGGGCTTCGCGTCGCTGGGCGCGTGCCTGGCCGCGGTCCCGCCGGAGGGCCCGCCGCGGGCCCGGCTATCGGCGCTGGCGCACGCGTACGTGGAGTTCGCGACGGCCAACCGCGGCATGTACGAGCTGATGTTCCGGCACGACCTGCTGCGCTCGGACCGCCTGGGCCTGCGGGAGACGAGCCTGCCGCTGTTCGAGTCCCTGGCTGCGTTGCTGGCGGCGGCGCGCCCGACGCCCGATCCCGTCGCCGCCGCGGGCGCCCTGTGGTCGAACCTGCACGGCATCATCCAGCTGTGGTGGTGGGGCAGCCTGCCCTTGGCCGCCGGCCCCGACTCCCTGCCCGCCTTGATCGACGCCGCCGTAGCCGCCCACGCGGGCCCGTCATAACCCCACGCTTCACCCGCAAACCCAGGGAGTACGACAATGCCCGATATTTCGCGAAATAGCATCTCAAGCGCACCAGAAGGCGCCCCGACGGAGCGCGCACGGGCGAACGGCATGCCCGTCGGGCTGGCGGGAGCGCCCACCGACACGCCGCCCGCGCAACGGCTCGGCCCGCCGGACCCCGGCACGGCAGTGCCTGAGCGACGCGGCCTGCCAGACAGTGGCGCGGAGGCGCCGGGGCGGCCCGGCGGTGCGGCGGCTGGACGGCCCGGCCTGCCGGACAGCGATGCGGAGGAGGCGGCGCGGCCCGGCGGTTCAGCCACGGAGGAGCGACCCGCCCAACCAGGTGGCGGCGGTGCATCCGACCCGTCCGGAAGCGCGTCAGCGGCAGTCTCGGCCGGCGTGTCCGAGCGCGGCCCGGCTTCGCGGCGGCCCTCCATGCCGCCGCTGTACCGCCTGGCCCGAGCAACGGCCGGCACCATCCTGCGCGTGGCCTGGCGCCCCGACGTCCACGGCCTGGACCGCATCCCTGCCGGCGGCGCGATCCTGGCCGGCAACCACCTGTCCGTCGCCGACGAGCTGTTCCTCGGCGCCGTCGTGCCCAGGCACATCGCGTTCTGGGCGAAGGCGGAGTACTTCCGCGGCCACCCGGTCGCCGCCAGGCTCGTCGCCGGCCTCGGTGCGATCCCGGTCGAGCGGGCCGGCGGGCGGGCGGTGCTCACCGCGTTCGACGCCGCAGTGCCCGTCCTGTGCGCCGGCGGCCTGGTCGCCGTCTTCCCCGAAGGTACCCGCTCGCCCGACGGGCGGCTGTACCGCGGGCGGACCGGCGCAGTGCGCCTCGCGCGGCAGGCCGGGGTGCCGATCGTGCCGTTCGCGGTGAGCGGGACCGACCTCGTCCAGCCGATCGATGCCCGGGTGCCGCGGCTCGTGCGCAGGGTCCGGGTGACGTTTCGGTTCGGGGCGCCGGTCGGGGTTGGTGAAGGGACGGCCCGGGAGGCCACCGATGTGGTGATGGACCGGATCGCCGCGCTGTCCGGGTGTGAGTACGTCGCCCGCTATGCCCCCCTCCTGCGACTCGGCCGGTAACCGAGAGCCGATAACCGAGAGCCGAGAGCCGACGACCGATTGCTGATAGCCGATGACCAACAAGCCCAGCCGGCGCGCGTGACACCCTCCTGTGGGTTGGCCGGGGCTGCTCAGCGCTGGCGGGTGGCGAGTTCCGGATGCGTTGCGGAAACCCCCGGCCCGGTGCGGCTCCGCTCATCTCACCGTAACCCACCACGCAAATTACCGATCTTCATCTATGCGCAGCGTAGTCGATCCAGTACCTACAGGCGGCGGACCGTTTCGGTGTCCTCCAGGCCATCGTAGAAGCGGTCCAGGACGCGGGTGAAGCGGCGCTCGGCGGGTTCGGCGTGGGCGAACAGGGTCATGCTCGAGCGCAGCTTCAGGGCGTCGATGTCGCCGAGGATCTGGGCGGCCGTGTGGGTTGTGTCGGCCAGCAGGGCGTCGGCGCATTCCAGCAGGCGGGCGCCGAGGACGGGGTGCTGGAGGTAGGCGCGGGCCTCGTCCAGGGAGCGGATGGCGTAGCGCTCGGCCATCGAGCTTCGGCCCAGGCCCGCGATCTGCGGGAAGACGTACCACATCCAGTGGCTGCGCTTGACGCCCGCGCGCAGTTCGGACAGGGCCTCGGCGTAGCTGTACTCCTGGGCGGCGACGAAACGGGACAGCTCGTACGGATCGTCCATGTCGCCCACGGTACCGGCGGCCGCGCGGCGAGGTACCTGCGCAGGAGCCGATCAAGCTCGCCGAACGGCCGTAGGATGTGCGGATCATGTCCGATTCGACGCGGCCGCGGGTCAGGCAGGGGCGCCCGCCGAAGATCTCCCGGCCCGAGATCCTCGCCGCCGCTCGCCGGGTGATCGACGACCGCGGCATCGGACGGCTCACGATGCGGCAGCTGGCCACGGAGCTGGGCACGACCCCGATGGCCATCTACTACCACGTGCAGAACCGCGACGCGCTGCTCCTGCTGCTGCTCGACGACTACGCCGGCGGCGTCGACCGGCCGTGCCTGCCGGACGAGCCGCGGGCCCGGCTGGTCGCCGCCGCCACCACCATGCACGACGTGCTGGCGCGGTGCCCGTGGATCGTCGAGGTGCTCACCGCCGAGGACCTGGTCGCCGGCTCCGCGCTGTGGATCGTCGAGACCATCGTCGACGCGGCCGTGGCGTGCGGGCTCGGCCCGGACGAGGCCGTGCGTGTCTACCGCACGATCTGGTACTACACCGCCGGCGAGATCATCGTGCGGGCGGCCCGGCGCGCGAGCGACGCCGAGGTCCTCGGCCGGCTGGACCCGGCCACCCACCCGCGGCTGTCGTCCCTGGCGGAGCGCTGGCCGGCGCTGACCGGCGAGGACACGTACCGCCACGGCCTGCAGGCGCTCGTCGCCGGCCTGCTCGGCTGAGGGCGCGCCAGGCCGGCGACGAACAGGCCGGCCGGCTCGGCTGAGGGCGCGCCCCGTCAGATGTCGAGGTCCTCGACCTCGGGCTCTTCGCGGATGACCTGCAGCGCGAGGGTGCAGAGCTCTGGCGGCAGCAGCGGGTCCGGCTCCTCCGCGGTGTCCACGTCGCCCTGGCGGTCATGGCCGCGGCTGACCGCTGTCGGCGCACGGCCGGACATCCGGTAAGTTCGCTTGGTGGACAATGGCGGAGTGGCCAACGGCGGACAGCTGCGGATCGACACGACGGTGCCCCACCCGGCCCGGCGGTACAGCTACTGGCTCGGCGGCAAGGACCATTTCGCCGCCGACCGCGAGTCCGGCGACGCGATCGCCGCCGCCTTTCCCGCCGTGGTGGAGCTGGCCCGGGCCAACCGCGCGTTCCTGCGCCGCGCCGCGCGTTACCTCGCCGAGTCCGGCGTCCGGCAGTTCCTCGACATCGGCACCGGCCTGCCCGCCCCCGACAACACCCACGAGGTGGCGCAGCGCATCGCGCCGGAGTCCCGCGTGGTGTACGTCGACAACGACCCGATCGTGCTGGTCCACGCCCAGGCGCTGCTCGTCGGCGACTCCCGCGGTCGCACCGCGTACCTCGAGGCCGACGTGCGCGACCCGGACGCCATCCTGGCCCACCCGGACCTGCTCGCCACCCTCGACCTCGACCGCCCGGTCGCCCTGCTGCTCGTCGCGATCCTGCACTTCGTGCACGACGACGACCAGGTCGCCGACGTGGTGAGCCGCCTCGTCGGCGCCCTGCCCTCCGGCAGCCACCTCGTGCTCAGCCACGGCACGATGGACTTCAGCACCCCGGAGGGCGTCGCCGCCTACGAGAAGATGTTCGCCGCTGGCGGCACCGACGTGCGGGCCCGCTCCAAGGCCACCCTGCAGCGCTACCTCACCGGCCTGGAGCTGATCGAGCCCGGCATCGTCCCGGTCACCGAGTGGCGCCCCGACAACCCCGCCGACCCCCGCCCGGTCAGCCCCGACCTCGGCATCTACGGCCTCGTCGCCCGCAAGCCCTGAAGCGGCCTCGTCAGGCCGGAGGCCGGAGGCCGGAGCCCGGAGGCCGAGCCCGGAAGCCGCAAGCCCTGAACCCCGGACGCGCAACGCCCCCGGCGGATGGCCGCCGGGGGCGAGGGTCAGGCGGGGCACTACTTCCAGGTCGTGTTGACCGTCTGCGCCGACGTGCCGGTGCTGAGGGTGCGGTTGGCGCCGCTCTCCCAGATGACCGACCCGTCGGGGTTCTTCTTGATGAACTTGTACTCCACCGAGGTGTTCGCCGGCAGGGTGACCGTCGCCGACCAGATCGGGTAGTTCGCCGAGGACAGGGCGATCGCGCTGCTGGTGTTCCACGAGCCGAGCGCCGGGATCGAGCCGACCACGAAGACGTTCTGCCCGTAGGTGGTGGTCACGTTGGCGTTGAAGGTGACCGCCGGGTCGGTCGTCGACGAGCCGTTCCATGTCGTGTTGATCGTGCCTGTGCCGCTGGCCGGGACCGTGTAGGTGTGGTTGCTGCCCGGCTCCCACGTGACGGCGCCGCCGGAGGTCTTGGCGATGAACTTGTACTCGATGGCGGTGCTCGCGGGCAGGCTCACCGTCGTGGTCCACGACGACCCGCTCGCCGTCATCGGGATCGCTGAGGCGGTGTTCCACGACCCGAGCTGCGCGACGGAGCCGACCAGGTAGATCGGGTTGCCGGTCGGCGCGCCGGTGACGGTGAAGGCGACACCGCCGGGCGTGGGCGAGGTGGTGGCGCCGCCGGTGACGCGGGCGTCGGTGTGCAGCGCCACCGCGTCCTTGGCGGCGACGCCGAGCGTGGCCTGGCCGCTCGCGTTCACCGTCACCGTCGGCCCGGAGCAGGTGCCGGCGGCGGCGTTGAAGTCGCCGTGGATGACGTCGCAGTAGGTGCCCGCCGCCAGCCCGGTCGCGAACGTGCGGGACCCCACCGCCGAGCCGCTGTTGTTGATGGCGACCCAGCCGTTGGTACCGCGGGAGAAGGCGATCGCGTTCGAGCCGTCCGACCACCAGTTGCCCACGGTCGTGTCGGCCCGGGTGGCGTTGTGGAAGCCGACCATGTTCTTGATCGCCCGCTGCCGGTGCTGGCACTCCCACCCGCTGCCGCAGCTGACCGCGGTCACGTAGCCGTTGCCGTCGGCGGGCGGGGAGGCGTCGTTGTTGCTGAAGCTGAACGACGACATGACGTTCGGTGTGCCGAAGTTCCAGGCCAGCATGAACACGTTGGCGAGGGTGTCGGTCGTGCCGGCCTTGTAGTTGAGCGTCGAGCCGTTGCGCTCGGTGTCGTGGTTGGACACGAACACGGTCGACTTGGCGCTGGGCTCCAGGCCCCAGCTCGGGCCGAACGTCTGCAGGTTGGCGATGCTGCCGTTGAACTGGTTCTTCAGGTTGGTGGCGTAGTTGAACTCCAGGACGCCGCCGATGCCCTCGTAGGCGGCCGGGGCGAGGCTGCCGGAGCCGCCGGGCATGACCTCCTGGGCGATGTACACGCCCTGGTTGGTGAGCTTGCCCTTGATGGCGCTCAGGTCGGCGGGCGGGATGTGCTTGGCCGCGTCGACCCGGAACCCGTCGACGCCGACCGAGATGAGGTCGTTGAGGTAGCCGGCGATCTTCGTGCGTACGTAGTCGGTGCCGGTCTTGAGGTCGGACAGGCCGACCAGCTGGCAGTTCCAGACCTCGGCGGAGTTGTTGTAGTCGTGGATCTGGTTGTCGGACTGCGGGCAGTCGGCGGGGTAGAAGTGGAAGTCCGACGAGGAGTAGCCGGCGCTGGGGTAGCTGTAGTTGTTTGTGAAGCTCGCGCCGCCGTACGCCGTCGTGCTCGACTGGTTCGCGCCGGTCATGTGGTTGATGACGGCGTCGACGTACACCTTGACCCCGGCCGCGTGGCAGGTGCTCACCATGGCTGTGAACTGGGCCCGGGTGCCCATCCTGCTGTTGAGGTCGTAGGCGGCGGGCTGGTAGATGTCCCACCACGGGTGGCCGGCGACGCTGATCGAGTCCTCGGGCGGGGCGACCTGCACCGCGCCGTAGCCGGCCGGGCCGAGCACGTTCGTGCACTCGGCGGCGACCGAGGTCCACGGCCACAGCCACAGGTTGGCGATGACGTCGTTGGTGCCGGTCGCCGCCTCGGCCTCCCGGTTCGCCGACAGCAGCGGCACGGTGAGGGCGGCGGCGCCGAGGAGGAGACCGGCGACGGCGGAAAGGGTTTTGCGCGCCGATGGCGAGGACGCGAAGGGCGCTAGGGACAGGCGGGGTTTGCGCACAGAGACCTCCGGAATGGCGGTAGCGGAGGAGCGATTGACGCAGATCGTGGTCCTGGCTGAAACCCGCTGTCAAGGACCTTGCAGAAAATCCCGCCGTCGTACGGCGGACAAGGCCCTTGAACAGCGGAAATGATCAGGAAGATCTGGCAGTTCTTGCAATGATCCACACCGTGGTGTCGGGCGGCAGGGTCGTCCCGGCGACGGTACCGCTGGCCAGCGCGACCTCCGAGCCCGGCACCTCGGGCAGCGGCACCGGCGCGTCGGACAGGTTCGCCACGCAGCGCAGCCCGTCGCGGCTGAAGTCGAGGACGCCGGGCGCGGACCCGTGCCACCGCAGCGGCCCGGTGACCGTCCGGCGCAGGGCGAGCGCCGCGCGGTACAGCTCCAATGTGGACGCCGGATCCCCGGCCTGGACGTCGGCCGCGATCCCCTTCCACGACGGCGGCTGCGGCAGCCACGCGGCCCCGGAGGGCGAGAAGCCGAGCGCCGGCTCGCCGGCCTCCCACGGCAGCGGCACCCGGCACCCGTCGCGGCCCGGGTTGGTGCCGCCGGAGCGGAACCAGCGCGGGTCCTGCCGCGCCTCGTCCGGCAGGTCGAGCACCTCGAACAGGCCGAGCTCGTCGCCCTGGTACACGTACGCCGACCCGGGCAGCGCCAGCATGAGCAGCGCGGCCGCGTTGGCCCGCGCGAGGGAGCCCAGCCGCGTCGGGTGCCGGTGCACGTCGTGGTTGGACAGCACCCACGTGGTCGGCGCGCCGACGGCCTCGGCGGCGTGGATGCACGAGTCGATGCTGGCCTTCACCGCGGCCGGGTCGGCCCAGTCGGCCTGCAGGAACTCGAAGTTGAAGGCCTGGTGCAGCTCGTCCGGCGCGGTGTAGCGGGCCAGGCGCTGCGGCGTGGACGCCCACGCCTCGGCCACGGCGATGCGCTCCTCGGGGTAGGAGTCGAGGATCTTGCGCCAGGCCCGGTGGATGTCGTGCACGCCGTCCTGGTCGAAGAAGGGCAGCGGGCGGCGGCCGAGCAGCCCGATCTGGTCGGCGGCGCCGGCGTGCGGGTAGCCGGGCGCCTTGACCATGCCGTGGGCGACGTCGACCCGGAAGCCGTCGACGCCGCGGTCGAGCCAGAACCGCAGCACGGACTCGAACTCGGCCCGCACGTCGGGGTGGTCCCAGTTGAGGTCGGGCTGGGTGGGGTCGAAGATGTGCAGGTACCACTCGCCGTCGGGCACCCGGGTCCAGGCCGCGCCGCCGAACATGGACTCCCAGTCGTTCGGGGGCAGGTCGTCCGCGGTCGGCGGGTGGAAGTGGTAGCGGGCCCGGGCCGGCTCGCCCGGAAGGGCTTGCAGGGCTTGCTGGAACCATTCGTGGGTGCTGGACGTGTGGTTGGGCACCAGGTCGATGATGACCCGCAGGTCCAGGGCGTGCGCGCCGGCCAGCATGGCGTCGAAGTCGGCCAGGGTGCCGAAGAGCGGGTCGATGTCGCGGTAGTCGGCCACGTCGTAGCCGCCGTCGACCATGGGGGAGCGGAAGATCGGGGTGAGCCAGAGGGCGTCGACGCCGAGGTCGCGCAGGTACGGCAGCCGGTCGCGCAGGCCGACGAGGTCGCCGACCCCGTCGCCGTTGCCGTCGGCGAAGCTCCTGACGTACACCTCGTAGATGACGGCGTTTCGCCACCATTTGTCGGGTGTTTCGGGCATGGTGGTCCCTTCGAAGCGGGTCGGGGTGGTTCAGCGGGGCGCGATGCCGGTGGAGCCGCGCACCACCAGCTCGGGCGCGAACAGGTACTCCGAGTGCGGGCTGGCCTGCCCGTGGATGGCGTCGATGAGCGACTGGGCGGCCGCGTTGGACATCGCCCGCACGGGCTGGCGCAGGGTGGTCAGCGGCGGGTCGGTGAACGCGATGAGCGGCGAGTCGTCGTAGCCGACCACGGACACGTCGCCGGGCACCGACAGCCCCCGGGCCCGGGCCGCCCGCACCGCGCCCAGCGCCATGAGGTCGGAGCCGCAGACCAGGCCGGTGACGCCCCGGCTGATCAGCCGGTCGGCGGCGGCGTGCCCGCCCTCGACGCCGAACAGTGACAGCTCGATCGCCTCGTCCAGGCCGCGGCGGCGGATGGCCTCGCGGTACCCGGAAAGCTTGCGCTGCACCGGCAGGAACCGCTCGGGGCCGGAGATGAGCCCGATGCGGGTGTGGCCGAGCGAGGCCAGGTGATCGACGGCCAGCTCGCTGGCCCGGGCGTCGTCGCACGAGAAGCAGGGCGCCTCGAGGCCGGGGGCCCAGCCGGTGACCATGACGATCGGCAGCGGCCGCTCGATGAGCTTGCGGTAGCGGTCGTGGTCGGCGGTGGTGTCGGCGTGCAGGCCGGAGACGAAGATGATGCCGGCCACCGCGCGGTCGAGCAGCATCTCCACGTACTCGTCCTCGGTGACGCCGCCCGGGGTCTGCGTGCACAGCACCGGCGTGTAGCCGTGCCGGGACAGCGCCGACTCGATGACCTGGGCGAAGAGCGGGAAGATCGGGTTCTCCAGCTCGGGCGTGACCAGGCCGACGAGGCCGGCGCTGCGTTTGCGCAGCCGCTCGGGCCGCTCGTAGCCGAGCACGTCGAGCGCGGTCAGCACGGCGTGGCGGGTGTCGGCGCTGACCCCGGGCCGGTCGTTGAGCACCCGCGAGACGGTGGCCTCGCTGACCTCCGCCTGGCGGGCGATGTCGGCGAGGCGTGCGCGGGGTGCGTCCATGGCCATGGGTCGAGGGTAAGCGGCCGCGCGCCGAAAATGAAAGTCGACTGGAAGCTCTTTCATTCTTTGCAAGTCCTTGCTACGGTCTGCGCCACCGGCATCGACCACACCCCATTTCCGTGCCGGCTCACCATTCCCCCTGGGAGTTCCCCATGCGCATTTCCCTGCGCGCTGTGGGCGCGTGCGCCCTCGTCGCGTTATCGCTGACCGCCTGCAGCTCGACGAAAACCCCCGCAAGCTCTTCCACGCAGCCGGCCGCCACACTCACCATCTGGGCCGACGACCAGCGCTCCGCCGCCCTGAAGCCCTTCGCCGAGGCGTTCGGCAAGGCCAACCACGTCGACGTGCAGGTCCAGGCGGTCTCCAAGGACCTGCAGACCGTGTACGTCACCGCCGCCCAGTCCGGCAAGGGCCCCGACATCGTCGTGGGCGCCCACGACTGGATCGGCAACCTGGTGCAGAACGGCACCATCGACCCGATCCAGCTCTCCGAGCAGCAGAAGGCCGGCTTCGCCGACGTCGCGGTCAAGGCCGTCACGTTCAACGGCCAGGTCTACGGCGTGCCGTACGCGATCGAGAACCTGGCCCTGATCCGCAACACCGACCTCGCCCCGGCCGCGCCGGCCACCATCGAGGACCTCGTCGCCGCCGGCAAGGCCCTCAAGGACGCCGGCAAGGTCAGCACCGTCATGTCGCTGCAGGTCGGCCAGAACGGCGACGCCTACCACATCTACCCGCTGTTCGCCTCGGCCGGCGGCTACCTGTTCGGCACCAAGCCCAACGGCGACTACGACCCGGCCGACCTCGGCGTCGGCAAGCCCGCCTCGATCGAGGCGTTCAAGAAGATCGCGGCCCTGGGCGAGAAGGGCGCCGGCGCCCTGACCCGCTCCGTGAACAGCGACAACGCCATCCCCACCTTCACCGGCGGCAAGGCGCCGTTCCTCATCTCCGGGCCGTGGGCGGTCGCCGACATCAAGAAGGCCGGGCTGCACTACGACATCACCCCGGTCCCGCCCTTCGCCGGCGGCAAGCCCGCCCAGCCGTTCGTCGGCGTGCAGGCCTTCTACGTGGCCAGCAAGGGCAAGAGCAAGGCCCTGGCCAACGAGTTCATCACCAACTACCTCACCAAGCCCGACCTGCAGGTCGCGCTGTACCAGGCCAACCCGCGCCCGCCGGCCCTCACCGCGGCGCTGGACCAGGTCAAGGGCAGCGACCCGGACCTGGAGAAGTGGCTGACCGCCGGCAAGGGCGGCGCGGTGCTGCCCGCCATCCCGGCCATGGCCGCCGTGTGGGACCCGCTGGGCAAGGCTGAGTCGGCGATCGTCGGCGGCGCCGACCCGGCGGCCACGCTGACCGGCGCGGCCAAGACGATCAGCGACGCGATCGCCAAGTAGCGCGCCATGACGAAGCTCGCGAAGATCGCGGTCCTGGGCCTGGCCCTGGCGCTCGCCGTCTACGCCGCATTCCCGCTCGCCGCCGCCCACGCCTGGGGATGGCTCGCCGTCCTCGTCGCGGTCACCGGGCTGATCTTCGCGATCTACCTGTCGCCGCGGCCCGTCCCGGCGAAGTACCTCGTGCCGGGGGTCCTGTTCCTGCTGGCCTTCCAGGTGGTGCCGGTGCTGCTGACCGTGGCCACCGCGTTCACCAACGCCGGCGACGGGCACCGCGGCAGCAAGCAGGAGGCGATCACCGCCATCGAGTCCTCATCGGTGCGGCAGGTGCCGGGTTCATCGGAGTTCGCGTTGTCGGTGGCGCTCGACGACGGTGGCCTGAAGTTCCTGCTGCTGTCGGCCGACGGCAAGACGTTCGTGGGCGACGGGCAGGGTCTGCACGACCTGCCCGGCGCCACCGTCGCCGCCGGGCGCATCACCGCGGCGGACGGCTTCCAGCTGCTCGACCTCGGGCAGGCGACCCTGCGCAACGACGAGATCCTGGCGTTCACCGTGCCCACCCCGGGCGGTGCGGTCCGGGCCTCCGGGCTGACCCGCGCCTACACCGGCGAGGCGACCCGCTTCTACGACGCCGCCTGCGACTGCGTCACCGATCGCGTGAGTGGCCAGCGCTGGGTCGCCGCGCCGGAAGAGGGCGCGTTCGTCGCCGCCGGCGGCGAGCACCTGGCGCAGGGCTGGAAGGTCAACGTCGGGCTGCACAACTTCGCCCGGGTCCTCACCGACCCGCGGGTGTCCGGGCCGTTCCTGAAGACCCTGGTGTGGAACCTCGGCTTCGCGGTCGCCTCGGTGCTC
The DNA here is from genome assembly GCF_039532525.1 of Dactylosporangium salmoneum. NCBI lineage: Bacteria > Bacillati > Actinomycetota > Actinomycetes > Micromonosporales > Micromonosporaceae > Dactylosporangium > Dactylosporangium salmoneum. Next base: position 79,420 of record NZ_BAAARV010000081.1, read on the forward strand.
GCCACGTTCGCCCTCGGGCTGGCCTGCGCCCTCGCCCTGCACGCCGACCGGCTGCGCGGGCGCTCGCTCTACCGGGTGCTGCTCGTGCTGCCGTACGCCATGCCGTCCTTCGCCATGCTGCTCGTCTGGCGGGACCTGTTCAACCAGGACTTCGGGCTCATCAACCGCATCACCGGGCTGCACGTCGACTGGTTCGGCGAGCCCTGGACCGCCCGCCTCGCCGTCATCCTGGTGCAGCTGTGGCTCGGCTACCCGTACATGTTCCTCGTCGCCACCGGCGCCCTGCAGGCCATCCCGCGGGAGATGACCGAGGCCGCCGCCGTCGACGGCGCCACGCCCGCGCAGCGCTTCCGCCGGGTCACCCTGCCGCTGCTGCTGGTGGCGCTGAGCCCGCTGCTCATCTCCTCGTTCGCCTTCAACTTCAACAACTTCAACGCCATCTACCTCACCACCGACGGCGCGCCGTTCCCGCCCGGCGCCTCGGGCGCCGGCGCCACCGACCTGCTCATCACCTACACCTACCGGCTCGCCTTCGGCGGCTCCGGCGCCGAGTTCGGCTTCGCCGCCGCCGTCACCACCTACATCTTCGCCATCGTCGCGCTCGTCTCGGTCGTCGGCTTCCGGCGCACCCGCAAGCAGGAGGAGGTCTACTCGTGAAACACTGGTGGCGCCATCTGTGCGGCCTCGCCGCCGTGGCCTTCTCCCTCTTCCCGATCGTGTTCGTGGTCTCCGCCGCCGTGAACCCGCTCGGCACCCTCAGCTCCACCGGACTCGTGCCGGCCGGGGCAGGGCTGGACAACTTCGCCGCGCTGTTCACGAAGACCGGGTTCCCGCGGTGGTACCTCAACTCCGTCCTCGTCGCCGGCCTGGCCGCCGCCGCGGGCGTGTTCCTGTCGATCCTCGCCGCCTACGCGTTCTCCCGGATGCGCTTCCACGGCCGGCGGGTCGGCCTGATGTCGCTGCTGCTCATCCAGACCTTCCCGCAGTTCCTGTCGGTCGTCACCATCTACCTCATCTTCGCCCGGGTCGGCGACTACTACCCGGCGCTCGGGCTCGACTCGCCGTGGGGGCTGATGCTGCTGTACCTCGGCGGTGCGCTGGGCGTGAACACGTGGCTCATGAAGGGCTTCCTCGACACGGTACCGAAGGAGCTCGACGAGTCCGCGGTCATCGACGGCGCCGGGCACGCGCAGATCTTCTTCCGGGTGACGCTGCCCCTCGTGGCGCCGATCCTCGCCGTCACCGCGCTGCTGGGCTTCATCGGGACCATCAACGAGGTGCTGCTGGCCAACGTGTTCCTGCGTAGCGACGGCGCGAAGACCCTCGCCGTCGGGCTCTACGGCCTGGTCGCCGAGCAGCGCAACGCCAACTTCGGCATGTTCTGCGCGGGCTCGCTGCTCACCGCGATCCCCACGGTCGTGGTCTTCCAGGCCCTGCAGCGGTACATCGTGTCGGGCCTGACGGCCGGGGCGGTGAAGGGATGACGCTGCACCACGACGGCTCCTCGCTGTTCGTGCCGGACCAGAACCCGCGGCTCGGGTCCACAGTGGACGTCTGGCTGCGATCCCCGCTGGACGTGCGTACCGTCCATGTGAGGTCCATCGAGGACGGCGAGCCGAGGTTCACCCAGGCCGTCGCCGAACGCCGGGGCGCCGTGCTGTGGTGGCGTGCCGCCGTGCTGGTGCGCAACCCGGTCACCCGCTACCGCTTCCTCGTCGACGGCGACTGGTACACCGTGCTCGGCCGCTTCGGCCACGACGTGCCCGACGACACCGACTTCCGGCTCGTCGCCCACCCCGGCCCGGCCCCGTGGACCCGCGAGGCGATCGTCTACCAGATCTTCCCCGACCGCTTCGCCCGCTCCGCCACCGCGCCGGCCACCCCCGACTGGGCCGAGCGCTGCGAGTGGGACGACCCGGTCGCCGGCGCCGGCCCGCTCGCCGCCCGGCAGTGGTACGGCGGCGACCTCGACGGCATCGCCCGCCGCCTCGACCACATCCAGGACCTCGGCGCCGACACCGTCTACCTCACCCCGGTCTTCCCGGCTCGCTCCAACCACCGCTACGACGCCGTCGCCTTCGACCGCGTCGACCCGCTGCTCGGCGGCGACCGGGCCCTGCGCCGCCTCGCCGACGCCCTGCACACCCGCGGCATGCGCCTCGTCGGCGACCTCACCACCAACCACACCGGCGTCGAGCACCCGTGGTTCGACCAGCCCGACCTGTACTACGAGGGCGAGACCTGGATGGGCGTGCCCTCGCTGCCCAAGCTCGACTGGCACTCCGCCCGCCTGCGCTCGCGCTTCGTCACCGCACCGGACTCGATCGTGAAGCGGTGGCTGCGGTACCTCGACGGCTGGCGCGTCGACGTGGCCAACATGACGGGCCGCCGCGGCGCCGACGACCTCACCCTCGAGGTCTCCCGCCTCATCGCCGAGGCGGTGCGGGCCGCCCGCCCCGACGGCCTGCTCGTCGCCGAGCACGCCCACGGCGCCGGGGCGGACCTCGACGCCGGCGGCTGGCAGGGCACGATGAACTACGCCGGCTTCCTGCGTCCACTGTGGACCTGGCTGCGCCGCGAGGACCTCGACCTGCCCGACTTCCTCGGCGTCCCCGGCGGCGTGCCCCGCCGCGACGGCACCGCCATGGTCCGCGCCATGCTCGCCGTGATGGCCACGATGAGCTGGCGCTCGTGGAACCACTCCTGGAACCTGCTCGGCAGCCACGACACGGCCCGCATCGCCACCGTCGCCGGCTCCCCGCAGCGGCTGGAGGTCGCCGCCGGCCTGCTCGCCACCCTGCCCGGCGTCCCGATGCTCTTCGCCGGCGACGAGTTCGGCCTCACCGGCGCCAACGGCGAGGCCTCCCGCACCCCGATGCCCTGGCGCCGCGACGCGACGGTCCTGCCGTGGTACGCCCGGCTGCTCTCGCTGCGCCGCAAGCACCCGGCCCTGCGCGGCGGCGGCCTGCGCTTCGAGCACGTGTCCGCCGACGCCGTGGCCTTCTGGCGCGAAACCCAGGACGAGCGGCTGCTGGTGCTGGCCCGCCGCGCCCCCGGCACCCCGGTGCCTGTCGCCGTGCCGGAGGCGACCAACCTGTACGGGGGCGCGACCCTGGCCGGCTCCCTGCCGGCCGACGGGCCCACCCTGCAGATCTGGTCCTGCGGGCCCTGAGAAGTGTCGTACCCCGCGGCTAGGGTTCGGGCATGGACGAACTTGACTCGTACCGGACCCACAGCCCGGCGACCGATCCGGGAGTCCACCGAACCCTGCTCCGGGCCCTGCCCACCGACCCGGCCGCGCTGGCCCGGATCGTCGGCGGCCTGGTCGTGCACCGCGACTGGGCCTGGCGCTTCGGCGTCACCCTGACCGAGGAGCGGCGCGACGAGGCCAACACCCGTCACGTCTCGGCCATGCTTGAGCACCTCGGCTCCCTCGACGAGCGCCCCGCGGGGGAGCGCTTCGCCGGCACCTGCCGCGACTTCACCGTGCTCCTGGTCGCCCTGCTCCGCGAGACCGGCACCCCGGGCCGGGCCAGGGCCGGCTTCGCCGGCTACTTCACCCCCGGCCACGAGTTCCACGACGACCACTGGGTCGCCGAGGTCTGGTCCGAGGCCACCGGCTCCTGGCACCTGCTCGACGCCCAGGTGGCCGCCTACCCGCCCGGCACCTACGGCACCGGCGACCTGGACCCCTTCGACGTCCCCCGCGACGCCTTCATCGTCGGCGGCCAGGCGTGGCTCGGCGCCCGCGACGGCACGCTGGACCCGTCCACCTTCGGCGTCGCCGCGGCCGGCCTCACCGGCATGTGGGAGATCCAGGGCAACGTCGTGCGCGACCTCGCCGCCCTGAACAAGGCGGAGACGCTGCCGTGGGACGCGTGGGGGCTGATCCCGGTCCACTACGACCAGCTCCCGCCGCCCGACCTGGCCCTGCTCGACCGCCTGGCCACGGCGGGCGCCGCCGCCGGCCCGCCTTCCGCTCTCGAGGCCGCGTACCGCAGCGATCCGCGCGTCCCCGCTCCACCGGACCTTGGCGCCTGACGCCCGTGTCGCCCCGCTCCGCCTGCTCGGCACTGTGTGGCCCGCGTCGGCCGTGTGGCTTGCGTCGGTCGTTGACTCCGGGAGCCGGGGCGCCCCCGGAATGCCTGTGCCCGGTGCGTCCCGTAGCTGTGTCCGCCGGTCTGGAGCTATCGGCGGTTCCGCGCGTCCCGGACCATGCGAATCTCCCGCACGCCGTCGTCGAGCTGGGCCGTCCCGTCTGCGATGAAGCCGTGCTTGCGGTAGAAGGCTTGGGCGCGCGGGTTGGGATCGGCCACCCACAGCGTCGCCGGGTGCGCGGGATCGATGACGGCCTCCAGCAACGCCGGCCCGGCACCGGTGCCGTGGCCGGCAGCATGCACGTAGAGCACGTACAGCTGTCTCGTTCCCGCCGCCGCAGCCTCCAGGGGCGGGCCCGACATGGCGATCCCGATCACCTCGCCATCCCGCTCGGCGACGGCCGCCCGATGCTCACGATATCGCTCGTCGGTCAGCACGGCGGTCCACATGCGCTCCCGGGCGGCCGGGAAGCCCGGATCGTCGAGCACCACGTCCGGCATGAGCCCCCGGTACGTCTCCTGCCAGCACCGCACATGGACCCGTGCTATCTGCGCAACGTCCTCGACCCGGGCCGGGCGAACGGTCAGCGAGGCGTTCATCGCCGCATCGTAGGCCGCAGCCAGATGCCGCTCCACGGAATTTGGCGGCGGCTTCCGCAACGTCAGGCAGCCGAGATTCGCCGCGGCCGCACGCTTTCGGCACCCGGTGAGAAGCGCCGATTTGCGTCGCGGCGGCGCACGAATCCAGACGTCCGGGAATCGGCGGTGGTCCATTGGAATTGTGGGTGTTCCTGGAGCTTGGAGGAATTGGTGTCCTCGCGTTCGGGGCGTATTGCCGGTTACCGTTGCGCGTTTCGCCGTGCCGGCGCTCCTGCGCGGTGATGGTGTGGTCGTGCGACGACGCTTCGGGGTGGGGCCGGGCTGCTTGGTGCAGTTCGTGGCGCACGGCGGAACAGACCGGCCCGCCGGCAGGGGGAAACCTGCCGGCGGGCTTCGGGTAGCGCGGTTCGGGGATCAGCGGGCCGCGGCCAACTCCGGTTCGGGGGTGGCCGGGGTGGTCGCGGGGGTCTCGTGGCGGTGGCGGGGGATCAGGAGGGCCACACCTACCGACAGGGCGCCGGCCGCGGCCAGGGCCACGAAGGCGGCGGTGAACGCGGACTCCGTCGGCAGGCCGTCCGGGCGCAGGTCGCCGGTGACGACGGAGCTGACGATCGCCGTGCCGATGGAGGCGCCGATGGTGCGGATGTTGGCGTTCATGCCGCTCGCCGCGCCGGTCTGGGCCATCGGGACCGAGTGCACGATCAGGCTGGTCATGGCCGCGTAGGCCAGGCCTACGCCGACGCCGAAGACCGCGGCGGCGGTGGCGACCTGCCACGGGTGGTCGTGGGCGAAGGCGAACGCGACGCTGGCCAGCGTGATGAGCAGCGAGCCCGCGACGACCTGGGCGCGGCTCGGGAACCAGCTCGCGATCGGGCCGCTGAGCATGCCGGTGACCGCCATCGTGGCCAGCATCGGGACCATGAGCAGGCCGGCCTCGCCGACGGAGGCGCCGAAGCCATAGCCGGTGGAGTGCGGGATCTGCATGAACTGGGGCAGGAAGGCGTAGACGCCGAACATGCCGGCGCCGAAGAGCAGCGCGACGATGTTGGTGGTCCAGACGGCGGGCAGGCGCATCATGCGCATGTCGATGAGGGGGTTGCCGGAGCGTACCTCGACCGCGATCCAGCCGGCCGCCAGCACCGCGGCCAGCGCCAGCAGCCCGACCGTGAGCGGTGCGCCCCAGCCCCACGCGTTGCCCTTGCTCAGCGGGAGCAGCAGCGCGACGAGCCAGCCGGACAGCAGCGCGGCGGCGAGCCAGTTGACCCGCCCGGCCGAGCGGACCGGCGACGGCGGCACGAACCGCCAGGCCAGCAGGCCGGTCACGATGACCACGGCCAGGGGGATCCAGAACAGCCAGCGCCAGTTCAGCGCCGCGACGACCGGGCCGGCGAGCACGATGCCCATGCCGCCGCCCAGCGCGATGACCGCCGACATCGCCCCGACCGCGGAGACGACGCGGCCGGGCGGGAACTCGTCGCGGATGATGCCGAACGACAGCGGGAACAGTGCCCCGCCGAGGCCCTGGACGACCCGGGCGACGATGAGTACCCCGATGTTGGGCGCCAGCGCCGCCAGCAGGCACCCGGCGGCGATCGCCGCGAGCGCGACCAGCAGGGTGCGCTCCTTGCCGATCATGTCGCCGATGCGCCCCATGAGCGGGGTGGCGACCGACGCGGCGAGCAGCCAGGCGGTCAGCACCCACGTCACCGTGCCCGCCCCGGTGTGCAGGTCGCGCTGGATGACCGGCAGCACCGGGCTGACCAGCGACTGCAGCATGGAGAACGCCGCCGTCGAGGCCGCGAGGACCCCGAACGTCAGACGGTACGAGGACCTGGTGGAAACTTGAGGCATGCCTCCACAATACTGGAGGCACCCCTCCGGTCAACCGGCTTGCGGGGTATTCCGGGCGTGACGGGAATCGCACCGCGCGGCGGCGATTGTTCACGCCGTTGTCGTCGGGCGATCACCGGCGTCCGGGCAGACTGTTGCGCGATCCGCACAGCTGCACACGACGGGGGCGCCGGCCTTGGAACCACAGCTTCGCCGGGCGGCGCCGTGAACGCCGGCTCGCTCTCCGATCGCCTGCAGGAGCTGCTGCACGCGCCCGGCATTCCGGTCCTGGCCTTCGCGCTGGCGTTCCTCGCCGGGGCAGGGCACGCCGTGGCGCCCGGGCACGGCAAGAGCCTGGCCGCCGCGTACCTCGCCGGGTCCAAGGGGCGCATCCGCGACGCGGCCTGGCTCGGTGGCTCGGTGGCCGCGATGCACACGCTGTCGGTGCTCGTGATCGGGGTCGCCTGGACGTTCCTGTCGCTGTCCGACGCGATCCGGATGGAGGAGCTGACGAGCTGGCTGCAGGTGGCGGCCGGGCTGCTCGTCCTCGCCACCGGGCTGTGGATGCTCCGGCGGCACGTGCGGGGCCACGCGCACGGCCACCACCATCACCACGGCCACTCGCACACGCACGGGCCGGCCCACGCCCACGCCGCGGCCCACGACCACGCCCACGCGGCGGGGGACGGGCACGGCCACGACGACGAGCACCCGCACGGCGCGGAAGAAGGGCCCGACCACGGCCACAACCACGAGCACCCGCACGGCGCGGAAGAAGGGCCCGACCACGACCACGACCACGGGCACCCGCACGGCCACAACCACGAGCACCCGCACGGCCACGACCATGGGCTCGGGGAAGGGCGGCGGCCCGGGCTGCTCCTGCTCGGGATGTCGGGCGGGCTCACCCCGTCGCCGTCGGCGTTTCTCGTCTTCGCCACCGGGCTCTTTCTCGGCCGGGCCGGGTTCGCGCTGCTCCTGGTGCTCACGTTCGGCCTCGGCATGGCCGTCGTGCTCTTCGGCGTGGGCGTGATGGCCGTCGCCGGCAGCGCCGTCGTCACCCGCGGCGCCCGCTCGCGCAGGCTGCTGGGCCTGGCCGCCCGCGTGGCGCCGATCGTGGCCGCGTCCGGCATCACCGTCTTCGGCGCGGGCCTGGTCACCGTCGCCGCCGTCCACCTGGCCGCCGTCGCCTGACCAGTTTCCGTCGCGGGTGGCGTCGGTTTCTGCGGTACCACTCGAAGGGAGACGGCAGATGTCCGAGACGTCCATCATCCGGTACACCACCAGGCCCGACGCGGCCGAGGAGAACCAGCGGCTGGTCGCGGCCGTGTTCGCGGAACTGGCGCAGCAACGGCCGCACGGGCTGCGGTACGCGGCCTTCCGCCTCGCCGACGGCGTGACCTTCGTCCACGTCGTGCAGCGCGAGGAGGGCGGCGCCGAGCTGAGCGACCTGGTGGCGTTCAAGGAGTTCGCGGCCGGCGCCGGGGAGCGCGTGGCCGTGGGCCCGGCCCGGGAGGAGGCCACCGTCGTCGGCGCGTACAACTTCCCGGCATGACGCGTTGAGCACGGCGACCGCGCGGGGCCGGCCGCCGCGTTGAGCACGGCGACCGCGCGGGGCCAGCCGCCGCGTTGAGCACGGCGAGCGCGCGGGGCAGCACGCCGCGTCATCGCGGCATCGTGCGGTAGGACACGACGACGAGCCGGACGTCTCAAACCTGCTCGGACATCTGCCGGTGAAGATCGGGTTGTGAAAGGCTCGCCTCCGTCAAAATGTCGGTGCACCCCCCGGAGGCAGGCTTGACCAGCAATCTCGACGTGGCGCTGAAGAGCGCGATGACCATCGACGGGGCCTTCGCGGTCGCGCTCGTCGACTACACCAGCGGCATGACGCTCGGCACCATGGGCGGCGGGCCGGAGTTCGACATCACGGTCGCGGCGGCCGGCAACACCGACGTGGTCCGGGCCAAGCTGCGCACGATCGAGATGCTGGGCCTGCCCGACACGGTCGAGGACATCCTGATCACGCTCAACAACCAGTACCACATCATCCGCCCGCTGTCCTCGGTCAACGGCCACGGCCTGTTCCTGTACCTGGCCCTGGCGAAGTCCCGCGCCAACCTGGCCCTGGCCCGCCACCAGCTGCGCGGCATCGAAGAGGGCCTGCAGCTGTGACCTTCTTCGACACTGCGCCGAGCGCCGGCGGGCTGCCGATGCGCGAGGGGCGGGCGGAGCAGGACCGGTCGCAGGTGCGGGCCCCGGCGTTCGGCACCAGCATCGACCCGATGGCGGCGGGGCTGGCCGCCGTCCGCGCGGAGATGGCCGACCTGCGCCTGCGCGTCCCGGGCGTGCGCGGGTCGGCCCTGGGCGGCGTCGACGGCCTGCTGATCACCCACGACCTGCCCCGGGAGCTGGAGCCGCACGACCTGGCCGCCCTGGCCGCGACCACGTTCGGCCTGGGCCGCCAGACCGCGCTCGTGCTGAGCCAGAGCCCCTTCCGCGACGCCACGCTGCGCAGCGAGGGCGGCTACTTCATCGTGTACGCCGTCGGCGAGCACGCCCTGCTCGCGGTCCTCGGCAACGACGGCATGAACGTGGCCCGGCTGCACCTCGAGGCGCGCCCCGCGGTCGCCCGGATGGTCGCCGCGCTGCCTTAGCGGATCGACGCAGCACCGGGCCACCCGATGGCGATTGGACCGTCCCGGCGCGCGGGCACGCGGGGATGATGGCGGGCGTGATCGAATTTGGGGAGCTCACCACGCCGCTCGTCGCCGACGCCTGCGTGCGGGCCGGGGTGGCGTTGCGGGTGGCGCCGGCCGGGGTCCGGCCCGTCACCGCGGGGATGCGCGTCGCGGGGCGGGCCCGGCCGGTGCGGCACTACGGCAGCGTCGACGTGTTCCTGGAGGCGTACGGCGACGCCGGCCCCGGCGACGTGCTCGTCATCGACAACGGCGGGCGGAGCGACGAGGCGTGCATCGGGGACCTCACCGTGCTCGAGGCGGCCGCCGCCGGCGTCGCCGGGCTCGTCGTCTGGGGGCTGCACCGCGACACCCGGGAGCTGGCCGAGATCGGGGTGCCCGTGTTCAGCTACGGCGCGCTGGCGGCCGGGCCGCTGCGGGTCGATCCGCGCGACGACGCGCCCGTGCGGTTCGGCGGGCACGTCGTGACCGGCGAGGACCTGGTGCTGGCCGACGACGACGGGGTGCTGTTCATCCCGGGCGACCGGGCCGGCGAGGTGCTGGCGGTGGCGCGGGCGATCCACGAGACCGAGCGGGAGCAGGCGCGGCGCATCACGGCGGGGGAGACGCTGCGGCAGCAGACGCGCTTCGCGGAGTACCTCGCGCGGCGGCGGGAGGATCCGCAGTACACCTTCCGGCAGCACCTGCGGCGCATCGGGGGCGCCATCGAGGAGTGAAACGCAGGGCAGGACAAAGGGTCAGCCTCCGTTGACGTGCACGTTCATCAATGTGAGTTTGTCAATCACATTGACGGGCGGCTACGCGCGTAGCCCACGACAGCCGCGCGTAACCCAACGAAGGGACCCCCACCATGCGTAAGAGACGGACCCTCCTCGCCGTCGGCGCGGCCATCCTCGCCGTCGCCGGCGGCGTGGTCGCCGGGGCGGCGCCGGCGCAGGCGTTGTCGGTGACCGGGCTCGGGGCCACGATCGCGCTGAACAACTGCTCCGGCTCGCTGATCCGCTGGCCGCAGTCGGTCGACGCCGACCGGGCCATGCTGCTCACCAACGGGCACTGCTACGAGAACGGGTTCATCAACGCCGGCCAGGTGCTGCAGAACCGCACCAGCACGCGGTCCGGGACGCTGCTCAGCGACAGCGGGGCAGCGCTGGGGACCGTGAAGGCCGACAAGCTCATCTACGGGACCATGACGAACACCGACGTGGCGCTGTACCAGCTCACCGACACCTTCGCGTCGATCAAGTCGAAGTACAACACCACCGCCCTGACCGTGGCCGCCGCCCGTCCGGCCGACGGCACGGCGATGACGATCCCGTCCAGCTACTGGAAGCAGGTCTGGACCTGCAGCATCAACGGGTTCGTCCCCACGCTGAAGGAGGACCAGTGGACCTGGCATGACTCGATTCGGTACGACACCGGCTGCCAGACCACCCACGGCACCTCCGGCTCGCCGATCATCCGCAGCTCGGACCGGCAGATCATCGGCATCAACAACACCGGCAACGACGACGGGCAGAGCTGCACGCTGAACAACCCGTGCGAGGTCGACGCGAACGGCAACGTGACCGTCCACCAGGGCCAGTCGTACGGCGAGGAGACGTACTGGTTCACCACCTGCCTGAACTCGTCCCGGGCCATCGACCTGACCGTCGCCGGCTGCATGCTCACCGGGGCCAGCGCGCCGGGCAACACGGTCACCGTGACCAACCCGGGCGCGCAGACGGCGACCGTGGGCACGGCGACGTCGCTGCAGATCACCGCGACCGACTCGGCGTCGGGCCAGACCCTGACCTACTCGGCGACGGGGCTGCCCGCGGGCCTGAGCATCAACAGCAGCACGGGTCTCATCAGCGGTACGCCCACCACCGCCCAGACGACGTCCAGCACCGTGACGGCGACCGACACGACCGGTGCCAGCGGCAGCACGACCTTCGCCTGGACGGTCAGCGGCGGGGGCGGCGGCACCTGCAGCGGGCAGAAGCTGCTCAACCCGGGCTTCGAGTCGGGCGCGAGCAGCTGGAGCGGCACCACGGGCGCGATCGGCCAGTGGGCGTCGTCGGGTCAGGCCGCGCACGGCGGCACCTACAGCGCCTGGCTGCTCGGCTACGGCTCGACCCACACCGAGAGCGTCTCCCAGTCGGTCACCATCCCGGCCGGGTGCAGCGCCACGCTGACGTTCTGGGTGCACATCGACACGGCGGAGACCACGACCACGACGGCCTACGACAAGCTGACCGTGACGGCCGGCTCGACGACGCTGGCCACGCTGTCCAACCTGAACAAGGCCAGCGGGTACGTCCAGAAGTCCTACAGCCTCAACGCCTTCGCCGGGCAGACGGTCGCCCTGAAGTGGAACGGCACCGAGGACTCCTCGCTGCAGACGTCGTTCGTCATTGACGACACCGCGGTCACGCTGAGCTGACCCGGCCGGCGGGTGGGGCGCGAGTCCCACCCGCCGGAATGCGTCGGTTGGACGGCCAGCCACTTGTGCCGTGAACGTCGATCCGGCCGCACGGCGCCGCCCGGGATCATCGAGGCATGCTCGCCGAGGCGCTCAGCCTGATCTGCCCGCCGATGATCAGCAAGCTGACAGAGGAGCTGGTGAACCGCCGCAGCACGAAGGTCCGTCTCGCCGAGCTCGAGGACGCCGTGCGGCGGATGGTCGACGCCCAGCGTGAGACCGCCATGGAGAACGCCGAGCTGCGCCGCATGATCATGATCCTGGTGCGGATGCTGGTGGTGGCCAACCCGGAGCTGTTCTGGCGCGACGCCGAGGTCCTGGCGGTGAGCCCGCCGCAGCGGGAGCTGGTGCCGATCGCCCTCGGGCAGTACACGACCACGCTGCACCACGCCGTCGAGCGCCGGCGCGAGCGCGCGGCCCCGCAGGTGCCGGCCGGGGACCTCGACGACGCCCTGGACGAGTTCGGCGACGACTTCGACGGCGCGCTGCTGCGGCTGCGCCGCACCCGGGGGACCGCATGATCTCGCTGCTGCCCCGCTTCGCCGCCGAGGTGCACAAGCACCTGCTGTGCAACCTGCTCAACACCGACCTGCGGCCGGTGACGCTGGGCATCTTCGGCCGGGCCGGCGACGGCAAGTCGGCCCAGCTCGCCGCGAGCCTGGCCGCGCGGGGCGTGGACGCCCGGCGGGTCGTGGCGAGCCGCCTCGAGAGCAGCCACGCCGGTGAGCCCGGCCGGCTGCTGGCGAGGATGTACCGCGACGCCAGCGCCGCGATCGCGAACGGCACGCCGGCGGCGCTCATCGTCGACGACGTCGACACCACGGTGGGGGAGTGGGAGAACCACACCGGTACCGTGAACCACCTGCAGGTGCTGGCGGAGCTGATGCACATCGCGGACCGGCCGATCGACCCGGACCGGGAGTGGCCCAACCGGGTGCCGATCTTCGTCACCGGCAACAACCTGGGCCGGCTCTACCCGCCGCTGCGCCGCCCGGGCCGCATGCACCTGTTCGCCTGGCGGCCGACGCTGGGCGAGGTGTGGGTCATCGCCCACCACGTGCTCGGCGACGTCGCCGCGCCATCGGCGGTCGACGCCCTGGTCCGTGAGTACGGCGCCGAGCCGCTGGCGTTCTTCGCCGACGTGCGCCGCGCGGTCGTCGACGCCGGCCTGGACCGCCGGCTGGCGGCCTTCCCCGACGACCTCGCCATCCTGCTCAAGAACCGGGACACGTTCGCCGGGCTGGCCAGGTTCGCGCCGTCGGAGCTGCTGGACGGGCCGTCCCTGCTGCACGTCGCGCAGCGGCTGAAGGACGGCCGGTCCGACGCCGGGCGCGACCACCTCGCCGGCTACGCCGACTAGCGACCCCCTCCAGGAGGCGACCCATGCACCCGCGGACCTACACCCAGACGCTCACGTACACCAGGGTCGGCGCCATCGCCGACCAGGTGCAGCACCTGCTGCGCATCTCGGGGGCCGGCCGGGCGCAGATCGACCGGATCCTCCAGGGCATGCGGTGCACCCCGCCGGACATCGCCGCCGTCGGCGTCTTCTGCCTGGACGGGCACCGCGAACGGGTGCTGGAGATCGTGCTGGCCGTCGACTGGGAGGCGCACGCGCAGTACGTGCAGACCGACCCGAACCTGACGAGCAACCGGCCCGGCTGGGACCTCGAGGACGACCTGCTCATCGGACCGGAGGCGTACCTGGCCGGGGACCGGCTGAGCAAGTTCCTGCGCCAGGCCGACAGCATCGGCGAGGAGGTGCGCACCGCGCACTGGGTCCAGTTCACGCCGCGGGTGCTGGCCGACGCCGAGCTGCACCGGCGGCTGTGCGCCCTGCACGGCCTGGAGGAGGGCACCGACCTGCCGGCGTGGCGGGGCGGGGAGCCGCGGGAGCAGGCGCCGCGGCAGTTCGAGGACCTGCCCGAGCTGAGCCTGACCCAGCGGCACGCGGCGCGCCGCCAGTAGCCGCGCTGTATCGGGCGTATCCCCCGCCAGGCGAAACGTACGAAAGATCCGGACTTCGGCAGAAGTCCGGATCTTTCGCGTCCCTCCCGGACGGCTTGACGTGTGACCAAAAGGTCACGTAACTTACGGTGGTGGACGACGACGATCGCGTCTTCAAGGCACTCGCCGATCCGAGCCGGCGGTTCCTGCTCGACCTGCTCTTCGCGCGTGACGGCCGCACGCTCACGGAGCTCGAGTCGGAGCTGGAGATGACCCGGTTCGGCGTGATGAAGCACCTCAAGGTCCTCGAAGAGGCGAACCTCGTAGTGACCCGGCGTAACGGCCGGGAGAAGCTGCATTTTCTCAACGCGGTGCCGATCCGGCAGATCCACGACCGGTGGATCGACAAGTACACGTCCGAGACCGCCGGGGCGCTGCTCAAGCTCAAGAGCCGGCTGGAGGAGACCGAATGAGCGGCACGCAGGTGTACAAGATCTACATCAAGGCCACCCCGGAGCGGATCTGGGAGGCGATCACCTCGGCGGACTGGAACTCGCAGTACGGCTACCGCGGGCGCACCGAGTACGAGCTCAAGCCGGGCGGCGCGGTCACCGGGCGGTCCAACGAGGGCATGATCGCGGCCGGGGCGCCCGAGATCGGCACCGACGGCGAGGTCCTCGAGGTCGACCCGCCGCACCGGCTCGTGCAGACGGTCCGGATGCTCATGGACCCGCGGGCCGCCGCCGAGGGGTTCACCCGGCTGACGTACGAGATCAAGGAGGGCAAGGACGGGGTCTGCGCCCTCACCGTCACGCACGAGCTGGGCGAGGCGCCCACCCTGGCGGCGCTGTTCTCCGGGCAGTTCGAGGACATGGGGGCCGGCGGCGGCTGGGCCTGGGTGCTCAGCGACCTCAAGTCCCTGCTCGAGACGGGTTCCGCGTTCGCCGGCTGAATCATCCAACCTTTTGCGAGGATGAAATCGGGATAAACCGCATCGGCCCCAGCAACCCGAGGCCATTGACGAACGCAATGGTCCCATGTTGACTGCTTGTCACCAAGGCGGACGACCGTCCGTGGCCCCGCGATCGGCGGGTGTGGGCCGCGGGCGGTCGCCGCACGACACGCAGAAGGAGTCCGACCGTGGGCAAGCCCCGCCGACTGGCCCTACTGGCGGCCGCCACCGCCGTACTGGGCACGCTCGCCGCCGTCGCGCACGGCGGCAGCGCCACCGCCGCAACCACAGACCATGCGTTCAACCAGGGCACCGGCGTGCTCGACGTGGACTACGCCGGCTACCTGTCCAAGCACGACGTCGTCTACAACAGCCCGCAGACCAACCCGATCTACGGCCTCACCGTCGGCAACGGCAAGACCGGCGCGATGGTCTGGAACGCGGGCGGCCTCACCGGGCAGGTGTCCGGCGCCGACCTGTCCGAGCAGTCCGCGTACGCCGCCGGGACGTTCAACCTCAACACCAGCCCGGCCCTGGACAGCGGGTCCACCACCTACCAGCAGCGGCTGTCGCTGTACGACGGCACCCTCACCACCAAGTACGACAACAACCGCACCGTGACCGTCATGGGCGTGCCCGGCTCCGAGGTCATGGGCATCCACGTCGACGACTCGCGCACCGGCCTGGGCAACACGACGTTCGAGCTGAGCATGTGGGACCCGGCGACGGTCACCAACAGCGCCGACGTGCCCAACCTCGACACCTGGCGGCAGGTGAGCACGTTCAACGACGCCTCGGTGGCCGGGTTCAGCCGCGGCCAGGCCGACCCGAACGGCTTCGGGTACACCTTCGCCGCCACCGTCGAGGGGGCCGGCTACAGCACCTCGGTGGTCAACGGCACCCGGGTGCGGCTCACCATCACCCCGACGGCGAGCTACACGATCTGGTTCACCGCCGCGAGCCGGATCAACGCGGCCAACCGCGACTCCGTCGCCCAGGCCCGCAGCCAGCTCAGCACGGCCAAGGGCGCCGGCTACCTGACGAACCTCAACAACTACCGCAACGCCTGGCACGCGTTCTGGGCGAAGTCGTTCGTGCAGTACGGCGGCGCGGCCGGCACCGGCGACTACCTGGAGAACGTGTACTACCTGGCCACGTACATGATCGCGGCGGGCGGCCAGGGCAACTACCCGTTCCACTTCATCAACGGCGTGTTCCGCGCGACGCAGGACAACACGAAGTGGAGCAACGGCTACTGGTACTGGAACCAGCGCGACGTCTACAACTCGCTGCTCGCCTCCAACCACGCCGACCTCTTCGCCACCGAGAACAAGCTCTACAGCCGCAACTTCAACGCCCTGAAGGCGTACACCCAGACGCGCTACAGCATCGACGGGCTGTGGACCCCGGAGACCATGGGCTGGGACGGCAACGCCCGGGGCACGATCAACAGCGACTACGTCAACGACATCTACACGACCGGCACCGAGGCCGCCTACAACATGTACCTGCAGTACCGGTACACCAACGACACCGCCTACCTGCAGTCCACCGCCTACCCGTACATGCGCGAGGTGGTGAAGTTCTACCAGTCCAAGCTCTCGCGTGACGCGGGCACCGGGCGGTACTACATGGCCTCCTCGAACGCGCACGAGACCTACTGGGACGTCAAGAACGCGATCACCGACCTCGCCGCGGTCCGGCTGATCTTCCCGCTGACGATCGCGGTGAGCAACCAGCTCGGCCTGGACGCGAACCTGCGGGCCGGGTGGCAGCAGGTGCTCGACAACATCGAGCCGTACAAGGTGAGCAACGGCGCTTGGCTGGCCTACGACCCGCCGACGGTGCAGCAGCGCAACGGCGAGAACGTCACCTCCGAGCTGATCTGGCCCTACGACCTGACCGGCATCGGGGCGGGCGACTACCAGACCGCGCTCAACAGCTGGAACACCCGCCCGAACCCCTACAGCAACGTCTGGGCCAACGACGCCGTCCAGGCGGCCCGGCTGGGCCTGGGCGACCAGGCGCTGTCCGGCATGAAGCTGATGCTGCAGCGGTACCAGAACTACCCCAACGGCATGACGAACAACACCAACGGCGTGTTCGAGTACCTCGGCGTGCACCTGGCCGCCACGAACGAGTCGCTCATGCAGTCCTACAACGACAAGATCCGGGTGTTCCCGGCCGCGCCGAACGACAGCAACTTCGCCGGGAAGTTCACGCTCCTGGCCAAGGACGGCTTCCTGGTCAGCTCCGAGCGGGAGGGCAACGAGACGAAGTACGTGGGCCTCAAGAGCCTCTACGGCAAGCAGGCCCGCGTGGTGAACCCGTGGGGGTCGCAGGAGATCCGGGTGCGCCGGGCCTCCGACAACGCGGTCCTGGCCACCACCACGGCCGCCGACGTCACCTTCGCCACGGCCGCCGGCACGGTGTACGTCGTGGAGCGCACCGCCAAGCCGCTGAGCTCCTACACCCACACGACGCTGACCGGCACGGCCAACAACGGCGTCAAGACGCTCTCCGGCACCGCCTCCTCGCTGGGCACCGGCCCCGGCGGCGGCAACCCGGGCAATGGTCCGACCTTCTACCCCGACATCAACTACGGCGGCACCGGCGTGACCCTCGCGGCCGGCAACTACGACATCGCCCAGCTGCAGGCGGCCGGCATCGCCAACGACAGCATCTCCTCGATCCGGGTGCCGGCCGGCTACACGGTCACCGCGTACGCCGACGGCGGCTTCACCGGGACGTCGTGGACGTTCACCGCCGACACCCCGAGCCTCATCGCCACCGGCAACAACGACCAGATCTCCTCGCTGCGGGTGGCCACGACCGGCGGTGGGGCCGGCTCGGCGCTGCGGGCCCAGGTCAACACCCGCTACGTCACGGCGCCGAACGGCGGCACCAGCGCGCTGATCGCCTCCTCGACGGCCGTGGGCACCGCGGAGAAGTTCGACGTGGTGGACCTGGGGGCGGGCAACGTGGCGCTCAAGGCGCGGGTCAACGGGCAGTACGTCTGCGCGGAGAACGCCGGCGCCAACCCGCTCATCGCCAACCGGGCCTCGGCCGGCTCGTGGGAGACGTTCCGGCTCATCCGCAACGCCGACGGCAGCGTGAGCCTGCAGGCCACGGTGAACGGCAAGTACGTGACCGCGGAGAGCGCGGGCGCCAACCCGCTCATCGCCAACCGCGACGCCATCGGGCCCTGGGAGAAGTTCGACCTCGTGGCCCAGTAGCGCCAGACGTGAAAATGCCGCCCGCGGGGCCCCGCGGGCGGCATCTCGTCCCGGTTGCCGCGTCGGCGTCACGACAACAGGGCGTCACCGACGATCCGTGACGGCGGCTCCGCCATCGAACCATAGGCAACCCTCGAAGAGAGAGTGAACATCCGATGTCTCCGTCCGTCAAGTCGCGGGCGGACTTCTGTTTGCCCGACCAAAAGCCTTGCCTTTGCCCGCCCGCGCCTGCTAAACATCGGATGTATTCGCGAGCATCAACGATAAGGCGGGGCCGATGACCAACCGGTTCGTGGCGCTGGACACCTACGACGTGCGGTTCCCCACGTCCCGGCAGCTGGACGGCTCCGACGCGATGAACCCGGATCCGGACTACTCGGCCGCGTACGTGGTGCTGCGCACGGACGCTGTCGGTGGCCACGAGGGGCACGGGTTCGCCTTCACCATCGGGCGCGGCAACGAGGTACAGACGACGGCGATCCTGGCCCTCCGCCCGTATCTCGTCGGACGTCTCGTCAAGGAGGTCCTCGACGACCTCGGGGGCCTGTGGCGGGAACTGGTGCACGACTCGCAGCTGCGCTGGCTCGGCCCGGAGAAGGGCGTCATGCACATGGCGATCTCCGCCGTGGTCAACGCCCTGTGGGACCTCAAGGCGAAGCGGGCCGGGCTGCCGCTGTGGCAGCTGCTGTCCTCGATGCCGCCGGAGGAGCTCGTCGACCTCGTCGACTTCCGGTACCTCACCGACGCCCTCACCCGCGCCGAGGCCCTGGAGATCCTGCGGCCCGGCGCGGAGGGGCGCGACGAGCGCATCGCCACCCTGCTCGCCGACGGCTACCCGGCCTACGCCACCTCGCCCGGCTGGCTCGGCTACGACGACGACAAGCTCGCCCGGCTGTGCCGCGAGGCCATCGACGCCGGGTTCACGCAGATCAAGCTCAAGGTCGGCGCCGACCTCGACGACGACCTGCGCCGGATGCGCATCGCCCGGCAGGTGTGCGGGCCGCACGTGCGCATCGCCGTCGACGCCAACCAGCGCTGGGACGTCGGCGCCGCCGTCGAGTGGGTGCGGGCCCTCGCCCCGTACGACCCGTGGTGGGTCGAGGAGCCCACATCGCCCGACGACGTGGTCGGGCACGCCGAGATCGCCCGGCGCATCGCGCCCGTGCCGGTGGCCACCGGCGAGCACGTGCAGAACCGGGTGGTGTTCAAGCAGCTGCTGCAGCTGCACGCGGTCTCGTTCGTCCAGCTCGACGCCGCCCGGGTCGCCGGGGTGAACGAGAACGTGGCGATCCTGCTCCTGGCGGCCAAGTTCGGCGTGCCGGTCTGCCCGCACGCCGGCGGGGTCGGCCTGTGCGAGCTGGTGCAACACCTGTCGATGTTCGACTACGTCGCGGTCTCGCGCAGCATGCACGACCGCGTGATCGAGTACGTGGACCACCTGCACGAACACTTCATCGACCCGGTCCGGCTGCGCGGGGGCCGCTACCTCGCGCCGACCGAGCCCGGGTTCAGCTCCACCATGCGGGCCGAGAGCCTGGCCCGCTTTGCGTTTCCCGACGGACCCATCTGGAACTCCGACACCCCCTGAGGATTCGCCATGAGATTGCTCGGTTTTGCCGGCGCCGCGCTGGTGCTGACGCTCGCCGCGTGCGGGAGCACGAACGACTCGCCGGGGGCCGCCGCCTCCGGCGCAGGCGGCGCGCCGATCGCCGTCGACCTGCCCCGGGCCGACTCCGACTTCTGGAACTCCTACGCCAAGTACATCCCGCAGTACGCCAAGGACAGCGGCATCAACCTGATGACGCCGACCAACTCGCAGAACGACATCGCCAAGCTGGTCGCCAACACCCAGGCATTGACGAGCCAGGGCGCGAAGGCGATCGTGATGGCACCGCAGGACACCGGAGCGATCGCCACCACGCTCACCACCCTGGAGCAGAAGAAGATTCCCGTGGTCACCGTCGACACGCGACCCGACAAGGGCAAGGTGTTCATGGTGGTGCGCGCCGACAACCGGGCCTACGGGCAGAAGGCGTGCGAGTTCCTCGGCGAGAAGCTCGGCGGCAAGGGCAAGGTCGTGGAGTTCCAGGGCTCGCTGTCCAGCGTCAACGGCCGCGACCGGTCCGAGGCCTTCGCCGAGTGCATGCAGCAGAAGTACCCGGGGATCACCGTCTTCGCCGAGCCGACCGAGTGGGAGGGCGCCAAGGCCTCCGCGGCGCTGCAGACGCGCCTGGCCCAGCACCCGGACATCAACGGCATCTACATGCAGGCCGGCGGCGTGTTCCTGGCCCCGACGCTGCAGCTGCTGCGCTCGAAGAACCTCATCGTGCCGCCGAGCGACCCCAAGCACGTGTTCATCGTGTCCAACGACGGCATCCCGCAGGAGTTCGACGCGATCCGCAAGGGCGAGATCGACGCGACCGTGTCGCAGCCGGCCGACCTCTACGCGAAGTACGCCCTCTTCTACGCCAAGGCGGCGGTGGACGGCAAGACGTTCCAGCCCGGCAAGACCGACCACGACAGCACGATCGTGCAGGTCCGCGACGGGGTGCTCGAGGACCAGCTGCCCGCCCCGCTGGTCACCAAGGACAACGTCGACGACACGGCGTTGTGGGGAAACCAGATCGGGAAGTGATGACGGTTCTTGAGGACGCGGTGGCGGCCGTCGGGGTGTCCAAGCACTTCGGCGCCACCACCGCGCTGTCCGGCGTGACCATGCGCATCGCGCCCGGCGAGACCCACGCGCTCGTCGGGCGCAACGGCGCCGGCAAGTCCACGCTCGTGTCCCTGCTGACCGGCCTGCAGCGCCCCGACGAGGGCGAGATCCGCTTCGGTGACGCCTGGCGGGGCCGGGTCGCCTGCGTCTTCCAGCGCTCCACGATCATCCCCTCGCTGTCGGTGGCCGAGAACCTGTTCCTCAACCGGCAGGCCGGGCGCGGCCCGATCCGCTGGGGCGCGCTACGCCGCCGGGCGGGGGAGCTGCTGGCGGAGTACGACGTCGGCGTCGACCCGGCCGCCCTCGCCGGCGAGCTCGACGTCGAGCAGCGGCAGCTCGTCGAGATCGCCCGGGCGCTGTCGCAGGGCGCCCGGTTCATCATCCTCGACGAGCCCACCGCCCGCCTCGACGGCCCAGCCATCGAACGGCTCTTCGCCCGGATGCGGTCGCTGTCCGCGTCCGGGGTCACGATGCTGTTCATCTCCCACCACCTGCAGGAGGTGTTCGCCGTGTGCGACACGGTCACCGTCCTGCGCGACGCCCGCTGGGTGCTGACCCGGCCGGTCGCCGACATCGGCCACGACGAGCTCGTCGCGGCGATGACGGGGGAGGCGGCCGGGCTCGCGGGCGCCACCGACCGGCGCCCGGCCGACGCCGCCGCCCCGGCCGTGCTGGAGCTGTCCGGGCTCGGCCTGCACGGCGCCTACGAGCCCCTCGACCTGCGGATCCGGGCCGGGGAGATCGTCGGGGTCACCGGCTCCGGCAGCAGCGGCAAGGTGTCCCTCGCCGAGACCGTCGGCGGATTGCGCCGGGCGAGCGCCGGCACCGTGCAGGTCGGCGGCGAGCCGGTCGGGACCGGCGTGCCGGCGGCGCTCGCGGCCGGGATCGGCCTGGTGCCGCAGGACCGGCACCGGGAAGGGCTCGTGCCGCTGCTGTCCGTGGCCGAGAACGCCACCCTCCCGATCGCCGGCGAGCTCGGGCCCGCGGGCGTGATCGTGCCCGCCCGGCGCCGGGCCATCGCCGAAGAGCTCATCCGGCGGTACGACATCCGCGCCGAGGGCCCCGGGGCGCCCGTCGCCAGCCTCTCCGGCGGCAACGCCCAGAAGGTCGTCCTCGCCCGCGCGCTGTCCACCCGGCCCCGGGTCCTCGTGCTCATCAACCCGACCGCGGGCGTCGACGTGCGCTCCAAGGAGTCGCTGCTCGGGGCGGTCCGCGCCGCCGCCGACGCCGGCACCGGGGTGCTCATGGTCTCCGACGAGCTCGACGACCTGCGCCACTGCGACCGGGTCCTCGTCATGTTCCACGGGCGGGTCACCGCCGAGCTGCAGGCAGGTTGGAGCGACACCGACGTGGTCGCCGCCGTCGAAGGAGTCTCCGCATGACCACCACGCTTCCCGCTGGGGAAATGCCCGTCCGGCGGCGCGCCGTGCCGAGGCTGGCCCGGATGCGCGACCTGGCGCTCGTGCCGGCGATCGTCGCGCTGCTCGTCGTCGGCGCGCTCATCGACCCGGTCTTCCTGACCCGGGCCAACCTCGTCAACGTGCTGCAGCAGCAGACCGAGCTGTCGCTGCTGGTGCTCGCCGAGACGCTCATCCTCATCGGCGGGCGCTTCGACCTGTCGCTGGAGTCGACCGTCGGGCTCGCCCCCGCCCTCGGCGTGGCGCTGGTCATTCCGGCCGCCAGCCACGGCCTCGGCACCGAGTGGGCCACCGCCCTGGCCGTGCCGCTGTGCCTGCTCGCCGGCGTGCTCGTCGGCGCGCTGAACGGGGTGCTCATCCTGCGCTTCGGGCTGTCGGCGTTCATCGTCACGCTCGGCATGCTCATCACGCTGCGGGGCGTGCAGATCGGCATCACCGGCGGGCAGAGCCTCTTCGACCTGCCGCCGTCGGTGATGTACCTCGGCAACACCGCCTGGCTGGGCCTGCCCCTGTCGATCTGGGTGTGCGCGGTGATCTTCGCCGCCGGCATCGCCGCGCTCGGCTGGTTCCGCCACGGCCGGGCCGTCTACGCCATCGGCGGCAACACCGACGCCGCCCGGGCCGCCGGCATCCGCACCGACCGGGTCATGTACGCGGTCTTCATGATCGCCGGCCTGCTCGCCGCGCTGGCCGGCCTGCTCATGACCGGCCGCCTCGGCTCCATCGCCGCCGCACAGGGCGACGGCATGATCTTCAAGGTGTTCGCCGCCGCGGTCATCGGCGGCGTGAGCATGAACGGGGGCAAGGGCACCCTCTTCGGCGCCCTGTGCGGCGTGCTCGTGCTCGGCCTGGTCGAGAACGTGCTCACCCTGGCCGGCGTCTCGGCGCAGTGGATTCAGGCGGTGTACGGCCTGGTCATCCTCGTCGCCCTGGTGCTCGCCCGTCTCACGACGGGCCGCGCCCAGGACTGAGCCGCCCGGCCTCAGCGGTGGCCGGTGCCGTTGCAGCCGGTGCAGCGCACGTAGCCGGTGCCGCCGCAGAAGTGGTGGTTCTGGGGGCGGCCGTCGGCGTCGTAGACGTAGCCGCCGTTGCAGGTGTCCGCCTGCTTGCCGCTGCCGCCGCAGCTGCCGCACAACGGGGGCGGCTGCGGCGGCTGCCACGGCTTCGCCGGCTCCCACGGCTGCGCCGGCGGGGGCTCGGAACCGCCGCCGGAGACGTTCCTGCCGCGGCGGTTGCCGGCCACCACACCGACGACGATCGCCAGGATGATGGGGCAGAGGCACACCAGGCCGCAGCCGAACAGCTGACCGAGCGAGTAGGCGTCCATGGGGTCCTCCCGGCCCGGGCACCGCACGAAGTGGCGTGACGATGATGGCGGCGGCAGGCCCGCGCGGCCATAGACCGTGCGGGCGATGGGGCGCGTCCCCCGTTCAGGTTCAGGTCTTCGTTAAGTCCCTCTTAGATCCCCGCTGGGCGGTTTCGCCGCCCGAGCCTTCCCGTTACGTTGGGTCGTGGCCTGGCCGGCCGTCGTCGCCCAAACCCCGGGTGGCCCGGGCAGGCTCCGCCGAGTCGCGTGCGCGCGAGCCGGGGACCCATCAATCCCCATCGGGGTGAATCCGCGGAACCCGCGGTAGGGCGCGCCTTCTTCTCGCCCGAACCCGTCAGCTAACCCGGTAGGCGGCGGGAAGAAGGAACCTGCTGTGTTCAACGGACGGACGGCGCTGCGCGCCGTGGTGGCCGGGCTGGCGGTGGCGGCGATGGTCGCGCCCGCGTGCGCGGCCCACGCGGACCCGTCACCGGAAGAGATCCAGGCCCAGATCGACAAGGGCAACAAGGAAGTCGAGCTCGTCGTCGAGCAGTACAACAAGGTCAACGGCGATCTCGAGGCGACCCAGGCGGCGATCGCGAAGGCGCAGGCCGACCTGGCGCCGCTGCAGACCAGCATGGACGCGGCCCGGGAGAACGCCGGCCGGGTCGCCGTCGGCGCCTACAAGACCGGCGGCAGCCTCGGCACCTGGTCGCTCATGCTCGGGGCGGCCTCGTCCGACAGCTTCACCGACCGGGTCGGCACCCTCGAGCAGATCTCCCGCAGCCAGCAGCGTGACCTCGACGCGTACAGCGCGGCCAAGGGCGCGGTCGATGCGGAGCAGCGGCGGCTCAACGACCAGCTCGCCGCGCAGAGCCGGCAGAAGACCGAGCTGGAGACCCGGCGCAAGCAGATCGAGGGCGACATCGCCCGGCTCGACCAGATGCAGCGCAAGGCCGAGCAGGCCGCCGCCGCGGCGGCCGCGAAGGCCCAGACGAAGACCACCCCGGCCAACCCGGCACCGAACCCGGGTCCGCCGCCGGCGGTCTCCGGCGCGGCCGGCAAGGCGGTCTCCTACGCGTGGGCCCAGCTGGGCAAGAAGTACGTCTGGGGCACCGCCGGGCCGGACACCTTCGACTGCTCTGGGCTGACCATGATGGCCTGGAAGGCGGCCGGGGTGACGCTGCCGCACAACGCGGCCGAGCAGTACTCCCGGGTCAAGCACATCTCCCGCAGCCAGCTCGCCCCCGGTGACCTGGTGTTCTACAACGGGCTCGGGCACGTCGGCATCTACATCGGCAACAACCAGATCATTCACGCGCCGAACAGCCGGACCGTGGTGAAAGTGGCCCCGATCGACATCGACACGCTCTACGGCTACGGCCGCCCGTAACGCCCCGCACCGCCTCCAGCACGGCCCGTCGCACCCGCGGCGGGCCGTGCTGTGTTGTTCAGCTCTTGACGTCCCACATAAACGGGCGTAAACAAAGCTGAAGCAAAACGAAACGGCGGTGAAACCACATCATGTACGCCGAGGAGCGCCAGCAGGCCATCGTGCGGATCGCCCGCGAGCAGGGGCGGGTCGACGTGGCCGGGCTGGCCGACGAGCTCAATGTCACGTCGGAGACGATCCGGCGCGACCTCACCACCCTCGAACGGGCCGGGGTGCTGCGCCGGGTGCACGGCGGTGCCATCCCGGTCGAGCGCATCGGCTTCGAGCCGGCCCTCGCCGCCCGCGACGCCGTGCTCGTCGAGGAGAAGGAGCGCATCGCCAAGCTCGCGCTCGCCGAGGTGCCCGAGGAGGGCGCCATCATCCTCGACGCCGGCACCACCACCATCAAGCTGGCCCACCTGCTGCCGGCCGACCGGGAACTGACCGTGGTGGTCAACTCCCCGGTGATCGCCACGGTCCTCGGCACCCGCACCAACCTCAACGTGCTGCTGCTCGGCGGGCGGGTGCGGGGCAAGACCCTCGCCACCGTCGACGACTGGTCGCTGCGGCCCCTCGCGGACCTGTACGTCGACGTGGCCTTCCTCGGCACCAACGGCATCTCGGTCGAGCGTGGCCTCACCACCCCTGACCCGGCCGAGGCCGCGGTCAAGCGGGCGATGATCCGCGCCGCCCGGCGCACGGTCCTGCTGGCCGACCACACCAAGCTCGGCAACGACTACCTGTCCCGCTTCGGCGATCTGTCCGACCTGGACCTGTTCGTCACCGACAGCCGCGCCGACACCGACCTCGCCGGCGACATCGAGGCCGCCGGCGTCCGGGTGGTGCGGGCATGATCGTCACCGTCACGCTCAACCCCAGCCTGGACCGGGCCATGGAGGTGGGACGGCTCGCCCGGGGTGAGGTCATCCGGGCCCGCGAGGCCCGCCTCGACCCCGGCGGCAAGGGCGTCAACGTGTCCCGGGCGCTGCTGGCCAACGGCGTGCCGTCGGTCGCGGTCCTGCCGTGCGGCGGGGACGAGGGCGGCCAGCTGGTCCGGCTGCTCGAGGCCGAGGGCGTCGAGGTCCTCGCCGTGCCGATCGGCGGCCGGACCCGCTCCAACCTCACCTTGGCCGAGCCCGACGGCACCGTGACCAAGGTCAACGAGCCCGGGCCGCGGCTCGTGCGGGCCGAGTTCGACGCCGTCACCGACGTGGTGCTGGCCCGGGCCGGCAGCGCCGACTGGGTCGTGCTGTGCGGCAGCGTCCCGCCGGGCCTCGGGTCCGACGCCTACGCGCAGTTGTGCCGGCGCCTGCGGGCGGCCGGCCTGCGGGTCGCGGTCGACACCAGCGGGCCGGCGCTGCGCGAGGCCGCCGCGGCCGGCGCGACGCTGCTCAAGCCCAACCGGGACGAGCTCGCCGAGGTCGTCGGGCGGCCGCTGCCCGACGTCGGCGCGGTGGTCGCCGCCGCGCGGGAGCTGCGCGCGTGGGGGGCCGGGACCGTGGTGGCCAGCCTCGGCGCCGACGGGGCCGTCCTCGTCGACGACGACGGCGTGGTCACCGGCACCTGCCCGGTCACCCGCCCGCGCAGCACCGTCGGCGCCGGGGACGCGCTGCTCGCCGGGTTCCTGGCGGCCGGGGCCCGGGGCGCCGCCGCCCTGGCCGAGGGCCTCGCCTGGGGCGCCGCCGCGGTGAGCCTGCCCGGCAGCCGGATGCCCGGCCCGGCCGACCTGATCCGGCACAACGTCACCATCAACACCCCCTTGGAACAAGCCCCCGTGCACAACACGCCCTCCTGAATGGAGACACCCCCGTGACGACCTACACACCTGAGGTCACCGGCTCGGGCTTCCGGGCCTCCGTGCAACGCGTCGGCGGCTACCTCGCCTCGATGGTCATGCCGAACATCGGCGCGTTCATCGCCTGGGGCCTCATCACCGCCCTGTTCATCCCGACCGGCTGGCTGCCCAACGGGCACATCGCCCAGATGGTCGGCCCGATGATCAAGGTGCTGCTGCCGCTGCTCATCGGCTACACCGGCGGCCGTCTCGTGCACGGCCAGCGCGGCGCGGTCGTCGGCGCGGTCGCCACGATGGGCATCGTGGTCGGCGCCGACGTGCCGATGTTCCTCGGCGCCATGCTCATCGGACCGCTCACCGCGTACCTGCTGAAGCTGTGGGACGGCCTGCTGGAGAACCGGATCCGGCCCGGCTTCGAGATGCTCGTGGACAACTTCAGCGCCGGCATCCTCGGCGGCGCGATGGCCATCGGCGGCCTCTACGGCATCGGCCCGGTCGTGCAGTGGCTGACCAGGCAGGCCGGCCACGGCGCCGACTGGCTCGTCGGGCACGACCTGCTGCCGCTGACCTCGGTGGTGGTCGAGCCGGCCAAGGTCCTGTTCCTCAACAACGCCATCAACCACGGCGTGTTCGGCCCGCTCGGCGTCGCCGAGGCGGCCGACAAGGGCAAGTCGATCCTGTTCATGATCGAGTCGAACCCGGGCCCGGGCCTCGGCCTGCTGCTGGCGTTCTTCCTCTTCGGCCCGCGCTCCCTGCGCCCGACCGTGCCGGCCGCGATCATCGTGCAGTTCCTCGGCGGCATCCACGAGATCTACTTCCCGTACGTGCTCATGAAGCCGAAGCTGATCCTCGCCATGATCTGCGGCGGCGCGGCCGGCGTGGGCACCTTCATGGTCACCGGCGCGGGCCTGGTCGCCACCCCGTCGCCGGGCAGCATCTTCGCCTACATGGCCGTCACCCCCAAGGGCGGGTACTTCGTCGTCCTGCTCGGCATCGTGGTCGCCGCCGCCGTCACCTTCGCGATCGCCTCGCTGCTGCTGGGCTTCGGCCGCAACGAGCCGGCCGAGGAGGAGGTCCTCGGCCCGGACGAGGAGACGGTCGTCGACCCGGACGAGGTCGCCAACGCCCGGGCCAAGCTGACTCGACAGGAGGCGTGAGCCGTGCCCACCATCAGCGGAAGCGACGTGAAGAAGGTCGTCGTGGCCTGCGACGCCGGCATGGGCAGCAGCGTGATGCTGGCCAGCCAGCTCAAGCGGCAGCTGGCCAAGAACAGCGTCACCGTCGTGCACACCCCGGTGAACTCGATCCCGGCCGACGCCGACGTGGTGCTGTGCCACAAGGGCCTCGCCGCCCGGGCCCGGGTCAGCGCCCCCGACAAGGTGATCATCCCGTTCCAGGTGTTCATCGGCGACCCGGCCGTCACCAGGGTGGTCAACGCGGTCCAGCGCGGCGGCGAGCTCAGTGGCTGACCTGCTGGCCCGCGACGCGATCCGGCTCGGCGAGCGGGCCGGATCGCGCGAGGAGGCGATCCGCCGCTGCGGCGAGGTGCTGGTCGAGATCGGCGCCGTCGCCCCCGCCTACGTCGAGGCGATGCTGGAGCGGGAGCGCAGCGTCTCCACGTACATCGGCGAGGGCGTCGCCATCCCGCACGGCACCCTGGGCAGCAAGGAGACCGTCGCCCGCGACGCGCTGGCGGTGCTGGGCTTTCCCGGCGGCGTCGACTGGGACGGCGAGGACGTGCGGGTCTGCGTGGCGATCGCCGCCGCCGGCGACGGCCACGTCGACATCCTCGCCCAGCTCGCCGAGATCCTCATGGACCCCGACCAGGCCGCCCGGCTGCGCGCCGCGCAGACGGCCGACGACGTGCTCGACCTGCTAGTGATGGAGCGATCGTGAGAGTTGTACGGTTCCACGCCCCCGGCGACGTGCGCATCGAGGACGCGCCCGAGCCGTCGCCGGGGCCCGGCGAGGTCAAGATCCGGGTCCGGGCGTGCTCGACCTGCGGTACCGACGTGAAGATCCTGCGTTTCGGGCACCACCACATCGTCCCGCCGCGGGTGATGGGGCACGAGATCGCCGGCGAGGTCGTCGAGTCCGGCGCGGACGGCTGGGTGCCCGGCGACCGGGTCCAGGTCATCGCCGCGATCCCCTGCGGGACGTGCGCGGAGTGCCGCCGCGGGCGGATGACCGTGTGCCCGAACCAGGTCTCCATGGGGTACCACTTCGACGGCGGCTTCGCCGAGCACATGATCGTGCCGGTCAACGTGCTCGCCGTCGACGGGCTCAACCGCATCCCCGACGGCCTGAGCTACGCCGAGGCCTCGGTCGCCGAGCCCCTCGCCTGCGTGCTCAACGGCCAGGGCCTGGCCCGGGTCGGCGACGGCGACGACGTGGTGGTCATGGGCTCCGGCCCGATCGGCTGCCTGCACGTGCGCCTGGCCCGGGCCCGGGGCGCGGGCCGGGTGTTCCTGGTCGACCTCAACCGGGAGCGGCTCGACCTGGCCGCCGCCCTGGTCGGTCCGGACGCGGCGATCTGCGGCGCCGAGACCGACGTCGTCGACGCGGTGCTCAAGCTCACCGAGGGCCGCGGCGCCGACGTCGTCATCACCGCCGCCGCGGCCGGCGCCGCACAGGAGCAGGCCGTGCAGATGGCCGCGCGCCAGGGCCGGATCAGCTTCTTCGGCGGCCTGCCCAAGGACAAGCCGGTCATCGCGCTGGACTCCAACCTCGTGCACTACCGGGAGCTGACCATCGTCGGTGCCAACGGCTCCAGCCCCGCGCACAACAAGGAGGCGCTGCGCCTCATCGCCACCGGCGCCGTGCCGGTCGCCGACCTCATCACCCACCGCCTGCCGCTGGACCGCGCCCTCGACGCGTTCGGCATCGTCGCCCGCGGCGAGGCGATCAAGGTCACCGTCGAGCCCTAGAGCTTCAGGAGGTCTGTCGTGCCCACCCGGACCGTGATCGTAGGGTCGTCGAGCGGCCTGCACGCCCGCCCCGCCGCCCTGTTCGTCGCCGCTGCGGCGAAGCAACCCGTGGCCGTGACGATCAGCACGGACAACGGCAGGAAGCCCGTCCCGGCCCGTAGCATGCTTGGAGTGCTGTCCCTCGGCGCCAAGCAGGGCACGGCGGTGACCCTGGAGGCCTCCGGCGAGGGGGCGGAGGCCGCCCTCGACGAACTGGCCGCGCTCCTCGCCCGCGACCTGGATCTGGACGCGTCCGATGCCTGAGCTCAACGGACTCGGGGTGAGCCCCGGGCGGGCCGCGGGCCCGGTGCTGCACCTCGCGTCGCCGCCGTCGCTGCCCTCGCCGGCCGCGGTGCTCTCGGCCGCCGAGGAGCGGGATGCGGTACGGCGGGCTGTGGCTATCGTCGCCGCCGAGCTCACCCGCCGGGCCGACGCGGCCGCCGACCCGACGGCGGCGGAGGTGCTGCGGGCGCAGGTGCTCATGGCGACCGACGAGATGCTCGCCGACGCGGCCTTCGCGGCGATCGACGCCGGCGCCCCGGCCCCGCACGCGCTCGCCGCGGTCCTCGCCGAGCACCGGGCGGCGTTCGAGGCGGCCGGGGGATACCTCGCCGAGCGGGTCACCGACCTCGACGACCTGCGCGACCGGCTCGTCGCGGCCTGCCTGGGCCTGCCCATGCCGGGCGTGCCGTCGCCCGGCCACCCGTTCATCCTGGCCGCCCGCGACCTGGCCCCGGCCGACACGGCGGGGCTGGACCCCGCGGTGGTCCTCGGCCTGGTGACCGCCGAGGGCGGCCCGACGAGCCACACCGCGATCCTGGCACGGACCCTGGGCATCCCGGCCGTCGTGCGGTGCGGCGGCATTGCCGATATTCCGGACATGTCGGTGCTCTCCATCGACGGTGCCGCCGGCGTGGTCGTGGTGGGGGTCGGCGAGGACGAGGCCGCCGCGGTGAACGAGGCGGAGGCGCTGGTCCGGACAGCACGGGCGAGCTCCACGGGGCCGGGGCGGACCGCCGACGGGCACCCCGTCGCGCTGCTGGCCAACATCGGCTCCGCCCGCGACCTCACCGGCGACGTCGAGGGCGTCGGGCTGTTCCGCACCGAGCTGCTGTACCTCGACCACGCCGACCCGCCGAGCGAGCAGGAGCAGGTCGCCGCGTACACCGCGGTGTTCTCGGCCCTGCCCGGCCGCAAGGTCGTGGTGCGCACCCTCGACGCCGGCGCCGACAAGCCCCTGCCGTTCCTGCGCCAGGCCCCCGAGCCCAACCCCGCCCTGGGCGTGCGCGGCCTGCGGGTCGCCCGCCGCGACCCCGGCGTGCTGGCCACCCAGCTCGCCGCGATCGCCACCGCCGCGGCCGCGTGCGAGGCCGAGGTGTGGGTGATGGCCCCGATGGTCGCCACCGCCGCCGAGGCCGCCGAGTTCACGGCCGCCTGCCGCGCCCACGGGCTCCCGGCCGCCGGCGTGATGATCGAGGTGCCGGCCGCCGCCCTGCGCGCGGGCGCGATCCTGCGCGACGCCGACTTCCTCAGTCTCGGGACGAACGACCTCAGCCAGTACACCTTCGCGGCCGACCGCATGTGCGGCGACCTCGCCGAGCTGCTCGACCCGTGGCAGCCCGCGCTCATCTCGCTCATCGCCGCCTGCGCCGCCGCCGGGCTCGAGGCCGGCAAGCCGGTCGGCGTGTGCGGGGAGTCGGCCGCCGACCCCGGCTTCGCGCTGGTCCTCGCCGGGCTGGGCATCTCCAGCCTGTCCATGGCGCCGCGCAGCATCCCCGCCGTGCGCGAGGCCCTGGCCGCCCACACCCTCGAGGAGTGCCGCCGGATCGCCAAGGCCGCCCTCGCCGCCGACACGCCCGAGGCCGCGCGACGCGCTCTGCAAAAAACCATTTGACGGTACCGATAATCTGATCCTCCGTGCCTTCGTGAGGCGCGGTGGGGGGACCCAGTGTCCCTCCCAGCCTCACGGAGCGTTCCCATGCGCCGGGCCCCCGCCCTGTCGTTCCTCCTCGTCACCGTCTTCGTCGACATGCTCGGCCTGGGCCTGATCGTGCCCATCACGCCGGCCCTGCTGACCGCCCTCACCGGCGACCCCGCCGGCGGCGCCCGCTGGGCCGGCTGGATCCAGTCCAGCTACGGCCTGCTGCAGTTCCTCGCCGCCCCGGTGCTCGGCCGGGCCGCCGACCGGTACGGCCGCCGCCCCGTGCTCCTGCTGTCGCTGTCCTGCCTGGGCGTGGACTACCTCGCCCACGCCACCGCCCCGGCCGCCGGCTGGCTGCTGGCCTTCCACGCCCTGGCCGGCGCCTGCGCGGGCACGACCACGGTCGTCGACGCCTACGTCGCCGACGTGACCGCCCCGCCCGCCCGGGCCCGCGCCTACGGCCTGCTCGGCGCCGCCTTCGCCCTGGGCTTCACCGCCGGCCCGGCCCTGGGCGGCCTCCTCGGCGCC
This sequence comes from Dactylosporangium salmoneum, assembly GCF_039532525.1. NCBI lineage: Bacteria > Bacillati > Actinomycetota > Actinomycetes > Micromonosporales > Micromonosporaceae > Dactylosporangium > Dactylosporangium salmoneum. The sequence continues at coordinate 111,321 of NZ_BAAARV010000081.1, forward strand.
GTCGACGTCCGCCTGCCCTTCGTCGCCGCGGCCGCCCTCGCCCTGGCCAACGTCGCCTACGGCCTGTTCGTGCTGCCGGAGTCCCGCCCCGGCGACCGCACCACGGCCCTGTCCGCGCGCCCGGCCTTCGCCGTGCTCGACGTGCTGCGCCGCCCGGTGCTCGGCCGCCTGGCCCTGGCCCGCGGCGCCGCCGACGTCGCCCGCATCACCGGCCAGGTGCTGTGGACGTTCCTCGTCGTGCACCGCTTCGGCTGGTCCACCGCCCACCTCGGCCTCGTGATGGCCGCCTCCGCCCTGGCCGGCGCGCTCTTCCAGGCCCTCGCCACCGGTCCGGTGGTGCGCCGCCTGGGCGACCGGCGCGCCGCGGTCCTCGGCGGGGCGGCCGGCGCCCTGACCCTGGCCGGCACCGCCCTCGCCTCGGCCCCCTGGGAGGTCTACGTCCTGCAGGGCCTGGGGCTGCTCGGCTCGATCGGCGGCGCCGCGGCCCGGTCCTGGCTGTCCCGGGCCACCGGCGACGACGAGCAGGGCACGGTGCAGGGCGCGGTGACGGGCATCGGCGCGCTGGCCGACACGGCGGTCCCGGCCGCCGCGAGCGCACTGTTCGCCTGGTCGCTCGCCGGACCCCTGCCGGGCCTGCCGTTCCTGGTCGCGGCCGCCTTCGCCGCCGCCTCGGCGCTGCTGCTGGCCGCGACCCCGGCGCCGCCGGAGGCCCGCCAGGCTCAGCTGTAGGTAGGAACTGAGCCTGGCTGCGCGTTCACGCTGCATTCGCTCGCGCGATCCCTTGCCGGGCGGTCCACGCTCACGGCTGGCCGTGGCCGGTGTAGGCCACGGCCAGCCGTCGCGGCGGCAGGGCTCATGGCGTGGCCGGTGGGCGGATGAACGCGCCCTCGACCGCGCGGACCTCGACCGCGCCGCCCTGTGCGACGGCCGGGTTGGTGGCCGCGAGGCGCACGGCGGCGTCCAGGTCGGGGGCGTCGAGGACGTAGAAGCCGGCGACGACCTCCTTGGTCTCCACGAACGGGCCGTCGGTGACGCCCCCGGCCCGGACCGTGGCCGCCTTTGCGGCGGGCTCCAGCGCGAAGGCCGCGGCCAGGGCGCCCGACTCCGCCAGCCGCGCGGCGTGCTGCTCGTGGGCCTGCGACTCGGCTCCGGCGGGTGCCGGGTCCGCGGCGTAGATCAAGATCGCGTACTGCGCCATGGGCGTCCTCCTCGATGCGGGTGCGACGTGTTCGTCCTGCACGTTGCTGTCGAACGGGCGTCCCGAAAATCGACAGCACGGGAGTGCGCCGGGGCGAAGGCTCTCGATCTGGATCGTATGCGATCGGGGGACGGGGACGGCATGGATGCCAGGCGCCGGCTGGTCGCGGCCGTGCGGAAGGTGCACGTGGGAGGGGTGTGCGTCTTCCTGCTGACGTTGGTGGTGGCCGGGGTGCACCGCTCGCCGGGAGGGACGCTGCCGTTCGTGCTGACGTTGTTCGCCGCGAAGCTCGACGGTCACGGCGAGCGGCCCGCCGTGGCCCGCCGCCCGGACCGGCTGCGCCGCGCAGGCGGTCGCGGCCGCCGCCGGCGCGCTTCGCCTCGCGCATCGCGACGTCCGCGGGCCGCAGCGATGCCCGGGGCCGCGGACCGTGCCCACATCGGCGGTGAACCAGCGGTCGCGCAGCGCCGGGCCGCGGCCACCCGGCCGGAGGCCGTCGCCTAGTAGTGCTTTGTTAGGTGTGGCGTGTCGTGGGGTCGCTGAGCTGAACGGGTAGTTTCATGTCTCGGTGACCCCTGATGGGCTTTCGGTGGTGCGGCAACGTTTGGAGGCGTTCGCGGCGGAGGTGTTCGTGTCGTTGGCCCGGTCGGATCAGCGGGCGAAGGGCGTGACGTATCTGCGTGGGTTGTTGCTGGATGGGCGGCGGAAGTCGATGCAGCCGATGGCGGCGCGGCTTGGGGTGGATCATCAGGGGTTGCAGCAGTTCGTGACCACGTCGACGTGGGACACGGCCGCGGTCCGGGCCCGGCTGGCCCGCCGTGCGGTGGACCTCGTCGCGCCGGTGGCGTGGGCGATCGACGACACCGGGTTCCCGAAGGACGGCGCCGGCTCGCCCGGTGTGGCCCGGCAGTATTCCGGCACCCTCGGGAAGGTGGCGAACTGTCAGATCGGTGTGAGTGTCCACGCGGTCACGGATACGGCATCGTGTCCCCTGGATTGGCGGTTGTTCCTGCCGGAGTCGTGGGACGCCGTCAAGGCCGGACCGGC
>NZ_BAAARV010000082.1:0-22751 GCF_039532525.1 Dactylosporangium salmoneum
GCGGCCGCGGCGCGGGTCGTGGCCTGGCCGCTGGCCGGGATCGCGGCGGCGTGGCTGGCCTTCGCGGCGGCGCGGGCCGCGGACCTGCCGCTGCGCCCGGCCGCGTACTGGGTGCTGCTCGCCGCCGCCCTGGCCCTCGCGGGCGGGTGGGCGCTGCGCGGGCGAGGCATCGAGGGGCGGCTGCTCTCCGCCGTGGCGCATGCCGTCGCGGCCGTGGCGCTGCTGCTCACCGCCGGGGACGCGGCCGCGGCGGCCGGCGTGGCCGGGCTCTACGGCGTGGCGCTGGGGCTGCGGGCGCTGGGCGGCGGGACAGTCCGGCGCGGGTACACCGTGGCGGCGGTCGTGGCGGAGCTGCTCGCGTACGAGCTGGTGCTGGTCGCGGGCGGCGTGTCGGTGCCGGAGGCGTACACCGCGCCGGCCGGGGCGGCGGCCGTGGCGGCGGGCTGGGTCGCGGCCCGGCGCCACCCGCGGCTCGGCAGCTGGACGGCCTTCGGGCCGGGGCTGCTCGCCGGGTTCGGGCCCAGTGTGGCGCTCGTGCTGGTCACCCCGGGCGAGCCGCTGCGCCGGCTGCTGGTCGGCGCGGCCGGGGTCGCGGTCGTGCTGGCGGGCGCTCGGCTGCGGCTGAAGGCGCCGATCGCGGCCGGCGGCGGGGCGCTGGTCCTGCTGGCCCTGCACGAGATCCGGGTCGTCTGGGACCACCTGCCCCGCTGGGCGCCGCTCGCGGTCGCGGGGGCGCTGCTCGTCGGGTTCGCGGTGACGTACGAGCGGCGGCTGCGCGACCTGGCCCGGCTGCGGGCCGCGATGACCCGCATGCGCTGAGCCGCTACTGCACCGCCTACTGCACCGCCTACTGCACCGCCACGATTGTCGAGGTGTGGCGGGCCCGTTCCGCGGCGGAGAGGATGTGCACGACCTGGGCCCCGAAGGCGGCGTCGCACGGGTGCGGGGTGCCGGTCGTGGCCGCGTCCAGCAGCGCGCTGACCGCACTGCCGAAGGCCTCGACCTGGGTGGCGTCCCACTCGGGCAGGGTGGTCGCGCCGTGCTCGCCGAAGTAGGAGAAGCCGAAGCTGGTGGCGTCGGGCGCGGCGTCCAGGGTCAGCGAGAGCGTGCTCGCGGCCCCGCCCTCGTGGCGCAGCAGCAGGTGGGCGGTGTCGCGGGGCCCCTCGGCGGCGGAGACGTCCACGACGTTGCCCAGCAGCGGCAGTACCACGGAAAGCGCATGCGGCCCCAGATCCCACAGGCCGCCGCGCTCCTTGCGCCAGACCGACTCGGCGTAAGGGTTCCCGGGCTGGTAGATCGAGGTGTACATCGTGCCGTGGGCCGCGTACCAGCCGCCGATGGCCGCGTTCTCGCGCAGGAAGGCGTCGATCGAGGGCACGAAGCGGTTGGTGAAGAACACGACCGTGGCAACCCCGGCGGCGCGGGCGGCCGCGACCACCTCGTCGGCGGCGGCCGGGTCCAGGGCGAGCGGCTTGTCCAGGAGCAGGTGCTTGCCGGCCTGGGCGGCGCGCACGGCCAGCGGCGCCTGCACGTCCGGCGGCAGGGCGATGGCGACCGCGTCGACGTCGTTGAACAGCGCGTCGACGTCGGCGTAGGCGGGGACGCCGTACCGGTCGGCCATGTCGGCCGCCTTGTCGGGACTGCGGCCCCACACGCCGGCGAGCGTCGCCGAGGGGTGTGTCGACAGCCCGGCTGCCTGCGTGACCGCCGCCCAGTGTCCCGTGCCCAAAACGCCGAATCGCATCGCACCATTCTCCCCCACGGCGCCCGTCCGGTGATCACCCACCCGGCACGGGCCGGCGCTTGGTCGCACCAAGCCGCGCGGAACACGGGAAAGCGACGTCTCAGGCACACCCCGAACGCAGCCCGACCCAGCGCGGCCCCGATCCGGCGCGGCGCGAATGGCGCGGCGCAGCCTGGCACGACCCAACCCGGCGTGGCCCCACCCGGCGGCAGCGCGACCCAGTGCGCCAGCTCGACCTGGCACGACCCGACGCGGCGCGGTCCAGCTTGGCGCGGCGACCCGACCCGGACCCGACCCGACCCAGCGCGGCCGGGCGCGATCCAACCCGGCGTGACTCGGCCCGACGCGGCGTGGCACGGGCCCCACCCGGCACGGGCCCCACCCGGCGCGGGCCGGCCATCCCCGTGCAGAGAACTGCGCGAAATGCAGGAAAGCGACATGTCGGGCGCTCCGCGCCACGACATGTCGGATTTATACCCGGTCAGGGTATAAATCGGATAAGTCGTGGCGCGCCAGCGCCCGACTTATCCGGAAAGCCCCTAAGGCCCGACCTCATCGATCCACCGGTCAATGCGAGCCCACCACTCGAAGAGCCAGTCGACCCGCTCCTGCCGCCCGGAAGGAATCTCGTCCGGCTCAACGGACCACCAGCGCATGGTGATGGTCAGGTCCAGCGGCAGGTGCCGCCACACGTCGGCCACGGTCAGCAGCTTGTCCAGCCCCGTGTGCGCGACCCAGATCACCCCCGCCTCCGGCGCCGCGTCCAGGGCCGCCAGGGTGCCGCCCGGCCGCGGGGCCAGCACGTGGCGCATCCGTTCGGCGCGCTCGGCCATGCCGTGCAGCCCCAGGTCGCGAAGGCGCTGGATGGCCCGCTCCCGCCGGCCCGGGGTGAAGTTGCCGCCCTCCGGGAAGAGGACCAGCACGTCGTTCTCGTCCAGGCCGGTGGCCAGCTCGGCGATGTGCTCCTCGCTGTCCGGGGCGAAGGTGACGAAGTGGCTGGGCAGGCGGTTGAGGACCACGTCGATGACCGGGTCCCACTGCAGGGTGTGCTTGAGGACGATGCGCGGCTCGCGGTCGAACCAGTTGACCAGGGCGTGCACCAGCAGGAAGGAGTCGCCGGGGCCGGCGTGGCGGCAGAAGACCAGCTCCGGCTGGCCCGGGGCGGCGACGTCGGGGTCGGTGCCGACGACGGCGACCTTGACGCCGAGGGCGAAGCGCGCCTGGCGGTACAGGATCCGCAGGAAGAGGCCGGTGAGGACGTAGTGGGCGCGCTGGAAGCGCGGGCCCCGCAGCCGCCAGCCGAAGCCGCTGCCGACCCAGAGCGCGAACAGCACGACGAGGGCCACGAGCTCCAGGAACAGGTAGACGGCGACCATCCAGGAGATGCGCAGGAAGCGCATCCGGCCGGAGCCAAAGGGGCCCAGGACGGCGGCCAGGAGGAGCCACGCCGGCATGGTGAGCAGGAGGGCGGCGATCAGCACGACGAAGATCGGGGCCAGGACCAGCCTGCGCAGCCAGCGCGGGGGGATCACTCCAGCGCCTCCAGGTAGGCGCGGGTGGCCTCGTAGGCGCGCTCGATCCGGCCGCGGGCGAGGGCGATCTTGCGGTACGACAGCGGCGAGTCGTCGCGCACCGAGCCGCCGCCGGTGGGCAGGACGTGCACGGTCACGTCCGGCGGGGCCTCCTGCAGCTCGCGGGCGAAGCGGTGGCGGCGGGCGACCTCGAAGGCGACCTGGGCGACCTCCCATGGGCGGCGGGGCGGGCGCAGGGGGCGCTCGACCCGGCCGACCTGCATCACGTAGACGGTCCGGGCGCCCAGCTCCACGGCCCGCCCGACGGGCACGGAGTTGACGATGCCGCCGTCGATGAAGTGCTCATCCCCCAGGTGTACCGGGGGCAGCAGCCCCGGCACCGCGGACGACGCGAGCACGGCGTCCACCAGGGGCCCGGAGGAGAACCAGTGCTCGGCCGCCCGCTCGATGCTGGCCGCGCAGCAGTGGAAGGGCACCGCCAGGTCCTCGAAGCGCACGTCGGTGCCGAGCTCGCGCTCGAGCAGCCGGCGCAGCGGGGCCGGGGAGTGCAGGTGGGTACGGCGGGCGAAGCGCCCCAGCTGGCGGGGCAGGGAGTCGCCGTAGACGGTGCGCGCCTGCGGCGAGGCCCATAGCTCGGTCAGCCGCTCGGCGACCTCCGGGCGCGGGTCGGCGGCCACGGCGGCGCCGTTGAACGCGCCGATGGAGGTGCCGACGACGAGGTCCGGGCGGATGCCGTGGCCGAGGACGGCGGCGACCATGCCGACCTCGTAGGCGCCGAGCACTCCCCCGCCGCCGAAGACGAATCCGACGGGGCGTTCAGGCACGGGCACGCTTGCGGCGGGTGCGCTGGGCCGGCGGGGTGGTGGCGAGGTAGGTCGGCGGCAGGCCGCCGCCGTTGCCCTGGTTCTGGCCGGGCTGGTTGGGGTCGCCGCCGCCCGGGCCGCCGGGGCCGCCACCGGGGGGCGGGCCGCCGGGGCCGTTCGGGGCGCCGGGGGGCGGGCCGTTCTGGCCTGCCGGCGGGCGGGACTTCTCCGGCGGGGCCGGCACGATCTCGGTGATCGCCGGCAGGGAGTCCTCCGGGCCGCGCAGCTCGTTGCGCTGGTCGCAGGGGGTGCCGTTGAGCACGAAGTCGCTGGCCGGGCGGGGCTGGCCGCCGTGGCCCCACACGCCGAAGGTGATCGCCTTGCCCGGCGGCAGGGCGGTCTGGCCGCTGACCTCCTGGGCGCCGACGCCGGGCAGGTAGCTGCCGACGCCCTCGATGCGGTCGACGGTCTGGCCGCCGCGGAAGATGAACCGCAGCGTCCACGGCTGCAGGGTGCGGTTGCCGACGTTGGCCACGGTCACGCGGGCCTCGAAGCCGCGGTCGGCGTTGGAGTCGATGGCCGGGTGGATGTAGAAGTCGACGTTGCAGGCGGGCTTCGGGGCCCAGGGCTTCCACACGATCATGCCGGTGGTCGCGCCGGCGGCGACGACGGTCACGATGACGGCGACCCAGGTGCGGCGGGTGTTGCCGGTGGCCCGGTGGCCGGCCCCGCGGGCGAGGACCGGCAGGCGCCGCGACGGCTCGAGGTCGGCCGGCAGCGGGGCGATGACCTCCTGCGTCGAGGAGGCGTCCTGGCCGGGAAGTACGACATGGATCCCCGTGGCCGCCGCGAGGACCTTCGCGACATCCTCCGCCGGCGGCCGGGCCTGCGGATCCTTGGCCAGGCAGCGGCCGATGAGCCGGGCCACCTCGGGCGGCAGGCCGGGGATCTCCGGCAGCGGGTGGGGCGGCTCGTACACGTGGTTGGCGATCATCTGCGTCGGCGTGTCCGCGTGCCAGGGCAGCCGGTCGGTGAGGCAGCGGTAGGCGAGCAGCCCGACGGTGTACACGTCGGTGGCCGGGACGACCCCGCCGCCGAGCAGCCGCTCCGGGGCCAGGTAGGCGGGGGTGCCGAAGACGGTGCCGTCGCGCTCGTCGTCGGGGTCGAACGAGCCGGTGAGCCCGGCCACGCCGAAGTCCAGGATCTTGGCCCCGGCCGCGGTCAGCATGACGTTGCTGGGCTTGATGTCGCGGTGCACGACCCCGCGCTCGTGCGCGGCGGCCAGCCCGGCGGCGACCTGGGCGCAGATCTGGGTGGCCCGGCGCCAGGACATCGGGCCGGCCCGCAGCCGCTCGGAGAGCAGCTCGCCCTCCAGCAGCTCCATGACCACGTACGGCCGGCGGCCGTTGCGCCCCGCGGCGAAGTCGCCGGCCTCGCCGTAGTCGTGCACGGCGGTGATGTTGGGGTGCTGCAGCCGGGCGACGACCTGCGCCTCGGCCCGGATCCGCTCCCGGTTGCCGGCCTTGGCGGCCAGCTCCCCGGCGAGCAGCTTGATGGCGACGTCGCGGTCGAGCACCAGATCACGGGCGCGCCACACCACAGCCATGCCGCCGGTGCCGACGGGTGCGATGAGCCGGTATCTGTTGCCGAGGACCTCGTCGGCGGTGCCGCTCAACCCTGAAAGCCGTCCTGATCGATTCCGGTCGCTGTTCCTGGCAAACCGTACCGGGGATACCACGTCGTGGCGAGACCCAAAATGTGACCGACCCCGGCAAATCCCTTCGCCAGGGCCGGTCCATGCCATGCGCAGCGCGGCCGCAAATCCGATGTATCGGGCCGTACCTCACAGCGTCAGCAGGTTGCCCTCCGGTACGACGATCTGCGGGCGGCCGTGCTCGAGGAATGCGGCGGCCTGCTTCGCGGCGAAGCCCGGGGCCTCGGTGATCGCGGTGCGGTACACGTCGGCGGTGCTGGCGGCGATCGTCGACCAGCCGTAGCGCTCGCTGACCATGAAGCGGGCCTGCTTGGCCACCCGGCGGGCGAACGGCTCGTCCTCCAGCAGGGTGGCGACCGAGGCGGCCAGCGCCTCCGGGGTCTTGGCCGGGAACGTCACGCCGGTGACGCCGGGCTCCACGATCTCGGCCAGGCCCCCGGTGGCGGCGACGGCGAGCGGCGCGCCCGCGGAGGCGCCCTCCAGCGCGACCATGCCGAACGGCTCGTAGATGCTCGGCACGACCAGCGCGTCGGTGGCGGCCATGAGGGCGGGCAGCTCGCCCTCGCCCATGAACCCGGCGAAGCTCACCGCCCGCTGCAGGCGCAGCCGCCGTACCTCCTCCTGCAGCTCCGCGCGGTGGGGCCCGTCGCCGGCGACGACCACCCGCAGGCCGTTGTGCCGGGCCCGCAGCTCCGGCAGCGCCGCGATGAGGTCCTGCACGCCCTTCTCGTAGACGAGCCGGCCGGCGTACCCCAGGAGGGGGCCCTCGGCGGCGAAGCGCGCCCGGGCCGCGTTGACCGCCCGGGACGGCGCCCGCCAGACGCTGGCGTCCACGCCGTTGGCCACCACCGAGACCCGCGCCGGCGCGACGTCGAGCAGCCGGGTCACCTCCCAGCGCATGTACTCCGAGCAGACCACGACCCGGCACGCCTCGTGCCCGAGCCACCACTCGACGGAGTGGATGCACTTGTTCGTCTCGTCCGGCAGCCAGCCCTGGTGCCGGCCCGCCTCGGTGGCGTGGATGGTGGCCACCATCGGCAGGTCGAGGCTCTCCTTGAGGGTCACCGCGGTGTGCGTGACGAGCCAGTCGTGGGCGTGGATGAGGTCGTACTCACCGGTCGCGGCGGCCCGCAGCGCGGCCCGGGTCAGCGTGTGGTTGAACGCCATCGTCCAGGCCAGCAGCGTGTTGGTGGACAGCGGGAACAGCGGCGGGTCCTCGGCGGCCCGCACGATCCGCACCCCTTCGGCGTACTCCTCCAGCGGCGCGCCCGGCGCGTGCCGGGTCACCACCGTCACCTCGTGGCCCGCCGTCACCAGCGACGTCGCCAGGGCGTGGACGTGCCGGCCGAGGCCGCCCACCACCACCGGCGGGTACTCCCACGAGAGCATCAGAATGCGCAACGGTTGTCGGTTCCCGGTTCCGATGGTCTCGCTCACGTGGCCGCCCCCACTTGATCGTCGAACAAAACGCCCGCCCATGTACCCGCGCACGGCAGCACCTAACGCGCGGTATCGCCCCCGCGAGTGAGCCATTGGGTGGGTGGGTTTGAGACTCATCCTGCACGGTGAGGGTTACCGCGTGGGCAAATCTCATTTCTAGGGTGTAACGGTCAGCCGACATTCCTCCGGACGCGCAGCACCTCGGCGACCGACCAGGCTTGGAAGGGGCATCCCGTCGCCCGGTGCGGCGCGTCGCCGTCCGCCGTCTCGGAGACCGAGCCCACCCCCCAGTCCCACAGATGCGCCTCGATGCCCTGCAACAGCCCACCGTGCTGCTTCGCGGACGGGGCCGGGTGGGCGTCGGCGTACGGGCCGATCATCCAGGGCCACACCGTGCCCTGGTGGTAGCCCGCGTCGCGCTGGGCCGGGCCGCCCTCGTGCGCGCCGACGTAGGCGGGGTCGGACGCGGCGAGGCTGCGCGGCCCGAGCGGCGTGATCAGGGCGGAGACCGCCTCGGGCACGGGCCGGCCGCGCATCGGGCCGCGGGGCAGGCTCCACGCCAGGAGCTGGTTCGGGCGCAGCGCCGGGTCGTCGCCGGACGGCCCGTCGACGACGTCGTACAGGGGCCTCGCGTCCTGCGGGCCGGTCGCGGGGTGCGACCGCCGCTCGAACGGGAAGCGCCGCTCGAAGCTCGCCCGGGCCCGGTCCAGGAGCGTCCTGACGGCGCCGGCGTCGCGGCCGAGCCGCTCCTGCAGCGCGGTGATCGCCCCGAGGCCGTTGATCCACAGCGCGTTCACCTCCACGGGCTTGCCTACCCGGGGTGTGACGGGGATCCCGTCGACCCGGGCGTCCATCCAGGTGAGCGCGACGCCCGGGGCGCCCTGGGTGATGAGCGCGTCGGCGTCGGCCCGGATGCCGTAGCGGGTGCCGCGCAGGTGGGCGGCGACCACCTCCTCGAGGGCGGGCAGCAGCTCGGCGGCGAGGTCGTCGTCGCCGGTACCGCTGACGTGCCGCTCGACGGCGTGCAGGAACCACAGGGTGGCGTCGACGGTGTTGTGCTCGGTTCGCCCGGTGTCGGCGGTGTTGGCGAGCATGCCGCCATCGAGCGTGGCGGCGTAGGCCCGCAGCAGCTCGCGGCCCTCGTCGTACCAGCCGGTGGCCAGGAACAGGCCCTCGTAGGCGGTCATGGTGTCGCGGGACCAGGCGCCGAACCAGGGGTACCCGGCCACGACGTCGGGGGCCCCGGCCGCGCCGGCGACCACGAAGGCGTCGGCGGCCAGCACGAGGGCCCGGTCGACGTCGTCGGAGGCGTCGTGGGTGAGCGCCCGGTTGCGCGCCCGGGCCCGGGCGACGATCCGCTCGGCCCCGCGTGGGGTGCCCTCGCCGGCGAAGGCCTCGACCTCGAGGGACTCGCCCGGGTGCAGTACGGCCGCGAACTGCCCGGCGCACCAGAGGTCCTCCTCCGCCGGCAGGCCGCGCTCCCGTTCGGCGCGGGTGTGCGCACCGCGGTACCACTGCTGGGTCTTCGAGAATCCGGGGCCCTCCAGCCGGAAGGCCGACTCGACCACCGCGCCGGACCCGTGCGCCTCGACGAGCGGGGCGGGGCCGGCGGCGGTGCGCTCGCCGTGCGCGTCGCGCCAGGTGACCAGCGCCTTGAGGGCCAGCGTGACCGGGCCGGGCGCGCTGACCAGCCGGTGCACGACGCCGAGGTGGGGCCGGCCGTGGACCATGGCCAGCTCGCGCTCGAGCACCACCGGCCCGATCCGCCAGCGCCACCGGGGCAGCCCGTCGACGAGGTCGAAGCGCTCCAGCAGGGTGTGCCCGGCCGGGCTGACGGCCCCGCCGGCCCACTCGTGCACGGCCAGCTCGACCTGTGCGCCCGACGGCAGGGTCAGCACCGGGTCGAGCGCGGCCAGGGCCAGGTGGCGGCGGGCCGGCAGGCCGGGCTCGGCGACGACGAGCAGGCCGTGGTACCGGCGCGTGCGCAGCCCCGACACGGTGCCCATCGCGTAGCCGCCGGTCCCATCCGGGACAAGCCACTCACGGCTCGCACCTGCCGACAAATCACCACATACCTGCGCGCCGAAGACGACCATGCGCACAATCTTGGTGGCTGGGGGTGGCGGTCGGCGAGCGGATCCCCACAAGATTATTGATCACGGGGCGTCTTGATGTAGGAACAAATGCCACGTAAGGGGTTGAATGGTCGGGTCTCAACTTGACCGAAACATGAACAACGGAGAATAGCCGCGTGATCGAGGACGATGGGAACGCCGAGCGCCGGAGGCTGGCCGAAGCCGACAGCGGGGAGCGCCCATGGCGGGGCTGGGGGCCCTACCTGTCCGAGCGAGCCTGGGGGACGGTCCGCGAGGACTACAGCCCCCACGGCAACGCCTGGGACTACTTTCCGCACGACCAGGCCAGGTCCCGGGCGTACCGCTGGAACGAGGACGGGATGGCCGGCATCTGCGACGACCGGCAGACGTTCTGCTTCGCGCTGGGCCTGTGGAACGGCAAGGACGCCATCCTCAAGGAGCGGATGTTCGGGCTGGGCGGCGACCTCGGCAACCACGGCGAGGACGTCAAGGAGTACTGGTGGTACCTGGACTCCACCCCGACGCACTCCTGGATGCGGTGGCGCTACCACTACCCGCAGGGCGCGTTCCCGTACGACGACCTGGTCGCCGAGAACTGCCGGCGGGGGCGCAACGAGCCGGAGTACGAGCTGGCCGACACCGGGATCTTCGACGAGGACCGGTACTGGGCGGTCGAGGTCGACTACGCCAAGGCCGGCCCGACCGACATGTGCGTGCGCATCCGGATCCGCAACATGGGGCCCGACCCGGCGACCCTGCACGTGCTGCCGACCCTGTGGTTCCGCAACACGTGGGCCTGGGGCCTGCCCGGCCGCGACTACATGCCGGAGATCCGCGCCAAGGACAACGGCCTGCTGGCCGAGCACCGGCTGCTGGGCCGCCTGGCGCTGACCGGCGACGGGGCGCCGCGCCCGCTGTTCTGCAACAACGAGACCAACGGCCCGCGGATCTGGGGCAAGCCCGGGCAGGAGTACCCCAAGGACGGCATCGGCGACCACATCATCCACGGCACCGACAGCGTCAACCCGGACAGCGTCGGGACCAAGGCGGCCCTGCACTACCTGATCTCCGTGCCGGCCGGCGGCAGCCACGAGATCCGGCTGCGGCTCAACCTCAACGCGCCCGGCGCCAAGGACCTCGCCCCGTCCGACCTCAAGGCCGACTTCGAGTCCACCATGAGCCGCCGCGGCGCCGAGGCGGACGCCTATTTCGACGGACTTGTACCGCCGTCCGCCAGCGACGAGGAGAAGATGATCGTGAGGCAGGCGGTCGCCGGCCTCATGTGGGGCAAGCAGTTCTTCCACTTCGACGTGGCCCGCTGGCTGCAGGGCGACCCGGTCTCGGAGCCCCCGCCGGACAGCCGCCGCTACGGGCGCAACAGCCACTGGTGGCACATGAACAGCTGCGACGTGCTGTCCATGCCCGACCCGTGGGAGTACCCGTGGTACGCCGCCTGGGACCTGGCGTTCCACTGCGTCGCCATCGCCCGGGTCGACCCCGGGTTCGCCAAGGACCAGCTGCTGCTCCTGCTGCGCGAGTGGTACATGCACCCGAACGGGCAGATCCCGGCGTACGAGTGGGCGTTCGGCGACGTCAACCCGCCCGTGCACGCCTGGGCCGCCCTGCGCGTGTTCGTCCTGGACGGCTCGCGCGACTTCGACTTCCTGGCCCGCGTGCTGCACAAGCTGCTGCTGAACTTCACCTGGTGGGTCAACCGCAAGGACGCCGAGGGCAACAACGTCTTCGAGGGCGGCTTCCTGGGCCTGGACAACGTCGGCCCGTTCGACCGCTCCGCCGCGCTGCCCGTCGGCGGACGGCTGGAGCAGAGCGACGGCACCGCCTGGATGGCGATGTACGCGCTCAACCTGCTCGACATGTCGCTCACCCTGGCCGTGCACGACCGGGTGTACGAGGACATCGCCGCCAAGTTCCTGGAGCACTTCGCCTACATCGCCGACGCGGCCTACGAGTTCGGCCTGTGGGACGAAGAGGAGGCGTTCTTCTACGACGTGCTGCGCACCGCCGACGGCCGTCAGATCCCGCTCAAGGTCCGCTCGGTCGTCGGCCTCCTGCCGCTGACCGCCACCACCATCATCAGCTCGTCCACCCTGCGCCGGCTGCCCGACGTCGCCGCCCGCCTGCGCTGGTTCCTGACCAACAAGCCGGAGTACGGCGACGTGGTCGGCGCGAAGAAGAGCCGGGGCGGCCAGCAGCTGCGCCTGCTGTCGATGGTCGGCCCGGACCAGCTGATCCGCATCCTGCAGCGCATGCTGGACGAGGACGAGTTCCTGTCCCCCTACGGCCTGCGCACCCTGTCCCGGGCGCACAAGGACGAGCCGTTCACGGTACATCTGGGTGACCACGCGTACACGGTGGGCTACGAGCCGGGCGAGTCGACGAGCGGCCTCTTCGGCGGTAACTCGAACTGGCGCGGCCCCATCTGGATGCCCGTCAACTACATCCTGATCGAGGCCGTGCGCCGCTTCGCCGAGTTCTTCGGCGACGACCTGCAGGTGGAGTACCCGGCCAAGAGCGGCAAGATGGCCACCCTGGCCACGGTGGCCGACGACCTGTCCCACCGCCTGGTGAAGCTCTTCCTGGACGACGAGCGGGGGCACCGCCCGGTCTTCGGCGACGTGGAGCTCTTCCAGGGCGACCCGGCCTGGCACGACCTGCTGCTGTTCTACGAGTACTTCCACGGCGACACGGGGGCGGGCCTGGGCGCGGCCCACCAGACGGGCTGGACGGCGCTGGTCCTGGACCTGATCCTGACCCTGCGCACTCCCCCGCCGGCGGATCCGCGCTCCTGACGCGTTCCCGCGCACGCGACCGACCTGAGGCCGGCCGGCCCCGCCCGCCGGCCTCAGCGGTCAGCCTCAGGCGGTCGGCGGCGGCCCGGGGAAGTCGATGGCGTGCCGGGCGGGCACCATGCGCCGGGCTCTCCCGCCCCGCTGATCATGGACCCGGCCGCCGCTACAGTGCGGACGTGGGTACATGGGGAAGTGGCAACTTCGACAGCGACACGGCTGCGGACCACCTGTCGATCCTGAGCGCGCGGCTGGTGCGTGAGGTCGCGGACGCCATGGCGGGGGATCCGGTCGAGCTGGAGGCGGACGAGTACTGGGGCGTCGCGGTCCCCTGCAACCTCGAGGTGCTGTGCCTCCTGGCCGGTCAGCCATGGGCCGGCGTCACGCTGCCCGACGCCGGGACGGTCGAGGCGTGGAAGGCGACCTACCTGGCCGTGTGGGACGCGAGCATCGACGGCCTGGAGCCCACCCCGGAACACAAGGCCCAGCGGCGAGCGGTGCTGGAGCGCACCTTCGACCGCCTGGCCGAGGCGATCCGCGCCGCGTAGCCAGGGTTTTTCCGTCACTGGCCTTCGCGGCCGACCGGCTGGACGACGCTGATGAGCTGACCGATCGCCTTCGTCCAGTCGGCCGCGAAGTCGATGTGGTGGAGGTGGCTCAGCCGCTGGTTGACGTCGATGTCGATGTCCGGCAGCTCGCACGGTTCGAGCATCACCGGCACGAACCAGCGGTGGTCGAACGGCTTGTACTGCATCTCTTCGATCGCCTGGCGCAGCTCGGCGTTCATGTAGGTCCGGTCGGCCGCCGCGTATCTCGGCGAGAAGCACGCGACGAAGTAGGCGCCGTTGCGGATCGCCGCGCGGATCTCCTTGCGCCAGTCGGCGGCGGGGCGGATGTCGTTGCGGTCGATCCAGACCGCGACGCCGGCCCGCGTGAGCTGCTCGGCGATCCGGTCGACCAGGGCGGCGTCCTCGCGGACGTAGGACATGAACACCTTGCTGGAGCCCACCGGTCTCCTCCTCTGCGGCTTCGGGTCCTGCGCGACGACGGGCTCGCGTCTGTGCCTGCGCGGTCTGCGGGACGCGGCGAGGAACCGCTGCAGCGGCAGCCGCGCGAGGAATCGCTGGGACAGCTCGCGGACGGCTGCGGCGTCGAAGAGCTCCTCCGCCGTCCGGCCGATCTCGGTGCGCTCCGGCACGTGCGTGCAGGCCTCGAAAGCGTTGAGGCAGAGGGTGATCATCTGCCCCGGGGAGACCACGGGCAGGCGGCTCGCCGGCGGGCGCTGGAAGGTCCATCGCAGGGCGCACAGCCCGAGCTGGGCGGCGCCGACGTAGTCGCCGCGGCGCAACCGCCGGGTGCTGTGCTCGGCCAGCAGGTCCCAGGCCGGCGCCGGGGCGAGGGCGCGGAGCAGCTCGTCGGCGGCGGCAGCGGCCGCGCTCGGCGTGGTGGCCGAGATCAGGCGGTGGACCGCCGGCGGTACCGGGCCGGGGTCCGCCTCGACGACCGCGGGATCGGGCGCCGGCGGCGGTGCGGTCGGGGCCCACAGCCGCCGGCCGGACTCGATCGCGAACTGCACGTCGCGCGGCTCGGGCCGGCGGCGGGCCAGGTCCTGCAGCCGCCGCAGGACCACGTCGGTGCCCGCGGGGTCCAGCTCCTTGCAGCTGATCGCGTACTGCGCGAACTCCCGCGCCAGGCCGGTCGGCGGCATGGCGCCGGCGCTCCAGGCCCCCTCGATCGCCTCCAGCATCGGCAGCCATCGTTCGAGCAGGTCGGCCGCCACGCCCGGCCCGTCGGCGGGCGCCCGCCGGACGGTGCCGGTCGACATCAGCCGGTCGTCCGGCGTGATCCGCGCCCGTCCGACCGGCGCGGGGGCGTGACACCAACGGGGACTGTGGTGCCGGCGCGACGCGTGCGGCGTGCCGAACCGTGCGGGCAGGATCGGCTCGATGCGGCCCTGGTCCAGGTCGATCTCGGCGGCGACGTACACGCCACCCCGCCGCACCTGGTCGTGGCCGAACGCGCCGACCGGCGCGGTGACGAGCGCCCGCTCGTCGGGTGACACGGCAAGCTCACGGACCCGCAGCGCGAGCCCGGAGGCCGACTCCAGCCGGCACCGGCTCGACAGCGCGTCGGCCGAGAGGTCGTAGTCGTGGACCGTCACGCTGCCGGAGGCCGGATCCTCGATCGCCGCGAGCATCATGTTGATGCCGGCCCGCGGGTTGAACGCCACGGCCGTCGAGCGGAACGGCAGCTCGACGACGAAGCCGTCCTCGACCCTGATCAGGAGGTTCACCCCGACCTGCGAGCACAGGTGCACGAACCGGCCGTCCGGGCTGTAGCCGATCTCCGGTATGTCGAGCCGGTCCTCGGCGGGGAAGCCGGCCACCAACCGGCGCGTCCCCATGCCGAGTTCGTACTCCCACAGCAGATACTTCATCCGCCCCGGGCCGTACGCACCGGAACCGGTCCGCTCCTCGGCGACACAGATCCGCGAACCGTCCGGCGAGAACGCGACCGACTCGGCCACGCAGACCGGCGTGACCATCTGGGGATGGTCCGAACCGTAGGCCTGCAGGTACACCTGCCAGGACCGGAACGGCTCGGTCGGATACGGCACACCGTCGCCGAGGGTCAGGTGGATGGCGTGGTCCTGGACCCAGCTCGTGCCCTCCGGCAGGCCGAAGGCCTCGGCGAGCGGCCGCCGGCAGTAGGCCCACAGGCCCGCGCCCGGATGCGTCACGGCCATGCGGTCCGAGTAGCCGAAGTGGGTCAGCGGATGCCCGTCCTGGTCGACCACCGCGTACGGGGCGAGGTGCCCGCGCTCCTCGGCGACATCGAAGAACACGCGCAATGACTCGTAGTCGCTGATCGACTCGTCGGTCAGCACCGACTCACCGAAGCAGAAGTCAGTCAAAGAGCAGCCCGACCTCGTCCACGGAAATCGGCCGGGCGCCGAACTCGGCCACGAAACGGGGCCGGATCATGTTCGCCCGGCGGGCCAGGGTGTTGATATTGTCGACCATCGACTGGATCGAGGGAATGAACTCCCGCGACAGCGCCTCGGCGAAAAACACCTCCTGGAGGACGGCGCACCGCGGGTTCGTCGGCCGCGTCGGCCGCGCGAGGTAGGCCCGGCCGTTCCAGAGGTCGGCGTTGACCTCCGACAGCGCGAGACCCACGGCGCCGGTCACGGGCACGTCGGCCGCGATGCCGGCCGTGGCCCGCACGTGCAGGGGCTCCGGCAGCACGCCGAGCAGGAGCACCGTGCCGTCGAGCGAGAGCACCCAGGTCCGATGCGGCAGCACTTCCACGATCGCGCGATATTTGCCGTCGTAGGCCTGCGCCAGCGTCCATTCCACGGTGTCGACCGTCTCGGCGAAATCCACGTCGCTCCTCCCGCCCATTTCCGCGCAGACAGCTTTTCCGAGCTTCCGGCGCATGGGCAATGGTCCATTGCGCCAGAAGCGCGCAGACAGCTTTTCCGAGCTCCCGACGCATGGGCAATGGTCCATTGCGCCAGACGGGAGGAGCCGACCAGACGAAGCATTCCGGTCGCGACCACACGATGGCGGGTCAGTCGGGCAGCCATTGCGTGTCGAAGTCGTACGGCGGCGGCTCCACGGCGTCGGCGGCGTGGAGGAACTCGGCGCGCGGCAGGGGACCGGCGTCGCCCGCCACGTAGGTGATGGTCAGGCTCAGCCCCGCGATCTGCTGGTCCTGGCGGATGGTCTGGCGGGCGTCACGCTGAACCAATGCGGCGGGGCACGCAGAAGTACTACATCAATTGCCGAGCAACGGGGTGCGGTGGCGCTCCAGGTAGGCCTCGACGTGCTCGGCGTGGTCGGGCGGGCTGATGAGGAAGCCCTGGCCGAGCGCGCAACCCGCCGCGCGGACCACGTCGGCGTGGGACTGGGTCTCCAGGCCGCAGGCGATGACGTCGATGCCGAGGCGGCGGGAGAGGCCGACGACGACGTCGACGATCGGGGTGGCGGCGCCGCGCCGGCCCGGGGGCTCGTTGAAGAGGGCCTGGTCGATCTTCAGGACGTCGATCGGGAGGCGGCGCAGGTGGGCCAGGGCGGTCGGGCCGGTGCCGAAGTGGTCCAGCGCCGTGCGGACGCCGAGCGCGCGCAGGCCGGCCAGCTGCTCGACGGCGAAGGCGTCGTCGGGCAGGGCGGCCTCGGCGACCTCGACGACGATGGCCTCGGCGGGGACGCAGTGGGTGTCGACGGCGGTGGCGACGGCGGCCAGCCAGCCCTCGCCGGCCAGCTGCCGGGCGGAGACGTTGACCGACATCCACAGGTCGCGGCCGTCGCGGCGCCAGCAGGAGAGCTGGCGGCAGGCGCGGTGCAGTACCCATTCCCCGATCTCGTCGGCGATGCCGCCGCCCAGCTCCTCGGCGATGGGCAGGAACTCCGCCGGGGGGACGGTGCCCAGCCGCGGGTGGCGCCAGCGCAGCAGGGCCTCGGCGCCGACGGGCTGGCGGGTGGCGAGGTCGGCGATCGGCTGGAAGGCCACGTCGAGCTCGCCGCGGCCGATCACGCCGGGCAGCTGCTGCTCGATCTCCGTGCGGCGCACCAGGGCGGTCTCGAAGGACTTGTCGTAGCACTCGACCCGGCCGCCGGCGCCGCCGCGGGCGAGCTGGCGGGCCCTGCGGCGGGCCACGTCCGCGTGCCGCAGGGCCTCTTCGGCGTTCCCGGCGCCGAGGAGGTCGGCCACGCCGACCTCGGCGGCCAGGTGCACGGTGTGGCCGGGCAGCTGGAACGGCTCGGCGAGGGCGGTGGCGATCCGGGTGGCCAGGGCGAAGGCCTGCACGATCGGGGCGTCGGTGAGCACGGCGAAGCCGGCGGCGCCGAGCCGGGCCGGCAGGTCGTCGCGGCCGGCGGCGGCGCGCAGCCGGCGGGCCGCCTCGATGAGGACGGCGCCGGCGACGGACGGGCCGTGCAGGTCGGCGACGCTCTCGAAGCGGTCGAGCTCCAGCGCGAGCAGCGAGCCG
Organism: Dactylosporangium salmoneum; assembly: GCF_039532525.1. Classification (NCBI taxonomy): domain Bacteria; kingdom Bacillati; phylum Actinomycetota; class Actinomycetes; order Micromonosporales; family Micromonosporaceae; genus Dactylosporangium; species Dactylosporangium salmoneum. The sequence goes on from NZ_BAAARV010000082.1 coordinate 17,130, forward strand.
GGGCGGGCGTCGCGGCAGGCCTCCTCGGCGGCGGCGACGAACCGGCGGCGGTTGGCCAGGCCGGTCCGGTCGTCGGTCCAGGTGACCTCGTGGAGGGTGCGCTGCAGCTGGGCCCGGTCGCCGATGTCGCGCACGTGCACGACGAGGCCGCCGACCTCGGGCGCGGCACGCTGGTCGATGACCGTGGACTCGGTGTCGCGCCAGCGGCCGAAGCCGTCGCGGAGGCGGGCCTGGACCAGCGTGTGCTGACAGCCGTCGAGCACGGCGCGCAGCGCGGCGGCGACGGGGGCGGCGTCGGCCGGGTGGAGCAGGTCGGTCAGGGGGCGGCCGAGCGCGTCCTGGTCGGACAGGCCGAACTGGCGGGCGGCGGCCGGGGACTGCCAGCGCACGACGAGGCCGGCGTCGAGCACGATGGCGACGTCGGTCGAGCCGGCGACGAGCGTGCGGAAGCGGGCCTCGCGGCCGGCGAGCGTCTGGGCGTACCGGCGGATGTCCCACGCGGCGAGCACCTCCCGCACGGCGAGGGCGCCGAAGGCGGCGATCCCGAGGGCGACCGAGGTCTCGTCGAAGCGGCCGCCGGTGAGCAGGTGCCACGCCGACACCACGACGGCGAGCAGGGCCGGGACGAGCAGCAACGGGTACCCGGCGAACGAGCCGTCCTCGTCGGCGGCGTGCGGGCGGGTCGGCTCGTCGCCGGCGCGGCGGGCCCCGGCGGCGAGGAGGAACGGGCCGGCGACCATGGCCAGCCCGGCGGCCACGAGCCCGGCGGGGGCCGCGCCGGGGGCGCCGAGCCAGGTGCGGTCGTGGCCGAGGAGCAGCAGGGCGTACCCGCTGACGCCCACGATCGACAGCGCCGCGCCGCCGCTGCAACCCAGCGCGGCCGGGCGGTGACGCACGGCGCGCAGCCCGGTGACGACGGCGACGGCGACGGCCACGCAGCCGGTCAGCGCCACGGCCAGGCGCAGCGGCGCGGTGCCCGGGCTCGAGCGGCCCAGCGTGAACACCCAGGCGCAGTACAGGAGGCTGACGCCGATCCCGGCGCCGTCGAGCAGGCGGCGCAGCCGGGCACCGAGGGTCGGCGCGGTGCCCGGCAGCAGGAGCAGGCCCGCGAGGTACGCCGGCGCGGCGAGCAGCGTCGTCGCGGCGGCGATCGGGCCGGGGTCCAGCCACGGCAGGCCGGTGGCGGCCACCCCGGCCCCGGTGACCAGCGCGCCCATGCCGAGGAACCCGGCGCCGCGGCAGGGGCCGAAGTCGCGCCGGCCGCGATGGATCCGCAGGGCGAGGCGGATCAGCCCGCCGGCGTGCACCAGCGCCGTGACCCCGGCGAACACCGCCACCGCGACCAGGCCGAGCACCGGCCCGATGACGGCCGCGGCGCCGAGGACCGCTGCCGCGCTGAGCAGAGCGAGCCAGAACGTGCGCGGGTTGCCGATCACTGCAGTGCCGCTTTCACGAGAGAACGCTGGGGATGTGCTCATCGTGCCCAACGACGGCGGCCGCCCGGGGTTACCGGCCGGGCCCGAGAATTTCCCCGATCGCGGTGAGTCGCTCGCGGCGTTCTTCCGGGGAGACGGTACCGCGGGTCAGCTCGTCCAGCAGCAGCCCGTCGATGAGCCCGATCATGAGCCGCGCGCGGGCCCGCGACCCGGTGAGCCGCTCGGCCCGCTCGACGAACCCGTCCGCCAGCCGCGCCGCGGCCTCCCCCAGCTCGCGGCGGGCCTGCGGGTCGAGCATGAGCATGAACCGGGCCCGGGTGCGGGGCGAGCCGGCCCAGCCGGCCAGCACGTCGGCGAGGTCGCGCCCCTCGGAGTCGGCGAGGTCGAGCTCGGCGATGCGCTCCAGGGCGGCGGTGAGCAGGGCGTTGCGGGTCGGGAAGTGGTAGCTGCACGTCCCCTGCGGCAGCCCGGCCCGCGCGTCGACGGCCCGGTGGGTCAGCGCCCGCACGCCGTCGTGGCCGAGCACGTCGATGGCGGCGTCGGCCAGCCGACTCTTGCGATCCTTCACGACCCCGATACTACAGGTGTAGCGTTTCGGGCATGCGAACTGCGATCGTCGTCGGGGCCGGCATCGGCGGGCTGGCCACCGCCCGCGGGCTCGGGCTGGCCGGCTGGGACGTCACCGTGCTGGAGCGGCAGCCCCGCCTCGCGGGCCCCGGGGCCGGCCTGACGCTGTGGCCCAACGCCCTGCGCGCCCTGGACTGGCTCGGCGTCGGCGCGCGGGTCCGCGCGGCCGGCGCCCCGATCACCGGCGGCGGCCTGCGCACCGCGGGCGGCGCCTGGCTGACCCGGGTCTCGGTCGGCGGGCCGATCGTCGTGCACCGCGCCGACCTGCACGAGATCCTCGCCGAGGGGGTGCGGGTGCGCACCGGCACCGCCGTGACCGACCCCGAGGAGCTGGACGCGGAGCTGGTCGTCGGCGCCGACGGCATCGGCAGCCTGTTCCGGCAGCGGTACCACCCGCAGACCCGCATCCGCGACAGCGGCCAGGTCTCGTGGCGCTCGGTCGTGCCGGCCGACGCCATGGGCGGCGCCCGCGAGGGCGGGGAGACCATGGGCCCGGGCGGGCTGCGCTTCGGCCACCTGCCGATGGGCGCCCGGGGCGTCTACTGGTACGCCGCCGCCCCCGGCCCGCTGCGCGATGCCGGGAAGGAGGAGCAGCTGGCCGAGCTGCGGGCGGCCTTCGACGGCTGGCACGACCCGATCCCGGCGCTGCTGGCCGCCACCGACCCCGCGACGCTGCTGCACCACCCGCTGATGGACCTGCACCCGGTGCCGCCGATGCGCTTCGGCACGCGGACCGCCCTGGTCGGCGACGCCGCGCACGCGATGACCCCGAACCTGGGCCAGGGCGCCTGCCTCGCCATCGAGGACGCGGTCACGCTGGCCGGACTGCTCGCGCGCGGCCTGCCGGTGCCCGAGGCGCTGCAACGGTACGACGAACAGCGCCGCCCCCGGGCCGAGCTCGTGGTGCGCCGCTCGTGGCAGACCGGGCGGATCACGGGGGCCCGCGGGCGGGTCACCAGCGCGCTGGTGCAGGCGCTGGCCCGGGTGGCGCCGGCGGGCGCGGCCGCGCGGGCCGCGGAACGGATCGCGGCCTGGACCCCGCCGACGGAGTCACCGTTGGTCACGCCCCGTTGACGCCGTCGCGGTCCGCGCGCGATGTCGTCGCGGACGGGCGCCGTCAGTGCCGTCGCGGGCTGTTACGCGGGCAGGCCGACGCCGTTGATGCCGTCGTGGGCTGTTACGCGGGCGGGCGTGCGCCGTTAGTGTCGTCGCGGGCTGTTACGCGGGCAGGCCGGCGCCGTTGATGCCGTCGCGGGCTGTTACGTGGGCGGGCGTGCGCCGTTAGTGTCGTCGCGGGCTGTTACGCGGGCAGGCGGGCGCCGTTGATCTCGTCGCGGCCCAGCCAGGAGCGCAGGCGCCCGCGGAGGCCTTTGGGCGCGGGCACGTCGTCGCCGACGATGTCCGCGACCACGGCGGTGATGTTGTCCGGGCCGCCCGCGCGCAGCGCCAGGTCGACGAGGCGCTCGACGCACTCGTCGACGTCGGCGTACTCGCGCAGCGCCTCCTCGATGGTCTCCGCCCGCAGCACGCCGGACAGGCCGTCGCTGCACAGCAGGTAGCGGTCGCCGGGGCGGGCGGCGGTCACGGAGTACACCGGATCGGTCGGTTGCCCCTGCAACACCCGGCTGACCAGGGAGCGCTGCGGGTGGGTGGACGCCTCGTCGAGCGTGATGCGCCCCTCGTCGACGAGCAGCTGCACGTAGGTGTCGTCCTTGGTGACCTGTCCGAACTCGTCGCCGCGCAGCAGGTAGGCCCGCGAGTCTCCAATGTGGACCAGGCCGATCCGCTCGCCGGAGAAGAGAATGGCGGTCAGCGTCGTGCCCATCCCGAGCTTCGCCGGGTCGGCCTCGACCTCGTCGCGGATGCGCCGGTTGGCGTCCGAGACCGCGGTACGCAGGGCGGTGAGCAGGTCGTTCCCGGCGAACTCCTCGTCCAGCGGCGTCATCGCCTCGATCGCCAGCCGGCTGGCCACGTCGCCCGCCGCCATGCCACCCATACCGTCGGCGACGGCGAGCAGCCGGTCGCCCGCGAAGACCGAGTCCTGGTTGGTACTGCGGACGAGCCCCACGTCGGTCCGCGCCGCCCAGTGCAGTGCGAGCGGTTGATGCCTCTCGTCGACCACGCCCTCGGTGCCAGCCTCTGCCATGCGTGACAGAGTGCCGCACGAGACAGGCGGGCGTCTCTACGCACTTGTGCGTATCGTGGCCGCATGCCGACCGCCCCCTTCATCGGACGAGCCCCCCAGCTCGCCGAGATCGCGGACGCATGGGCCACCCGCCGCCCCGGCATCGTATTGATCACCGGCGAGGCCGGCGGCGGGAAGAGCCGGCTGGTCGCCGAGGTCCTGAACCGGCTGGACCTCTCCTCCGCGACGGTCCTGCGGGGCTCCGCCCGCTCCCTCGGCGCCGCGCCGCACGACTGGCTGGCGTCGGTGCTGAGCGGCCGGCCCGCCGCGAGCCTGCCCGTCGACGAGGCCCTCCTGAACCGCCTGGGCCAGCGCTCACCGAACGCGACCGAGCCGCGCCTCTCCCCCGCCGTGACGCTGCGCGCCGCCGTCGACGTGGTCCGCGCCCTGCTGCACGCCGCCCCCGTCGGCGACCCGGGCCCGGATGACGACGCCCGGCTGCCGGCGGAGATCTCGCGCCGCTCCGCCTCCGGCCTTATCCGACATTTTACGAAATTTCGGGTTGGCGGGGAGATTCTCGAATCGACGGTCGTCACTACGACAGAGCCGGACAGCACGGACGGCGATGACGCACGGCTGGGGATCATCGTGGTCGAGGACCTGCACGACCTCGACCCGGCCAGCCTGGCGCTCGTGGCCGAGCTCGCCGCCGCCGCCGACACGCTGCCGGCGCTGCTGCTCGTGACGAGCCGCCCGCCGCAGGAGGCCGCCTTCGCCCCGGCCGCCGCCCGAACCCTCCGCCGCCTCGGCGGCGGCCCGTCCGTGCGGCGGGTGCACGTCGCGCCGTTCACCGCGCGGGAGACGGCGGAGCTGGTCGAGGCCCGGTACGGCAGCGCGCCCGCCCCGGAGACCGTCCGCGGCGCGCTGCGGCGCACCGGCGGCAACGCGTTCTGGCTGACGGAGCTGCTGGCCGCCTGCGGCACGGCCGACGAGCTCGCCGCCGCGCCCCTCCCCGCGCACGTGGTGGGCCTGCTGGTCGAGCCGCTGGCCTCGGAGCCCGCCGTCGTCGGCCGGGTGGCCCGCGCGGCGGCGCTGCTGGGCGACCCGGTGGACAGCGACGTGCTGGCCCACGTGTGCGGCGGGGACGTGGAGCCGGCCCTGCGGCGCCTGCTCGACCTGGGCATGCTGCTCATCGCCCCCGACCTGGCCCCGGCCGGCTCGCTGCGCTTCCGGCACCCGCTGCTGCGCGAGGCCCTGGCCGCGGGGGCGATGCCGAGGGAGCGCACCCGCGTGCACACCCTCGCACACGGCCTCGCCGCCGAGCTCGGCGACGACGCGGCGGTCGCCCGGCACGCCGCCGCCCTGGGCCGCTACGCCGAGGCCCGCGCCGACGCCGTCCGCGGCGCCGCGACCTGCCTCGCCGACGGCCTGCCG
>NZ_BAAARV010000083.1:0-115038 GCF_039532525.1 Dactylosporangium salmoneum
GCCGCCCACGGCCCCGGCCCTGGCCGCCCGCCCTGGCCCGCCGACCGCCCCGGCCCCGGCCCCGGCGGGCGGACAGCGCAGACACGTCAGGCGGGGCAGACCTCGACGCGACGCGCCCTGACGCTCGGCGCCGCGCGACCGGCCACTCTCAGACTGGCGCCACGCGACCGGCTGCGCTCAGGCCGGTGCCGCGCGGGACAAGCGGATCACCACGAACGTCCCGGAACCCAACGGCCAGATCGCCGACCGGAAGCGCCCAGGATCGCGCGGAGGTCGGCCTCCGAAGCTCGACCCGGACGCATACCGCCGCCGCCGCAACCAACCGCCGCGCGCGTGGCTAGATCGGGAAGCGGCCGCGGTGCCAGTACCAGCGGCGGCCGGCCGTCAGGTGATCGATGACCGCACGCTGGAGCACGGTGCCGCGCGGCAGCTGGTCGAGCGGCGTGGTCAGGCTGCGGAACACGAACCGCAGCACCTCGACGTCGGCGTCCAGCCCCTCCGGCTCCTCGTAGGGCTCCAGCTCGAACCTCCGCTGGAACCGGACGATGTTGGAGTCTTCGGGCAGGTACTCCTGCAGCTGCGGGTCGAGCAGCCACGAGCCGCAGGCGAAGGCCGTGTAGTGCTCGTCGGGAAAGTGGCGGGGGAAGAACGCGCGGGCCTCGTCGAGCGACGCCTCGATCGCCTCCGGGGTCAGCGGGCCCGACTCGGGGATGTGCAGGTCGATGGCGGCGTCGCCGCGCTGGTGCTGCAGCCGGCCCAGCTCGTAGATGCCGCCGCGCGCGTGCAGCGTCAGCCAGCTCTGCATGACCGGCCAGCCCTCGCGGTGCATCCGCCGGTCGACGGCGAGGTTGCGGCCCAGGTCGGCGAGGGTCGCCCACGACACGGCGTCGGTGATGCCGTGGTCGCGGTGGTAGCGCGTGACCACGTCGACCAGGGCCAGGTACGCGTACACGTAGAGGTGCCGCCAGGCGGGACCCCGTTCGCGTGGCAGCTCCGGTCCGGGCGACAGCCAGCCGTGGCCCCCGAGGTCGGCGCGGACCAGGGCGATCGAGCGGTCGAGCAGCCAGCGCAGCTCCGGGGTCCACAGTGGAGAGCCCGGGTCGGGCCAGCCCGCCATGATCTCGGCGACGTCGTCCGGCCGCACCCCGAGCCGGTCGAGGATCGCGGGCGCGTCGGCCTTGGCGGGCAGCGGGGCCGACGGCAGGTCGCCGGCGAGCTCGTGCACGCGGTCGACGTCTTCGACGGGTACGCCGAGCCGGGTGGCGGTGTCCTCCAGATCCACGCGGACGACTCTAACGCGCGGCCCGGGGACGGCGGGCTACTCGACCGTGGAGAAGCGGATCGAGCCGGCCATCAGGTCCGGGTGCTCGATGGTCAGGGCCAGGGCCACCGACTCCTCGAGGCCGAGGGCGCCCCCGGCGGCGTACGCGGCGTCGAAGGACACGTCGCCCATTCTCGCGTGGAGGGCGGACTGGTGGTCGGTCCAGTACGGGCCGAAGGGGCCCATGGCGCAGCGCAGGCGGATGCGGGCGGCCTGGGCGGCGCCGAACAGGCGGGCGGCCGTTTCCAGGTCGTCGGCCAGGGCGCAGCGGACGGCCACCGCGTTCAGGGTCTCGCAGACCCGCAGGTGGAAGCCGTGGGTCATGCGGGAGCGCAGCGCGACGATCAGGTGGTCGTGCGCCGCGACCAGGTCGCCCCTGGCCAGGGCGACCATGCCCAGGAGCATGTCGACCGTGCGGCGGCCGCGCTCCACCGGGCGGCTGTTCTCCAGCGGGCGGGCGCTGGCCAGCAGGTCAGCGGCCTCGTCCAGGGCGCCCCGGCGCCACAGGAGCTGGGCCAGCGCGTAGACGGCGAACAGCGCCTCGCCGGAGACGTCCTGTTGGTCGGCCCAGGCGATCACCTCGCGGCAGAGGCGCTCGGCCTCCTCGGTGCGGCCCATCTCCAGGAGCGGGGCGCCGCGGGCGGACAGGATGCGGACGATCAGGCCCGGGTCGCCGGCCCTCCGCGCGGCCGACTCGGCGCGCTGCGAGAACCGGAGTTCCTCCACCGTCTCGCCGTCGGCGCCCGCATGGAGGGAGTGCATGTGGTAGGCGGCCGCCAGCTCGGCGTCCGGCACGGGCTCGCCGGTGGCGCTGATGCGCTCGTAGAGCCTGAAGAGCCACATGCGGCCCTCGCGAACCAGGCCGCGCTCGCGCCACCACTGGTCCAGGGCGCCGGCCAGGGCGAGGCCCTGGCGGGCGCTGCCGCGGGTGACGGTCCAGTTCAGGGCGGCGCGCAGCTCGTCGGCCAGGGGGTCCAGCGCGTACAGCGACAGGGTGACCGGGCGGCCGTCGGCATCGAGGTACGCGTCGTGGGCGGTCTGCAGGCACCAGGCGACGTGGCGCTCGCGGGCCGACTCCTCCTCGCCGGCCTCGACCAGCAGGCGGGCGGCGTAGGCGCGGATCGGGTCGAGCATGCGGTAGGTGGCGTTGGTGGCGCCGGCCTCGGCCTGCAGCAGGGACTTGTCGACCAGGGTGGCGAGCGGGTCGAGCGGGTCGCCGTCGTGCAGCCACTCGATCGCCGGCAGGTCGACCGGGCTGGCGAAGACCGACAGCCAGCGCAGGAGGCGGGCCGAGCGCGGGTCCAGGGTGCGGTACGACCAGCCCACCGCCGCCTGCATGGTCCGGTGCCGCGAAGAGGCCGGCACATCGGACATGTCGGCAAAGGCGGCAATGCGGGCCAGGCCGGCGTCCAGGGTGCCCAGCACGTCGCCGATGCGGTCGGCGAGCTGGGCCGCGGAGAGCAGGCGCAGGCGGGCGGCGGCCAGCTCCAGCGCGAGCGGCAGGCCCTCCAGCGCCGAGGCGACCCGGGTGAGGTGTGCGATGTCGCCCGGCTCGACCGGCCGGCCGCCCCGGGCCGCCGAGGCCCGGTCGACCAGCAGGGCCACCGCGTCGCTGAAGCCGCCACCGACGGCCGCCTCGACGGACAGCGGCGGGATGCGCCAGACCACCTCGCCGGCCAGGCCGAGCGGCTCCCGGCTGGTCGCGAGCAACACGACGTCGGGGCCGGCCGCCAGCAGCTGGGCGACGAGCCGCCGCGCCGCCGGCAGCTGCGCGTCGGAGGTGTCCAGCAGGACGAGGAGGCGGCGGTCGCGCACGTGGTCGGCGATCGTCTGCACGACCGCGCGGCCCGGCTCGGGGCGCAGGCCCAGGGCGGCGGCCACGCTGACGTCGACGAGGTCCCCGGTGGCCACGGCGCTCAGGTCGGCGAACCACACGCCGTCGCGGAAGCGCTCGACGATCTCGCCGGCCGCCTCGACCGCGACCCGGGTCTTGCCGGCCCCACCGGCGCCGACGACGGTGACCAGGCGGTGCCGGCCGATGAGGTCGCGCACGGCGGCCCGCTCGGCCGCCCGCCCGATGAACCGGGTGGTCTGCACGGGGAGGTTGTGCGCGGGCGCGTCGATGGTGCGCGGCCGCGGGAACTGCCGGTCGAGGCCGGGCGCGACCAGCTGGAAGATCCGCTCGAAGCCGTCGAAGCCGCGCAGCCGGTGCAGGCCGAGGTCGAGCAGGCAGGTGTCGGGGCCGAGCAGGGAGCCGCCGCGGGAGGACGAGGGGCCGAGGCCGACCTGGGCCGCGGTGGCGGCGGAGCAGAGCACCTGGCCGCCGTGCGCGGCGGCGGCGACCCGCGCGGCGCGGTGCACCTCGGGCGAGGTGTACTCCCCGCCGTACGGCTCGGCGAAGCCGGTGTGCAGGCCCATCCGCACCCTGGGGCGGGCCTCGGGGCCGGGCCACTCGTGCGCGGCGAGCGCGCGCTGGGCCTCGGCACAGGCGGTGAGGGCGGCGGCCGCGTCGGCGAAGGCCACGAACAGCGAGTCACCCTCGGTGAACAGCTCCACACCGTCCGCTTTGGACAGTGCACGGCGAATCACCTCCCGGTGCTCGTGGAGCACCGGCCGGTATCCCGCACCGAGCATCTGGGCCAAGCGGGTCGAGCCCTCGATGTCAGTGAAGAGGAATGTCACCAGCCCGCTGGGCAGGTGCGTCCGCCCCGACACGTGAAACCTCCGCCTCCTTTTTCAGGCGTGCCCCATATTTCCCCAACCCAGGGGCGCGCGCATCGTAGAAACGGCCCCCAACGATAACCCTCAAGGTCGATCCCGGGCTCGTCGCCCGGGACGGTCCATGCTGGTCAGCAAGGATGCGGGGGGAAAGTTCGAGTGGGTTTCGCGTGACGTAACGACAACACTCCGGTAGCGGTTGTGGCACGACAGGCCACAACATCAAAGCCGTTTTGCCAATTCAATGCGAAACCGACCGGTAACAATGTCTAGCAGCCGCAGGCCCCTCCGCAGCAGCCGCCCGCGCCGCCGGATGGGGCTCCCCCGCCCGACGTGCCGCCGACGGCGATCGTGGACAGCAGCTTGACGGTGTCGTCGTGGCCGGCCGGACAGGCGGTCTTCACGTTGGCTTCACGCATTGGGCGTTGTACTTCGAAGGTGTCGCCGCAGGCCCGGCAGCGGTACTCATAGCGTGGCATCTGCTCAGGTTATGTCACGGTGACACGCACCCGGGAGTTGCGGAATACTCGACCCGTGGCAAGCAACGACGAGGCGGCCAAGGTCGACCGATCGACCACAGTGGACGCTCCGCCGGCAGCGGCGGCGCCCGGTCCGGCGACGCTGCGGCCGCCGGTGCCGGAGCCCGCGGGTGAGCGGTGGATCCCGGTGGACATGTACCCGCCGGACCCGGCCCAGCGCAACGCGCCGAAGCCGCCGCACCAGCCGAAACACGCGGCGCTGGACGTGCTGGAGTCGCCCGGCGGCGGGCTGGAGCGGCGGGAGCGGCTGAGCCGGGCGATGGCCCGGCCGGGGGCGCGCTTCATGCTGCCCACCGTGGTCATCATCGGCCTGCTGGCCGCGGCCGGCTCGGTCGGCTTATGGGTGATCCCGGCGGCCTCCTCGGCCCAGGCCGACCCCGCCCGCTCGGCGGCGCCGCCCGAGGGCACCGCCGGCCTGCCGCCCGCGACCGGCGCCCCGGCCACCGGCGAGCCGCCGGAGCCGTCGGCCCCGGCGCCGTCCGGCTCGAGCAGCTACAGCCCGCCGGCCGGCACCCGCCAGCGGCCCGCCGACGTCTACGGCGGCTGGGCCGGCGCCCGCTCGGTCAAGCTGGGCATCCCGGTGGTGGCCCTGCAGGCCTACGGCTACGCCGAGGCGGTCACCGCCCGCACCACCCCGAAGTGCCACCTCACCTGGACCACGCTGGCCGGCATCGGCAAGGTCGAGTCCGACCACGGCCAGGCCAACGGCTCGGTCCTGCAGGACGACGGCCGCTCGGTCCCGCCCATCATCGGCCCGCCGCTGGACGGGCAGAACAACCGCCAGGCGGTCCCCGACACCGACCAGGGCGCCCTGGACAACGACCGGACCTGGGACCGGGCCGTCGGGCCGATGCAGTTCCTGCCGTCGACCTGGAAGCAGTACGGCCTGGACGCCGATGCCGACGGGGTCACCGACATCAACGACATCGACGACGCCGCCCTGACCGCGGCCGCCTACCTGTGCGCCGACGGACGCGACCTGTCCACCCTGGAGGGGTGGAACGCGGCGATCCACGCCTACAACGTCCCGGAGCAGTACCGCGCTGCCGTCTTCAACGCCACCAACGACTACGGCCGGCGCGATCACCAAAACTGACGATCAATGCCACGCTCTGCGCTCTGGTACTTCCGCTCAGCCACAACAAAGGGCAGGCTTAGGGCGTGCAGGTGCGCGAGTGGGACCCAGGGGCCGCGCCCGCGGCCGAGATCGAGGCGGTGCTGCGGGCGCTCAACGAGATCGTGACGTTCGACGTGCCCGAGGACCCGCCGTGGCGCGAGACGAAGCTCCGGGAGTACCTCGCCGTCACCATGCCGGGTGAGCGGCGCACCTCCTGGCTGGCAACCTCCGAATCGGGTGAGGTGCTCGGGCACGCGAGCCTGCTGGCCCTGGAGGATATCGGCGTCCTCGAGCTCTCCGTGGTCCCCGCCGCACGGCGCAGCCGGGTCGACACCACGCTGCTGGGCGCCGTCGCCCGGCGGGCCGCCGAGGAGGGCTTCGAGTCGGTCGGCGTCGAGGTCATCGGCGGCACCCCGAGCGTGGAGTTCTTCGAGGCCAACGGCTTCGAGTGCGCCTTCATCGAGATGCGCAACCTGCTCGACCTGTCCGGCGTGGACTGGCTGCGGCTGGGTGAGATGGCCGCCGGCATCGGCGCGGGCTACCGCATCGAGTACTACCCCGGCGGCCCGCCGCCGGAGCTGTTCGCGGGCTACGCCGCGGCCAAGGAGGCGGCCCGCGCCGCCGTGGTCGAGGACCTCGAGCTGCGGCCCAGCTCCTACGACGCCGACCGGCTGGCGGCCAGCCTGCGCACGCTGCACGCCCGTGGCCTGAAGCCGTACATCGTGCTGGCCGTGCACGAGCAGAGCGAGACCATCGCCGGGCTCACCGAGGTGGTCGTGCCGGCGCAGCGGCCCACCCGCGCCGACCAGTACGACACCATCGAGGTGCCCAGCCACCGCGGCTATGGCCTCAGCCGCGCGATCAAGGCGCGGATGCTGTTCGAGCTGCGCGCGGCCGAGCCCGGCCTGCTCGACGTGCAGACCTGGAACGCGCTGGAGAACGAGCCCCTGCTGCAGGTCAACGCCGAGCTGGGGTTCAAGCCCGACCGCGAGTGGCGCGAGTACGAGGCCGACGTCGTCGACCTCCTGCGCCGCCTCAAGAGCTAGCCCGCCGCCTCAGGAGCTGGCCCAGGGCCCCTGCACGAAGGTGCCGTCCGAGGTGAACGGGTACGCGTTGGGCGTGCAGCCGTTCAGCGCGATGGTCTGCGTCTGCATGACCGGCGCGACCTGGCCGCTGCCCGGGCACTTCATGTGGTCGAAGCCCAGGAAGTGGCCCATCTCGTGCAGCACGGTCATGCCGTGGAAGTCGATGCCGGCCGGGAAGCCGTCGATGCCCTTGAGCCAGCGGCGCAGGTTCAGCAGGATCGTCTTGCCGTACCGGCACGAGTAGATCCCCTGCGTGGTGACCCCGACCGACTTGCACAGCTTGTCGACGGTCCCCGGGGTGGCCAGCCGCAGCACGACGTTGTAGTTGCCGTCGCTGACCCGCTGGAACTTCCAGCTCGCCTCGTTGATGTGGGTCTGCCCGGAGTTGTAGGTGACCGGGTGGGCGGCGGACATCGTCCAGCCCTTCGGCGCGGCGATCGCCCGGTCCACCTCGGCGGCCAGCGAGGTCGTCGTCCAGACCGGGTTGTTGCCCCACTGGATGCCGTTCTCCATCTCGACCTGGTACTTGACCAGCGTCGTCGCGTCGGCCGAACCGACCACGCCGGTCCCGCCGTCGGCCTTGGTGAACGTGCCGGCGCCCAGGTTGGGCACGCCGTCGTTGGTGTTGACCTTGCCTCCGCCGGTGTCGCCGCCGGGCTTCACGGTCTTCACCGACGGCTTGGCGCTCGGCTTCTTCGATGCGGACGGTGACGGTGAGTGCGGCGCGGGCGCCAGCCCGCTGTCGTCGCCCTCGAGCTCGCCGACGGGGAACGGATCGCCGCTCGCCGGCGCGTCCATGCCCAGATCCGCCGGCGGCGATGCGTCCTTGCCACAGCCCGCCACCCCGGCCAGGCCGGTCAGCAAGGCGCCGATGAGCAGTGCTCTCCCCACTCGAGTCCCCAGCACCCGGCCGAGCCTAGGGGAAAGCGGCAACCGGTGCTGCCCCCCGTCGACTTGTTCACTGCGTGTAAACCCAGCGAAGGGGGCCGCGCGTCTATGCACGGCCCCCTTCGTGAAAAACCGTCGTTACGCCGGCAGCGTCCACTTCTGGGCGGCGCTGCCGTTACAGGTGTACAGCTGCACGACCGTGCTGTCGGCGGAGTTGCCGCCGGCCACGTCCAGGCACTTGCCCGACTGCGGGTTGCGCAGCGAGCCGTCGGCCTGGCCGGCCCAGCTCTGGGCGCCGCTGCCGTTGCACGTCCACAGCTGGATCTTGGTGCCGTCCGCGGTGCCGCCGCCGCTGACGTCCAGGCACTTGCCCAGCGCCCGCAGCGTCTGCCCCGAGACCGTCCAGCTCTGCGCGCCGGAGCCGTTACAGGTGTACAGCTGGATCTGGGTCCCGTCGGCGGTGCCCGCGCTGCGCACGTCGAGGCACTTGCCCGCCAGCCCCTTGACCGGGCCGACACCGCCCGTTGTGGACCCCTTCACGAACGTGAAGTCATCCACGTCGAAGAGCCCGGTGCCGGTCCCGGTGAAGGTCAGGTAGACGTTCGACGCCCCGGCCGGCACCCCGGTCAGCGCGGTGCTGACGTCGGCGTAGGTGTCCCAGCTCCCGGTGTTCGGGACGTTGACCGTGCCCAGGATCGGGCCGGTCGTGGAGCCGGTGCGGACCTGGATCTGCCCACCGGGGCCGCCGGAGACGACCCGCGCGCGGAACTGGGTCGCCCCGCCGATGCTCAGCCCGTTGTACGCCGCCCAGTCCCCCGGCTCGATGTAGCCGAGCGTCTGACCGTTGTGGGCGCCGGCCTTGGTGTAGGGCTGGACGCCACTGGCGGCGCTGTACGACTCCGCCTGCTGGACCAGGTCACCCGAAGCCTCCCGGATCCGGATGTTGCGGAACGAGACCTGGTCGCCGGCGCCGTGGTTCTGGATGCCGACGTAGCCGTCGAGGTTGCGCGCCGGGTCGGCGTTGGTGAAGTCGTTGATCAGCGAGCCGTTGAGGTACACCCGCAGCCGCTGGCCCTCGACGAGGATCTCGTAGGTGTTCCACGCGCCGGGCGGGTTGAGCGCGGCGTCGCGTGCGGCGATGTTCGCGGACTGGAAGCCGTAGATCGCGCCCGTGGTGCGGTCGGGCGTGTCGGTGGCGTCGATCTGGACCTCGTACCCCTGGTTGATCGCGATGTTCGGATCGTTGCCCGGGTTGGGGAAGCCCACGTAGACCCCGGAGTTGCTGTCCCCGGTGATGCGGAAGTCGGCCTTGAGCGAGAACCCGGCGTCGAACTGCTTGGCGCTGTACCAGAACAGCCCGAGGCCGCCGGTCGAGCTCAGCGTGGCGTCGGCGTTGGTGAAGCTGCCCGGGCCGGCCTGCGACCAGCCGGTCGTGGCGCCGCTGTAGAGCGCGGTGTACCCGGTCTCGGGCCGGCAGTCGGCCTGGGCCCGCTTGGCCGCGTACCGGATCCCGCCGAGCAGCTCGCCTCGGAAGTTGGCGTCGGCGTACGACTCCTGGGTGTGCCCGAAACCGGTGTAGAAGGAGCGTCCGGCGTCGATGGTCTTGCACCAGGTGATCGGGTGGTCGGCGCCCATCGTGCCGCCGGAGTACGACGACTCGTCGAGCGTGGCGAGCACCTTCGCCGTGCCGCGCGGGTTGGTCTGGTAGTTGTACAGCTCGTCGGTGCGCGTCCAGGTCTGCGGCAGGTGCGACGTCGCCGGGTTGGCCCGGTCCTCCGTCTTGGAGTTGACCTGCTGGATCGCCGGGTGACTGGCGAACCAGGCGCCGACCAGCTGGCCGTAGAAGGGCCAGCTGTACTCGGTGTCGGCGGCCGCGTGGACGCCGACGTAGCCGCCGCCGCCCCGGACGTAGGCCTCGAAGGCCGTCTGCTGGGCGTCGTTGAGCACGTCGCCGGTGGTGCTCATGAACACCACGGCCTCGTACTGCGCCAGGTTGGCCGCCGTGAAGACGCTCGCGTCCTCGGTGGCGGTCACGGTGAAGTTGTTCGCCGCGCCCAGGTCCTTGATCGCCTGGATGCCGGCCGGGATCGAGTCGTGGCGGAACCCGGCGGTCTTGGAGAAGACCAGCACGTCGTAGGGCGCGTCGGCGGCGGCCGCCGGGATGCCGGGCAGGACCGCCGCCGCCGTCACGAGCGCGGCGGCGGCCGCAAGGGTTCGCAGTCTCATGGCAGGGTCCACTTCTGCGCGTTGGTGCCGTTACAGGTGTACAGCTGGACCGGCGTGCTGTCGGCCGAGTTCGCCGCGCTCACGTCCAGGCACTTGCCGGACTGCGGGTTCTTGAGCGACCCGTCGGCCTGGGACACCCAGTTCTGCGCGCCGCTGCCGTTACAGGTCCACAGTTGCACCTTGGTGCCGTCCGCGGTGGCGCCGCCGGAGATGTCCAGGCACTTGCCGAGGACCTTGAGCTGCTGCCCCGCCACCACGAAGACCTGCGCGCTGGTGCCGTTGCAGGTGTACAGCTGCATCTGCGTCCCGTCGGCGGTGCCCCCGCTGCGCACGTCCAGGCACTTGCCCGCCAGCCCCTTGACCGGGCCGACGCCGTTGCCGCCCACCCCTGTCACGAAGGTGAAGCTGTCGACGTCGAAGAGCGCCGCGGTGGTACTGCCGGAGAAGGTCAGGTACAGCGAGGTCGGCCCGGCCGGCGCGTTGCTGATCGCCCCGCTGACCGTCGTGAACGTCTCCCACGACCCGGTCACCGGGACCGTCGCCGAGCCGATGACCGTGCCCGTCGGCGATCCGGTGCGCAGCTGCAGCGTGCCGCCGGTGCCGCCGGAGGAGACCCGGGCGTTGAACGAGGTGGCGTTGTTGAGCTTGTAGGGCTCGAAGCCGATCCAGTCACCGTTGTTGATGTCGCCGACGGTCTGGCCGCCCTCGGCCTGGGTCTTGGTGAACTTGTTGACCCCGGAGGAGGTCTTGTAGAACTCGGCCTGGCGGTAGCGCGGCGCCATGATGCTCTGCGCGTGCGTGGTCAGGCCGCCCTTGTCGGTGTACTGCGCGTCGAAGATCGGGAAGATGTTCGACGCCGAGTCGTGCTCGCCGTCGACCGGGATCGTGATCGTGCCCGCGCAGCCGTTCTGTGACGTGATCTGGTGCGCGTGCTGGTCGTGGCCGAGCACGTAGGTCATCGTCACCTTGGAGCAGTCGATCGCCCCGTCCTCGGGGTCGGTGACCGTGACGCTCCACGACACCGTGTCGCCGAAGGAGACCAGCTGGCCCGACGAGGGGCCCTGGATGGTCACCGTCGGGGCGGTGTTGCCGACGCTGATGAGCACGCTGGAGGTGCCGATCGCGCCCTGCGGGTCCTTCGCGGTCAGGGTCACCGAGTAGTTGCCGTTGGCCGTGAACGTGTGCGACGGGTTGGCGGCCGTCGAGGTCCCGCCGTCGCCGAAGGTCCACGTGTAGGTCAGCGCGCCGCCCTCGGGGTCGGACGAGCCGGCCGAGGAGAAGTTCACCGCGAGCGGGGCCGTCCCGGAGGTCACGCTGGCCGTGGCCACGGCGGTCGGGGCGCGGTTGCCGCCGGCGCCGACGTAGTCGTAGCGGTACAGCGCCGAGTTGGCGTCGCCGTTGAAGTACCCGGTGCCGTAGTCCAGGACGTACAGCGACCCGTCCGGGCCGAACTGCATGTCCATGACCTGCTTGCCGTTCCACGGGAAGTTGTCGATCGCGCCGGGCGAGCCGTCGGCGTTGATCTTGATCGGCTTGATCCAGCCGCGGCCGAACTCACCCGCGAAGAACTGGCCGTCCAGCGACTGCGGAAACTTGGTCGTCGACGGGTTGGCCGCGTCGTAGTGGTACACCGGGCCGGCCATCGGCGACTCGGAGCCGCCGCCGAACTCCGGCGGGCTGCCGGCGTCGCCGCCGTAGCGGATCCAGGCCGCCTTGGCGGGGGGCAGCGTGGTCAGGCCGGTGTTGCGGAACGAGTTGTTCGTCGGGCCGCCGGCGCAGTTGAACTTCGCGCCGGTCGAGTTGGTGGCGAAGTTCCACTCGTTGTAGGTCTCGGTCGTCGTGTTGGTGCCGGTGCAGTACGGCCACCCGAAGTTGCCAGGTGCGGTGATCCGGTCGAACTCGACCTGCCCGGACGGGCCGCGGTTGGGGTCGGTGGTGCCGGCGTCGGGGCCGTAGTCGCCCACGTAGACGACGCCGGTGGCCTTGTCGACCTTCATGCGGTACGGGTTGCGGAAGCCCATGGCGTAGATCTCGGGCCGGGTGTTGGCGGTCCCCGGCGCGAAGAGGTTGCCGGACGGGATCGAGTACGTCCCGTTGGCGTTGACCTTGATGCGCAGGATCTTGCCGCGCAGGTCGTTGGTATTGCCGGCCGAGCGCTGGGCGTCGTAGGCCGGGTTGCGCTCGGTCCGCTCGTCGATCGGCGAGTAGCCGGCCGAGTCGAACGGGTTGGAGTCGTCGCCGGTCGACAGGTAGAGGTTGCCGGCCGCGTCGAAGTCGATGTCGCCGCCGACGTGGCAGCAGATGCCCCGGTTGGCCGGCACGTCCAGGATGTTGACCTGGCTCGACATGTTGACGGTGAAGTCCGCGTTCAGCGTGAACCGGGAGAGGCGGTTGACCCCGGTCCAGG
Source organism: Dactylosporangium salmoneum (assembly GCF_039532525.1). Classification (NCBI taxonomy): domain Bacteria; kingdom Bacillati; phylum Actinomycetota; class Actinomycetes; order Micromonosporales; family Micromonosporaceae; genus Dactylosporangium; species Dactylosporangium salmoneum. The sequence goes on from NZ_BAAARV010000083.1 coordinate 12,302, forward strand.
TCGCCCAGTCGGTGGCGGTACCAGTGGCGGGCGCGTCGCCGGACGGGGTGCTCAGCGGCGGTGCGTAGTACAGGTAGACGTACCGGTTGCTGGCGAAGTTCGGGTCCGCGGCGACGCCCTGCAGGCCCTCCTCGTCATGCGTGTAGACGGGGATGTTGGCGATGACCGACGTGTTGCCGGCCGCGTCGGTGCGCCGGAGCGTGCCGTTGCGGGCGGTGTGCAGCACGGAGCGGTCGGGCAACACCGAGATGGCGAGCGGCTCGCCCACCTCGGGCTCACCCTTGGCCAGGGTGACCTGCTGGAAGTCGGCGCCGTTGATGGCCGCCGCGGCGGGCGAGGCCGGCCCGAGGGCGAGCGTCGTCGCCGTGGTGGTGAGGCTGGAGCAGACGAGCACGAGCGCTGCTCCCATTGATCGCCATCGATGACGTGAGGGCTGCTGGTTCACTGTGTCCCTTCCTGACGTGGACGTGCCAGGCCGGGCGCGCGCCGCCGCGCCGGATGCCGTAGCCGGGGTGCGGTCGTCACCAATACGCTTGGCGAATCCGGCGCCGAGCCGGGACGCATTGATGAGACGCCATGCTGTCGTGGGGGACACACTAGGGTCTTCAGCTACGACTGTCCATACCTTCTGTCATCGATGCGCTTACTTTTGTTGTACCAGGCAAAAGCCGTCGACCGGTCGGTGTCGCAACCATGAATGTGCATATGCTGTAGCCATGGGGGCTCAGGGTGCGTTGAGGAGGGATGCCGAGCGCAACCGCCGGCAGCTCGTGGAGACGGCGAAGGTCGTGTTCGCCGAGCGGGGCCTGGAGGCGCCGCTCGACGAGATCGCGCGGCGGGCCAAGGTCGGCAACGCGACCCTCTACCGCCGGTTCCCCAGCCGGGGCGACCTGGTCGCCGCGGTGTTCGCCGACGCGCTGCGGGAGGTGGTGGCCGCGACCGAGCGCGCGCTCGCCATGGAGGACCCGTGGGCCGCGTTCGCCGAGCACCTGACGTTCCTGTGCGAGGCCCAGGCCGGCAACCGCGCCTTCGCCGACCTGCTGACCGCGACCGTGTCGGGGGTACCGGAGCTGGAGCGGCTGCGCGAGCACGCCTTCAGCGGGCTGACCGCGCTGATCGACCGGGCCCGGGCGGCGGGCGTGCTACGGCCGGACTTCCAGCACGAGGACGTGGTGCCGGTGCTCATGGCGAACGCGGGGCTGGTCGAGCGGACGGGGACGAACGCGCCCACGGCGTGGCGGCGGCAGCTGGGGTACACGCTGGCGGGGCTGCGGGCCCCGGCGGCGGACACGCTCGCCGAGCCGGCGCCGGACCGGGTGGGCATCCAGCGGGCCATGCACGCGCTGGCCGAGCGTAGCGGGCTGAGTTAGCAAGTCTCGCGCCAGGCGTCCAGCCCGGTCTTCTTCTTCATCGAGGAGAAGTGCAGGGCCCTGGCCTTCGGGCAGAACGAGTCCGTCGAACCCTCGTACTCCACGTGGAACACCGGCTTGCCCGCGGCCGTGAAGACCTTCAGCGCGTCGCACTCGTCGTAGTGCGCGCACTGTTCGTTGACGGCGAAGTCGAACGCCGGGGCGAGCGCGGCGGCCTGGTCCACGTCGTTCTTCAGGCCCACGCCGAGGCCGGCCCGGTGCGCCAGGTCGGCCACCCGGCGGTTGAAGGTCAGCTGGTCGTCGGCGGTGAGCGGGAAGCCGCTGCCGTTGCTGTACCCGTCCACGTTGTCCGGCTCGACCGCGTCGAAGCCCTTGTCCTTGCAGGTCTTGAAGCGGGCGGCCAGCAGCGGCTCCAGCACGTCCCAGCGCCGGATGTCCAGCCACTTCTCCCCCGGCCAGCCCTCCAGGCCCTTGCCCTGCACGGACTCCGGGTAGTGCTTGGCATCGGGCCGGAAGTCCTCGTGCGCGCCGGCGTTGACGTAGCACACCACGTGCCGGCCGGCCGCCTTGAGCGCGGCCACGTCGGCGGCCGGCGTGTTCTCGCCGTCCACGTCGTACACGTCGGCGGGCACCGACTTGTCCAGCGTGCCCGTGAGCTGCCACTGCCAGGTGAGCCCGACGGCGGGCTTCCACCAGCCGCCGGCCGGGGGTGGGGCGGCCGGGCCGGACGCGGAGGGGCTGGGCGACGCGGAGCCCAGGCCGGCCGAGCCGCCAGGGTCGCCATCCTGGGTGCCGGTCCGCGGGCCGTGCGAGCCCCGGCCGCCGACGTCGCGGCCCTTGTCCTCGCCGGTGCAGGCGGCCGCGTAGAGCACCAGCAGCGCGGCCAGGCCGAGCAGCAGGCCGCGCAGCCGGCGAGGGGTCACCTGGCGGCCGCCCGGGCGCGCAGTGAGCTCGGCACCCCCTCGTACGGCAACGGCGCCGCAAGGTCCGTCACCAGCCCGTGCTGCGCGCGGGTCAGCAGCAGCGCGCTCGCCTCGCCCAGCCGCGCGGCCGGCACCCCGTAGACGAGGTGCGCGGCGTTCGCCCAGTCGCGGCCGGCGGGCGCGAGCGCGGTGTAGGACTCCCACGGCCCCTCGAAGGTGCAGACCACGTCGGCCAGCGCCGCATAGCCGGGCAGGCAGCGGGTCCCCGGGTTGAGCACGACGGCGCCGCGCACGGCCCGCACCACCTGGGTCACGTAGGCGAGCCCGGCGGCGTCGGAGGGCGCCTGGTCGAAGAAGATGCCGCCCACGGGGTACTGCGCCCAGCCCACGATGTCGCACCAGACCTCGCCGTTGGCCCGGCCGCCGTAGCCGAGGTCGACGTAGCCGAGCATCTTCACGCCGGCCGCGTGCAGCCGGTCGGTCGCCGCGGCGTAGACCTCGTCGCGGCCCGCCCCCGGTCCATTGTGGACGTTCACGATCGTCCAGCAGGCGCCGCCTCGGGGCAGCGCGTCCCACGCCTCGGGGTCGACCAGCGGGTGGACGTACAACGGCAGCAGCATCATTCTCGGTAACTCTCCGGATCACGCAGGACGAGCGCGGCGACGGCGAGGCCGGGCAGGCCGGCCCCGAGCAGGGTCGCCACGGCGAGGGTTTCGGCGAAGGCGGGCGCCACGTGGACCAGGGCGGGCGCCCAGTGCCCGACGCCCGCGACGAGCAGCGTCGGCCACCACACAACGATCGCGGCGGTGCCGGCCCGGCCGTGCGCGGCCAGCACCAGGCACAGCGCGTAGACGCCGGTCAGCAGCACCGCGGCGGCGAAGGACTGCCCGCCGCGCAGCAGCCCGAACCACACCGCGCCGGCGATGGCCGCGCCGGCGAACACGGGGACGCCGAGCACCGCCACGGTGGCGGCGCTGATGCGGGCCAGCCGCCGGTCGAAGGCGAACCGGTCGGCGAGGTCGGCCCGCGCGGCGGCGATGCGGTGCCGGTGCCACACCAGGGTCAGTTCGATGAGTGGTACCCCGAACAGCAGCGGCAGGGCCTCGACCGGCACCCGGTGCGGGGCGATCCCGTCGAGCGCGACCGTACGCAGTAGCGCCGCCTGCCCAGTCCCGACCAGCCCGTAGAGCGCCGCGTAGCGCACGTCGGGCCGCCACCAGCCGCGGCGCGCCTTCTTGACCCCGGTCCGCAGCACCGGCCGGAAGGCGACGCCGACGAGCACCGCCACGCAGCCGATCAGCACGATCACCGGCAGCCCGTACCGCAGCCCCGCCGTCGCCAGCCAGCACGGCGCGACGGCGAGGATGACGACCCTCTCCCGGTTGGTCACGAGCGTGACCCCGGCGACGGCGAAGAGGGCGAGCTGGACGGCGGCGACGGCGTAGTCCCGCCCGCCGGTGCCGGACAGCACCATGGCCCACAGCGCGGTCAGGCCCAGGAAGCCGGCGCCGAGCACCCGGGCGGCGGCGACCGGCCCGCGCTCGGACAGCGCCCGGTACCCGAGGTACGACAGCGCCTGGCCGCCGCCCCAGCCGACCAGCAGGGTGCCGGTGGTGGCCAGGCCGGACACGCCGTCGACCTCGGCCGCCGCGCCCACGCCGATGGCCAGCGGGGTGAGGTAGATGAGCGAGCGCAGCAGCGTGTCGGCGACGACCCGGGTCGGGCCGGGCCCCTCGGCCGGCACCGCGCGCAGCGACTGGGTGTCGGCGACGTCGACGGTGCGGGCGACCACCCGGCCGGCCAGGGCGAAGACGGACGGCGCGCCGTACTCGTGGTCGGCCACCCGGTCGTTGATGCCGTTGGCCTCGAGGATGGCCGCGATCTCGTCGATGTCGACCGCGTCGAGGCAGTCGTCGCGCATCTTGTCGGCCAGCGCCGCCACGGGATCGGTGGCGACCCGCCCGACGTACCGCAGCGACTCCGGCCGATCCAGCTCACTCGGCCGGGCGCGCCGCTGGGCGGGCACGATGACCAGCGAGTCCCCGCTCACGGCTCGTACCCGAAGTAGCCGGCGGGCCGCTTCTGCCCGGACGCGGGGATGCAGCAGCCGCACAGCGGCGCCAGCTCCCAGATCCGGTCCCGCCCGCCGCACGAGCGGGGCGAGTCCCAGACCCAGCCGTCCCCTTCGTCGAAGGCGGAGAGCTCCCCCGCGACCAGGTTCGGGCCGGTCACGACGGGCACAGCGGCCTCGCGTCTGCGAGATGCCGGTCTCGTCGACTCACCGCACGCGTTCATGCCGGCACCAGCGCTTCCGTGTGGGTCAAGGCCTGGTAGCGGTCGCGGTACGCCGAGACGCAGCGGTCCAGCGTGTAGTGCGCCAGGGCCCGCTCCCGCCCCCGCGCCCCGATCTCGCGCCGGAACCCCTCGGCCGACAGGAACGCGACGCAGGCGGCGGCGAAGGCCTCCGGGTCGCGGGGCGGCACGACCAGTCCCGCGTCGCCGACCGCCTCGGCCACCCCGCCGACGTCGGTGCTGACCGTCGGCCGGCCGCACATCATCGCCTCCAGGACCGTGTACGGCATGCCCTCCGAGATGCTCGACAGCGCGACGACCTGCCCGACCGCGAACGCCTCGCGGCTGGAGGCGCACGGGCCGGCCCAGGTGACCGCGCCGGCCATGCCGAGCGAGGCGGCCACGTCCCGGCACTCGGCGGCGTAGGACTCGTTGCCGGCGGGGACCGGGCCGGCCAGGTGCAGCCGGGCCGCCGGGACCGAGCGGCGCACCACGGCCAGGGCCCGGATCAGCGTCTCCAGGTCCTTGAGCGGGTCGATCCGGCCCACCCAGGAGATGACCGGGTCGGCCGGCTCCTCGTCCAGCAGCGGGAACCTCGCCGGGTCGACCCCGTTGCCGATGACGGCGAGCTTGGCCGGGTCGGCGCCGTGGCGCACGGCCCAGCGCGCGTTGAAGCCGCTGACCGGGGCGACCAGGTCGGCCTCCCAGTAGGACAGCCGGGCCAGGGCGCGATGGAAGCGCAGCAGGGCCGTCTTGACGCCCGGGGACTGGGCTCCCGCGGCGAGGTAGCGCTCCCGGAGGTACACCCCGTGCTCCGTCATCAGGAAGGGCACCCCGAGCCGCCACTTCGCGACCAGGGCGACCATCGAGGAGAGGCCGTTGGCGTTGGCGTGCACCAGCTGGGCGTCCTCCGGGATCGGGGCGGCCAGCGGGCGGAGGGCGTGCTCCAGCAGTACCGCGGCCTCGTCCGCCTCCCGCAGCGTGAGCGTCGGCAGCCGGATGCCGTCCGCGCGGGCCCGGGCCCAGGCGTCCAGCAGGATGTCGGCCAGGCCGGCGCCGGCCAGCGGATGGCGCCCCACCCACCGGCCGAAGCGGGTCCGGCCCACGGCGACGTCGGCCAGTGCCCGCAGGCCCTCGCCGAACAGCACCAGGTCGGCCGCGGTGTCGCCGAGCATGCCCCGGCAGAGCAGGCCGGCGGCCCGCTCGGGGCGGCCCCGGGCCGGGCGGGGCGGACCCCACACCGGCACCGGGCGCAGCGAGCGGACGTTGGCCGGCAGCGGGATCGCGGGGCGGTCCGGCTCGGTGCCGACGATGGCGACCAGGTCCCACTCGACCTCGGACAGCCCGCGCACCAGCTGGTCGCACCAGGTGCTGACCCCGCCGGTGGCGTATGGGTACGTGCCTTCGTTGACGAGGACGACGCGCACGGCTCGCGGCCCCCGCTCAGCCGACGCGCAGCAGCTGCTGGCCGCCCTTGCCGACCGGCCGCCACGCGGAGCGCTCACCGCCGTAGGCCTCGCCGAACGCGCCGCCGGAGACCCCGTAGCCGAGCACCGAGGCGCTCACCAGCTTGGTGCCGCTGGGCATGGTGAGCGGCACGTCGGTGGCCTGGCCCTTGTTGGTCACCGTGACCCGGCCGTCGAGCACGTAGGCCTCGACCGAGCGGCTCGCCACCGCCGCGGCCCAGGCCGCCTGACGGCGGTTCTGCCGGGCGACGTCGGCGAACCTCGGGTTGATCACCGGCGTGGCGGCCGTGTAGGTGGCGTGGTAGCGGGCCAGCACCGCGTCGAGCACCGGGTACAGGATGCGGTCCTCGGCGAGGTTGGACTGATGCGCGTAGTGCGGCGCGGGGTTGGCCGAGACGACGTGGTCGAAGGCGATGCGCGACTCCGCCGGCACGATGTAGTTCGCGAAGCCCTCCGCGCCGATCGGGCGGATGCAGGTCGAGGCCGGGTTGCTCGTGCAGAGGCCGCTGCCGCCGTCGGCCTTGCTGGTGTAGAGCCAGTTGTACTCGTCGACCTCCTCGGCGACGGTGGCCACGTTGTAGTAGATGTTCAGCGGGAAGCGCGGCACGGTGGTGGCGTTGCCGACGGCCCGGGTGCTCTGCTCGCGCGAGGCGTCCGAGGCCACGTACTTCACCCCGTTGGCGTTGAGCGCCGCCACCAGGTTGGGGTTGTCGGCCGGCATCTGCGGCAGGGTCTTGAGGCCGGAGTGCTCGCCGGTGACGAGCTCGCTCGCGTCCAGCGCGATGCCCTTGCCCTTGGCCCAGTCGACGTTCTGCTTGATCTGCGCGGAGATGTCGGCCTGCGACACCCACCGGGTCTTGCCCGAGCCGTCGGTGGCGCAGCGCCACGGGCTGACGGTGAAGTCCTGCACGCAGCCGAGGTACGGGTGCTCGTAGGTGTGGTTGATCCAGCGGAACTGGCCCTTGCTGCCCACGAACGCCTTGGTGAGCGCGTCGCCCGCGCCGGCCTCGACGCTCCCGCCGCCGTTGAACACCATGTCGAGCTTGAGCCCGCGCGAGTTCTGCCAGGCGACCAGCGCGCTCACGTCGTCCTTGGTCATCCGGATCGTGGTGTTGTACGGCTGGACGGTCGGGTCCCGCTCCGGGTTGCAGTCGCTACCGCCGACGGAGCAGTTGTGCACGGTGTCCCAGCGGTCGTCGGCCAGGAAGACGTCGTCGACGTGCACGCTGAACCAGTTGCGTGTGAAGCCGAGGTGGATGCCCTTGGTGAGCCAGGTGATCAGGCCGTGGCCGAGCTCCATCGCGTGGGTCTGGTAGCGGTTGGCGGCCAGCGTGATGGCCAGCTCCTCGCGCCCGTCGTGGGCGTAGACGCCCATCACCGAGCCCCTCGTGCCGCCGCCGGGCGGGGTGGCGGTGACCAGCGAGGTGAAGGTCGCGCCGGCGGCCGGGGCGGCCGCGCCGAGGTACCCGTAGGACTCGAGCACCGCCGGGTCGCGGTCGTCGATGGCGACCGCGCCGGTGAGGTAGCCGAAGCCGGCCGCCTTGCCGGCGTCGGTCACCTGCATGGTGGCCCCGTCGAGCACGCCGCTCCACGCCGTGCTCTGCCCCACGTTGGGGTTGGCCCAGGTGTACGCGTCGATCTGGCGCACCTTGAACTCACGCTCGAAGTCGGCCAGCGCGGTCGCCTCGGCGCCGGTCACCGCGCCCTCGTTGGGCAGGACGACGCCCTGGTACTTGGCCCGGCGCACGCCGCCGACGGTGTCGGCGAGGTAGGCCGGGGTGATCGCCGGGCGCCCGTCGGTGCCGAGCGCCAGCGTGTCGTAGGGGACGCCCTCGCGGTCGAGCTGGGCGCGCAGCGTGTCGATGCCGGTGGTGCCGTCGTCGAGCACGAGCACCCGCAGGTCGATGCGCTGCTTGGCGCCCGCGGCGGCGAGCGCCGGCTGGGCGAGGACGATCCCGGCGAGGCCCAGCAGGGCGACGGCGCCGGCGACGATCCGGGACTTCAACGTGAGGCTCCTTCAGGGGGTTGCGGAGTTTCTCAGGCGGCCTTGGCGACTTCGGCGATGGAGCTGGTGACGATGGCGTTCAGGTCGTGGCGGGCCCGCCAGCCGAGGCGGGCCCGGATGCGGGCGGGGCTGGCCACCACCGCGGCCGGGTCGCCCGGGCGGCGCGGCGCCTCGTCGTAGGGCAGCGGGCGGCCCAGCGCCCGGCCGACGGCGGCGATCATCTGCAGCACCGAGGCGCCCTCCCCGCGGCCGACGTTGAGCACCTCGTCGCGCAGCTCCCCCTCGTGCAGGGCGACGGCGGCCCGCACGTGCGCGTCGGCGATGTCGGCCACGTGCACGTAGTCGCGCACCGCGGTGCCGTCGGCGGTCGGGTAGTCGGTGCCGTAGACGGTCGCCGGGATGCCCAGCGCAGCCGCGCGCAGCAGGCGCGGGACGAGGTTGGTGCCGCCCTCGTCGCGCAGGTTGGGGGCGGCGGCGCCGGCGACGTTGAAGTACCGCAGCGCCGCCCAGCCGAACCCGCCCCCGGCCGCCGCGTCGCGCAGCATCCACTCGCCGACGAGCTTGGTCCGCCCGTAGGCGTTCTCCGGCTCGGCCGGGTCCTGTTCGAGCACCGGGGACCGCCGCGGCGTGCCGTAGACGGCGGCGCTGGAGGAGAAGAGCACGGATGCGGTACCGCACGAGGCGACCGCCGCCAGCACGGAGCGCAGCCCGTCGAGGTTGTCCTGGTAGTAGCGCAGCGGGTGGGCGGTCGACTCGGCCACGTCCTTGCGGGCGGCCAGGTGGATCACGCCGTCGGGCCGGTGCCGGCGGAACAGCTCGCGCACCGTCGCGGCGTCGCGCACGTCGGCGCGTACCAGCGGCACCCCGAAGGGCACCCGGCCGGCCCGGCCCGTGGACAGGTTGTCGAGGACAACGGTTTCGATGCCCGACTCGCTGAGGGCGGTGACGACGTGCGCGCCGATGTATCCGGCGCCTCCGGTGACGAGCCATCTCACGATGGGGGCAACGACGTCCCCGCGCACCCAAACGGGTAGCTGTCGTGTTCCTGACACTTGCGCGGCGCCAAGATTCCCTCGCGCGGTGCCGTAACCCGCCCGGTGACCTGCCCGAACAATTCTGCGCCAGCCAAATCAGGAAACTCGCCGCAACACGCCCAATATGCCCGTTTTGGGCGATATCAGAGTTTGACGATGCGCATCAAACGGCGCCAAAACGATAAGTCGGGCACTCCGTGCCACGACTTATCGGACTTATACCCTGACAGGGCACAAATCCGGAATGTCGTGGCGCGCCAGCGCCCGACATTTCGCGCGAAACGGTCATGCGGCGGCGGCTAACCGGTCGCGGCCGTTGCGCTTGGCCGCGTAGAGGTGCCGGTCGGCCAGGTCGTAGAGGTCGCGGCCGGTCATGCCGTCCGACAGCGCGGCCACCCCCATGCTCAGGGTCACCCGCAGCCCGGGGGCCAGCTCGTCCCAGTCCCGGGCCGTGATCACGTCGCGGATCCGGGACCCGATCCGGGCCGCCGTGGCCAGGTCGCAGCGCAGGAACAGGGCGAACTCGTCGCCGCCGAGTCGCACGGCCACGTCGCCCTGGCGGCAGTGGGCGCGCAGCACCGAGGCGACCTCGCGCAGCACCCGGTCGCCGGTGCCGTGGGAGTACCGGTCGTTGATGCCCTTGAAGCGGTCCACGTCGACGAGCAGGAGGACCACCGAGCCCGGGCCCAGGTCGTCCAGCTGCCGGTCGAACTGGCGGCGGTTGCCCAGGCCGGTCAGCGCGTCCTGGGCGGCGGCGCGGTCGGCCCGCTCCCGGTCCGCCTCCAGCTGCACCCGGCGGCGGGCCTGCTGCAGCATCGAGCGGCGCTCGTTGCGCAGGTGCCACAGGTGCCGGGCCTGGGCCCGCACGGCCGCGAGAAGGGTGGCCGCGGACTCGCCGGGCTCGGCGAGGGCGGCCAGGTGGGCCAGTTCGTACTGGAAGATCAGTCGCTGCGAGCCCAGGGACGCGAGCTCGTCGGCGGCCAGGAACTCCCGGCGGGCGGCGGCGAGGTCCCCGCGGCAGCGCAGCGCGATGCCGTAGGCCAGGTGGGCCAGCCGGGCCTCGTGCTCGTGCCCGCCGGCCCGCAGAGGGCCGACCAGGCCGGCCGCCACCGACAGGGCCTCGTCGACCGCGCCGGTCTTGACCAGGGCCAGCGCGTAGAGGGCGGTGGCGAGCGGGGCGTCGCTGAACCGGGCCTCCACCCAGTGCCCGACCAGCCGCACGGCGCGGGCGTAGCGCACGTCGGCCTCCTCGGCCAGTCCGACGTGCTCCAGCCGCAGGCCCCACTCCAGCAGCAACTCGGCCCGCTGCAGTTCGGCGGCGGCGCGCTGGATGGGGGTGAGCGGGAAGGACTCGAGCGCGTAGGCGGCCGAGGCGTCGGCCAGCTCGTAGAGCTCGGCGGCGCGGGCGGCCTCGCTGATCGAGGAGAGGGCCGAGCTGTACCGCACGTTGCCCAGCGGCAGCCGGTCGAGGATGCGGGTCGCCCTCGCCAGCCGGTGCAGCCCCTCGTCGAGGCGGCCCAGCTTGATCAGGATCTCGGCGGTATCGGCCAGCACGCGGGCCTCACCGGCCCGGGCGCCGCTCGACCGGTGCCGCTCGAGCAGCAGCTCGCCGGTGACCAGGGCCTCCTGGAGCCGGGCGAGGCCGATCAGGGCGTACATCCGGCCCTGCCAGATCATCCCGACCGAGCGCTCGTCGCCGAGCAGGCCGACGATCGCCTCCAGCCGGTCGGCCAGGGCCAGGGCGTCGGAGTTGCGGCCCTGCACGGTCAGGTCGTGGACCTGCAGGCTCAGTTGATGAAAGGGGCCGAACGGCCAGAGGGGCGCGGGAAGCCGCGTCGTCGCCATCTGTGCCCCAATCCGGTCCGGTCGTGTCGAACTTGATGTCGGCAGGCGACCGGACCGGCTGAGCCGTTCAGAGGCGGCGCAGGAGGCGAGCCGCGTCACTCGCCCAGTACGTCAGGATCAGCTGCGCCCCGGCCCGGCGGATCGAGGTGAGCGTCTCCAGGATCGCGCGGTCGCGGTCGAGCCACCCGTTGGCCACGGCCGCCTCGACCATCGCGTACTCGCCGGAGACCTGGTAGGCGGCCACGGGCACGTCCACCACCTCGGCGACCCGGGCGATCACGTCGAGGTACGGCAGCGCGGGCTTGACCATGACCATGTCCGCGCCCTCCTCGATGTCGAGGGCGACCTCGCGCAGGGACTCGCGCATGTTGGCCGGGTCCTGCTGGTACGTCTTGCGGTCCCCGGTCAGCGCGGACTCGACGGCGTCGCGGAACGGCCCGTAGAAGGCGCTCGCGTACTTGACCGCGTAGGCCAGCAGCGACACGTCGATGTGCCCGGCCCGGTCCAGCGCCGCGCGCACCACGCCGACCTGGCCGTCCATCATCCCGGACGGGCCGAGCACGTGCGCGCCGGCCTCGGCCTGGGCCAGGGCCATCAGCTCGTACTGCCGCAGCGTGGCGTCGTTGTCGACCGACCCGTCGGGGGCCAGCACGCCGCAGTGCCCGTGCGAGGTGAACTCGTCCAGGCACAGGTCGGACATGACCACGGTGGTGTCGCCGACCTCGGAGATCACGTCGCGGATGGCGACGTTGAGGATGCCGTCCGGGTCGATGCCGCCGGAGCCGGTCTCGTCCCGGGTCTCCGGCACCCCGAAGAGCATCAGGCCGCCCACGCCCTCGGCGACCGCCTCGGCCGCGGCCTTGCGCAGCGACTCGCGGGAGTGCTGCACCACGCCCGGCATGGTGGCGATCGGCCGCGGCTCGGTCAACCCCTCCTTGACGAACATCGGCAGGATCAGGTTGGACGGCTGGACGTGCGTCTCGGCCACGAGCCGGCGCATCGCAGGAGTGCGACGCAGCCGGCGCGGGCGAACCTCAGGAAAACCCATCGGGAGCTACCCCCAACTAGCGGAACCGCAGGGCCGTCGGGCCCTGCACCTTCGAGCCGCGGCGCTGCTTGGCGGGCATCGCGGCGAGCTTCTCGCGCAACTCCACAGCGTAGCCTGCCAGCGCCTCGACCAGGTCCGTCACCGATGCGTGCGCCGGCTGGACGTCGACGCGGAGGCCGAACTCGACCGCGGTGTCGGCCGTCTTCGGCCCGATGACCGCCACGACCGTGCGGGCGTGCGGCTTGCCGGCGATGCCGACCAGGTTGCGCACGGTGGACGACGACGTGAAGAGCACCGCGTCGAAGCCGCCGGACTTGATCGCATCGCGGATGTCGGCCGGCGGCGGGGCGGCGCGGACCGTGCGGTACGCCGTCACGTCGTCGACCTCCCAGCCCAGCTCGGTGAGGCCGGCCGCGAGCGTCTCGGTGGCGATGTCGGCCCGGGGCAGCAGCACCCGGCCGACCGGGTCGAGGATCTCGTCGTGCGGCGAGAACTCGGCCAGCAGGCCCTCGGAGGACTGCTCGCCGGCCGGCACCAGCTCGGGCACGATGCCGAAGCCGCGAACCGCCTCGGCGGTGGCCTCGCCGATGCAGGCGACCTTGACCCCGCCGAAGTGGCGCGCGTCGAGGCCGTGCTCGGCGAACTTCTCCCAGACCGCGCGCACGGCGTTGACCGAGGTGAAGACGGTCCACGCGTAGCGGCCGTCGACCAGGCCCTTGATCGCCCGCTCCATCTGGGCCGGGGTGCGCGGCGGCTCGACCGCGATGGTCGGCACCTCGCACGGGATCGCCCCGTAGGCGCGCAGGCGCTCGCTCATCGCGCCGGCCTGCTCCTTGGTCCGCGGGACGAGGACCTTCCAGCCGTACAGCGGCCGGTTCTCCCACCAGCCGAGCTTCTCGCGCTGCGCGACCCCGGCGCCGAGGCACAGCACCACGCGGCCGGCGAACCCGAGCGCGGCGGCGACCATGCTGTCGACCGTGGAGGCGGAGCTGTACTGCGTCTCGCCCGTGCCGTCCCCGGTGATCGACACCGGCGTGGCCGGGTCGACCCCGGCGGCCAGCAGCCCGTCGCGGACGGCGGCGAGGTCGCCGGCGTCGACGGCGAGCGCAGACGAGCCGCGGGACACGGCGGCGGCGACGGACTCGAAGTCGACCGACTGCACGTCGTCGACGTCGGCGGTCACGCGCACGCCGGGCAATGGCACGCCGGCGTAGGTGGCCACCCCGGCGGCCTGCCCGATGCCGGGCACGACCTCGAACGGCACGGCGGTGCGGGCGACGGCCTGCACCTCCTTGAGTACCGTCTCGTGGGCCATCGGGTCGCCGCCCACCAGGTGGATGGCGCGAAGCCCGGAGCGGGCCGCGGACAGCAGCACCTTGGCGACGTCGCCGGGCGCGCCCTCGGCCGGGCTGAACTGGCACTCCGGGTCGGCCTCGGCGCGAATCGCGGCGAGCAGCGGCTCGGGTACGTTGCGGTCGTAGACAATGTGGTCGGCGGACACCAGCGCCTCATGGGCGCGGCGGGTCAGCAGGCCGGGATCGCCGGGGCCGGCCCCGACGAAGGCGATCCGGCCGGTGCCCTTACGGGTGCGGGTCATGCTGCACTCCCAGTGCGTTGTCGGCGCCTTCTTCGCGTAGGTCGCGGGCCAGGGCTCGGCCCACCTCCGCGGCGTCGGCGAGCGTTCCGGTGCGCGAGAGCCGGAGGGCGAAGCCGCCGTCCGGGCTGAACACAGCACCGCGCAGATAAATCTCAGGCCCTTCGTCGCCCTCGGCGACCTCGGCCAGCGCCGCGATCGGGGCGGAGCAACCCGCCTCGAGCTCGGCCAACAGCGCCCGCTCGGCGGTGACCGCCGCGCGGGTGTATTCGTCGTCGAGCGCGGCGAGCACCTCGCGCAGCTCGACATCGTCTTCACGGCACTCGACCGCCAGTGCGCCCTGCGCCGGGGCGGGCAGCATCAGCAGCGGATCGAGCACCTCGGTCGCCTCGCCGCCGCGCCCGAGCCGGGACATCCCGGCGTGGGCCAGCACGATGGCGTCGAACTCGCCCTCGGCGAGCTTGCGCAGCCGGGTGTCGACGTTGCCCCGCAGCGGTACCGCGTGCAAGCGCCGCCCCAGCGCGTTGATCTGGGCGATCCGGCGCAGCGCGCCGGTGCCGACGCGGGCGTCGTCGGGCAGCTCGTTGAGCGTGAGCCCACCCCGGGCCACCAGCGCGTCGCGCGGGTCCTGGCGGGTTGGCACGGCGGCCACCACGAGCCCCTTGGCCGGCGCGGTCGGCAGGTCCTTGTAGGAGTGCACGGCGAAGTCGATCTGGCCGGCCAGCAGCGCGTCGCGCAGGGCGGAGACGAACACGCCCACGCCGAGCTGCTGGATGGGCGCGCTGGAGCGGTCGCCGTGGGTGACGATCTCGACGAGCTCGACGTCGCGCCCGGTGCGCTCGCGCACCGCGTCGGCGACGGTCGTCGACTGCGCCATCGCCAGCGCGCTACCCCTCGTTCCCAGCCTGAGCGTCACGGGTGCACCTCGGAAGCGGCGGACGGATTGATCTCGGGAGTCGGAATCTGCAGATCGAACAGCTCGCGCAGCGCCTGAGCATAAGCCTCGCCGCCCGGCGCCGCCGCCAGCTGACGCACGCGAACGGTCGGTTGGTGGAGCAGACGCTGGACGATCCGGTGAACGCTGTGGGCCACCTCGCCCCGCGCCTCGTCGGACAGCTCCGGGCAGCGCTGGGCCAGGCGGCGCAGCTCGGCCTCGACGACCTCGTCGGCCCGGGCCCGCAGCGCGGCCACGGTCGGGGCCACGTCGGCGCCGCGCAGCCAGGTCAGGAACGCCTCGACCTCGGCCGCCACGATCTCCTCGCCGGCCCGCTCCTCCACCTCGGAGGTGGTGGACAGCGACTCCGACAGCACCTCGATGTCGACGAGGGTCACGCCGGGCACGTCGCCCACCCCGGGCGCCACGTCGCGCGGCACGGCGAGGTCGAGCACCAGCAGGTCCCGGCCGGCCCCCGCGACGAGCGGCGCGTCGAGCACCGGCTCCGGGGAGGCGGTGGCGCTGACCACCACGTCGACCCGCTCCAGCAGGCTCGGCAGCTCGGCGAACGGTACGGCCTCGGCCCCGTGCAGCTCGGCCAGGCGCTCGGCCCGGGCGTGGCTGCGGTTGGTCACGAACAGCGGCGTGGCCCCGGCCCGGCGCAGCGTCGCCAGGGACAGCGCGCCCATCGCGCCCGCGCCGATGACCAGCGCCGGGCGCCCCTCGACCGGCGCGGTGGCGCCCTGCCCGTAGGCCAGGGCGGCGCTGACCACGCTCTGCCCGGCCCGGTCGATCTCGGTCTCGGCGTGCACCCGCTTGCCGACCCGCAGAGCCTGCTGCATCAGCTCGTGCAGCAGCCGCCCGGCCGTGCCCTGCTCGCCGGCCACGGCGTAGGCGTCGCGGAGCTGGCCGAGGATCTGCGCCTCGCCCACGACCATCGAGTCCAGGCCGGCGGCGACCCGGAACGCGTGCCGGACGGCGTCGACCTCGTAGTGGACGTACAGCTCGGGAGCCAGCTCGGACACGACGAGCCCGGCCCGCGCGGCGAGCAGCCCGCCGATGTCGGCCAGGCCGCCGTGGAACGCGGTGACGGCGGCGTAGATCTCCACCCGGTTGCAGGTGGACAGGACCACGGCCTCGTCGACGTACGGCAGCGCCACCAGCTCGGCGAGCACGTCCGGCGTCTCGCCGGGGCCCAGCGCGAGCTTCTCGAGCAGCGGAACCCCCGCGGTCCGGTGCGACAGCCCCACGACCAGCAGGTTCACGTTTCCGGTCAAGACGCCACCTCCGCCTCGCCGCGCTTGGCCTTCTGCACCGCCGGGAGCGCCGTGAGGGCCGACTTGCGGTGCTCGTGGAAGGAGAGGATCTGCAGCTCGATGGCGAGGTCGACCTTGCGGACGTCGACGCCCTCGGGCACGCTCAGCACGCACGGCGCGAAGTTCAGGACGCTGGTGACGCCGGCGGCGACGAGGCGGTCGCACACGTGCTGGGCGGCGAGCGCCGGCGTGGCGATCACCGCGATGGAGATCGACTCCTCGACCACCACCGCGGGCAGGTCGTCGATGTGCCGCACGACCAGGCCGTTGATCTGCTCGCCGACCCGGCCGAGGTCGGCGTCGAAGAGGGCGGCGATGCGGAAGCCGCGGCTGCCGAACCCGGCGTAGCCGGCCAGGGCGTGACCGAGATTACCCACGCCGACGAGCGCGACGGCCCGCCGATGGGTGAGGCCGAGCACCTGCTCGATCTGGTCGATGAGCAGCGTGACGTCGTAGCCGACGCCCCGCGTGCCGGTGCGGCCCAGGTGGGACAGGTCTTTGCGGAGCTTGGCGGAATTGACGCCCGCGGCCGCGGCCAGACCCTCCGAGGAAACCGTGTCGTGCCCTTCCTCAGCGAGGTGGTGCAGGGCGCGCAGGTACTCCGGAAGCCTGGCGACGGTCGCCTCCGGAAGGTCCGGAAAGTCCGGTCCGTCCGTTGGGCCGGTGCGCTGCTGGCTCATGAGTCTCCGAGACGACGACAGTGTGCGAGACCACTGGCGGGGCCGGTGATCGGTCCGATTACCGGCTGTGCTAGCGGGGTTCGTCGTTGCAACAGAGTAGGCGCTTGTGAAGCCGTGCACAAATCGCGATCTTGAAGACTCCGCGCCCACCAGGTAGAGGTCAGCGCCCGCCCGTGCGGATCGCGCGCGCGAGAAAAGCCCCCGCGGCACGTAGTGCCCCCTTTCTCCGACGCGGTCGGCAGCGGGCGGGCGCTGTGGCCAGTATCACCGCAATTCCGGCAAATTTCGCACCCAACACGCCTTACGTAGCGAGCCTACACGTTTTTCCAGTAGGGTTGCCCCTACCATCAAGTGGCTGGACCGCGGGATGGGAGTCGGGGGGCGGTTTGCCTAGCGTCAATGACATGACGACGACCATCACCCCGCTGGGTCCGGGCCGCTTCTCCCGGATCATCCGCCAGCTGGGCATCGACACGCAGTACGTCCTGCTCGGGTTCCCCCTCGGCATCATCACGCTGGTCCTCTGCGTGACCGGTTTCTCGGTGGGCCTGGGCCTGGCGGTGACGGTCGTCGGCTTCCCGATCCTGTTCGTCACCGTCCTGCAGGCCCGCGGCTTCGCCACCCTGGAGCGCGCCCGGATCGGCCCGGTCCTGCGCACCCGGCTCCCGCACCCGTACTACAAGAAGGCCGAGCCCCGCGCCGGCTTCTGGCGCCGCACGTTCGTCCCGCTCACCGACGGCCAGTCGTGGCTGGACCTGCTGCACGGCACGTTCCGGGTGATTCCCAGCACGATCTCGTTCGCGTTCGTGATCACCTGGTGGGCCGGCACGCTGGGCGGGCTCACCACGGTGCTGTGGGACTGGTCGATCCCCCGCCCACCGGACAACAAGGACCTGCCGGAGCTGCTCGGCATCGGCTCGGGCGCCGAGCTGCGGGTCCTCTTCTACACCGGGATCGGCCTGGTGTTCGCCCTCACGCTGGTGCCGGTGGTGCGCGGGGCCGCCCTGTTCGAGGCCTGGGCCGCCCGGGCGATGCTCAGCGGGGTCGCCGAGCTGCGCGAGCGGGTCGCCGAGGCCGAGCGCGGCCGGGACCGGGCCCGGGCCCAGACCAGCGCCGCGGTGTCGGCCGAGGCGAGCGCCCTGCGCCGGCTGGAGCGCGACATCCACGACGGGCCGCAGCAGCGGCTGGTCCGGCTGGCCATGGACCTCGGCCGGGCCGACCTGCAGTTCGACCACGACCCGGCGGCCGCCCGGGCCACCGTGGCCGAGGCACTCTCCCAGACCCGGGAGACGCTGGAGGAGCTGCGGGCGCTCTCCCGCGGCATCGCCCCGCCGATCCTGGTCGACCGCGGCCTGCGGGCGGCGCTCACGGCGCTGGCGGGCCGCTCCCTCGTCCCGGTCGACCTGGAGCTGCCCGCGACCGAGGAGCGGCTGGCCGCCAACGTGGAGACGACCGCGTACTTCGTCGTGGCGGAGGCCCTCACCAACGTGGCCAAGCACAGCCACGCGAGCGAGTGCAAGGTCACCCTCGCCCGCTCCGCGTACGGCATGCTCGTCACGGTCGAGGACGACGGCGTCGGCGGGGCGAGCCTGGCCAAGGGGCACGGCCTGAACGGCCTGGCCGACCGGGTCCGCGCGTCGGGCGGCGAGCTGACCGTCACGAGCCCCCTCGACGCCGGGACGAAGCTCGTCGCGATCCTCCCGATCTGACCCTGCATCTACTATCAGCGGCGTGCGGGTAGTCGTTGCTGATGATGCGGTACTCCTGCGCGAGGGCCTGGTGCGCCTGCTCACCGAGAGCGGCCACGAGGTCCTCGCCGCCGTCGGAGACGGGCCGAGCCTGGTGGCAGCGGTCGTCGAACACCGGCCCGACGTGGCCATCGTGGACGTACGGATGCCGCCCTCGCACACCGACGAGGGCCTGCGGGCGGCGGTCGAGGCGCGGGCCCGGGTGCCGCGCACGCCCATCCTGGTCCTGTCGCAGTACGTCGAGGTCTCCTACGCCGACGACCTGCTGGCCGACCGGGCCGGGGCGGTCGGCTACCTGCTCAAGGACCGGGTCTCCGAGGTCGCCGAGTTCCTCGACGCGATGCAGCGGGTGGCCACCGGCGCCACCGTGCTCGACCCGGAGGTGGTCGGGCAGCTGCTGGTCCGCCGACGCCGCGACGACCCACTGCGCAGCCTCACCCCGCGCGAGCGGGAGGTGCTCGGGCTGATGGCCGAGGGGCGCTCCAACACCGCGATCGCCCGCAAGCTGGTCGTCACCGACGGCGCGGTCGAGAAGCACGTGAAGAACATCTTCACCAAGCTCGACCTGCCGCCGGACGACGAGCAGCACCGCCGGGTGCTAGCGGTCCTGGCCTATCTGCAGAGCTAGCTCCACCGACTCCACGAGCGAGAAGGCGACCGGCAGGCCGGTCGCCCGCAGCAGCGCGGTGTCGGTGAAGCCGCCGGCGTAGAGCACGGCGTGCGCGCCGACCGTCTTGGCCGCGTCGCCGTCGTCGACCGAGTCGCCGATCATGACCACGTCGGCGGGGTCGAGGCCCAGGGCGGCCAGATGGCGCTCCAGGTACGCCGCCTTGCGCATCCCGCCGACCGTGCCCGGAAGGCCGTCGACCCGCACCAGCCGGGCCCCGAGGCCGTGCCGCTCGACCTCGACCAGCAGCTCGTCGTGGAAGAACATGGACAGCAGGGACTGGGTGCCGGACCACTTGGCCATCGCCTCGAGCGCGTCCGGGACCAGCTGCAAAGTGGAGATCCCGCGCCGGTAGGCGTCGTGGAACGCGTCGTCGATGAGCTGGAACTCCACCTGGTCGACCGGCCGCTCGAGCACGTGCGCGTAATAGTCCAGGATCGGCCGGCGGAAGTCGCGGCGGTGCTCGTCCGCGGTGATCGCCGGGCCGCCGACCGTTGCCAGGCAGATGTTGGTCGCGTCGACGACGAGCTTGAGGTCGTCGAGCAGGGTGCCGTTCCAATCCCAAACCAGGTGCTTCACCCGGGTGAGAATAGCCCCAGATCGCTGCGCAGCCGGTCCTCCTCCACCCGCCAGTAGCCGTGCTCCTTGCCGTCCAGCAGCAGCACGGGGATGCGGAAGCCGTACTCCTCCTCCAGCTCGTCGTCGCCGGAGATGTCGACCTCCTCGAACGGCTCACCCACCCGCTCGAGCACCGCCCTGGCCTCCTCGCACAGGTGGCAGCCTTCGCGGGTGTACAGCAGCAGCCTCATCCCAGGGCCCCCTTGCGGACCTTCCCGGTGGCGGAGTGCGGCAGCTCGGCCACGAACTCCACCGCGGTCGGGCACTTGAACCGGGCCAGATTGCGCTCGCAGTGCACGACCAGCTCCTCCGCGGTCACCTGCGAGCCCGGGCGGCGCACCACCACCGCCTTGACCGTCTGGCCGGTGTACGGGTGCGGCACGCCCACGGCGGCCGCCTCCGCGACCTCCTCGTGCGCGGCCAGCACCGACTCGACCTCGTGCGGGTAGACGTTGAACCCGCTGACCAGGATCAGCTCGCCGAGCCGGTCCACGATGAACAGGTCGCCGTCCTCGTCGGCGTAGGCCACGTCGCCGGTCGCCCACCAGCCGTCGGGGTCGGGGGCCGAGGAGCCTTCGGGCCAGTACCCCTGGAAGAAGTTGCGACCGCGGGCGACGATCTCGCCGGGGTCGGTCGTGCCGTCCTCCTCGTCGGGGGCAACGTCCTCGCCCTCGGCGTCGACCAGGCGCACCTCGACGCCCGGTATCGGCCGGCCGATCGAGCCCGGCTTGATCGAGGGGCTGGCCAGGGTGCTGGTGAGCACCGGCGCGGCCTCGGTCAGCCCGTAGCCCTGGTGCACCGCGCGGCCCGTGGTCTCGGCGAAGCGCCGCTCGGCCGCGGGGTCCAGCGGGGAGGCGCCGCACACCGCGAGGCGCACCCCGGCCCAGGCCCGGGCCAGGCGCTCGCCCATCAGCGACCAGGCGATGAACATGGGCGGCACCCCGATCACGCCGGTCACGCCGTGGCGCTCGATCGCCTCCAGCGCGTCGGCCGGGTCGAAGCGCTCGATCAGCACGCCGCACCCGCCGTGGTAGGCCACCGCGCCGAGGCCGGAGTTGAGGCCGTACGCGTGGAACAGCGGCACGGCCAGCAGCAGCACGTCGTCGCCGGTGACCGGCGCCGGCTCGATCCGCGCGAGCTGCTCGTGGTTGGCCAGCAGCGCGCGGTGCGGCAGCATGGCCCCCTTCGGCGCGCCGGCGGTGCCGGACGTGTACAGCAGGACCGCGAGGTCCTCGCCGCCGCCGACGGACTGAGCGACGGACTCGCCGCCATTGAGTAATCCGCCAAGATTTTCGCCCAGCGTGTACCGCGCGGGAGGCGCCCCGTCCCCGGCGGCGCCCATCACCGGCCTGGTCGCGACCAGCACGGCCGCGCCGGAGTCCCCGAGCACGTGGTTCAGCTCGCGCGAGGTGTACGCCGGATTGACCGGCACGGCGACCAGACCGGCCCGCAGCACGCCGAAGAACACGGCGGCGAACTCGGGCACATTGGGCAGCGCGATCGCCACCCGCGGGCGGCCGTGCCGGTCGTCGGGCAGGCCCAGCGCGAGCAGGCCGGCCGCCACGGCGTCGACCTGCCGGTCCAGCTCACCCCAGGTGAGCACCTCGTCGTGCGACCGCAGGGCGGGGCGGTCGCCGCCACGCTGCGCGGCACGCCGGACGACGTCGGCGAAGTTCCCCTCGGCGGTGGGGTTCGTAACGTCATGCACGGTCGACGAGTCTTGCACAGCAAACGGGTGAGCCGGGAGCCGCAGGAAGTTCACCCGTCACCAATCACCCTGTGCCGTGGCATGGTGCGTGCTGCGGTTCGGCCGGGCCGCAACGGGCCCGACACGCCGACTGAGTAAAGGTCCATCCGTTCGTGTGCAATTCGCGTGTCGCGGTCCAGTAACTCCAGCGCGGTTACGTCCCGTTTCGCCGCTTTTTCGGCGTGTCGTACGGCGTGTCGCGGCGAAGTGACGGACAGCATGTGCGCCGAACGGACAGCGATCCGTGGGATGAATGTGCCCTCACGTCATGAGCCGACCACACGCGGGTGACGCCGGACCTATTATCACCGAAGTCGACTCACCCTATTTGTCGCGAGTTGATACCCCTCACCCCGAGGAGGCCGAAGTGCCGTTGATCGCCGTATTCGTAGGGCTTTGCGACGTATGAGCGGTTACCAGCACGTGTTCGACGCTGAGCACGCACTCACCGGCGGGCTGTCAGTACTGCGCGACTCCATACGCGAGTCGGTCCGCGACATGTTCAGCACGGTCATGCGCGGTGAGGGAGGCAGCGTCCCGCGCACGCGGAACCGTCCACACACCAACGAGGCACCGGCCCGCCCGGGACCGGCCCCGAACGCCAGACCCAACGCCGGGATGAACGGCAAGCCCGTCGGAGGTACCGGCGCGGGTCTCCTCGGCGAGGAGACCGTGCCGATCCCCACGGACGTCCTGGGCGGCGGCACGGACACGCTGACCGAGACCGGTCCGCGCGAGCCCGTCCCGCCGCAGCCGACCCGGCCCGAGCGCGGCGACCCGGCCTCCGAGGTCTGGGCGCTCATCGAGCGGGCCCAGGCCGGCGACGGCGCGGCATTCGGCCTCCTCTACGACCGGTACTTCGACACGGTCTTCCGGTTCGTGTACTTCCGGGTCGGCAACCGCCAGCTCGCCGAGGACCTGACCGCCGACACGTTCCTGCGTGCGCTCAAGCGCATCGGCAGCTTCACGTGGCAGGGTCGCGACCTCGGTGCCTGGCTGGTCACCATCGCCCGCAACCTCGTCGCCGACCATTTCAAGTCCGGGCGGTACCGCCTGGAGGTCACGACCGGCGACGTGCTGGATGCCGACCGCCCCGACCGGGGGCCGGAGGGCAGCCCGGAGGCGGCGGTCATCGACCACATCACGAACGTGGACCTGCTCAAGGCGGTCAAGCAGCTCAACCCCGAGCAGCAGGAGTGCATCGTGCTGCGGTTCCTGCACGGGTTCTCGGTGGCCGAGACCGCGCAGACCATGAACAAGAACGAGGGAGCCATCAAGGCGTTGCAGTACCGCGCGGTGCGGGCGCTCGCTCGGCTGCTCCCCGACGGATTCCAGCCGTGACGCCTGCCACCTTCGGTTACAGTGACCCGCCGGTCGCCGTAACCAGTCTTCGCCTTGCACCGTTGGTCCTGGTGCGACCGTCGGCATGGCGCACGGCGGTCGCGGTGGCCCACCATCCCGCTGCCCTGCCGCGCCTGAGTGACGCGATCAGCGAAGGGGGGTGCCTCAGGTGATTGGCTCCGTCTTCCACCGTCGACGGGCTGAGCGGTTCGCTCAGCTCCTCGACGAGGCCACAGGGGCGAGACGGCACCGCATGAGGTCCACGCTCGACGATTCCCTCACCGACCTTGTGTCGGTCGGCCAGCGGCTCGGAGAGCTGCCGGTCCGGGTGGAAGCGCAGCAAGAGTTCCGCGACGGTCTACGGGCCATGCTCATGGCCACGATCGAGCGCGAGGGCATCGGCGCGACGGCGAAGGAGCCCGAGCCGGAGCCCGTCCGCCGGCTCGGCCTGCGCTCGCTGCGCCGGCCCGCGGGCAGCCGCCCGGCAGTCAGCCGCCGGACCCGCACCCGCGGCGCCATCGTGGTCGGCCTCGCCGCCGGCACGCTGGCCCTCTCCGGCATGTCGGCCGCGTCCGGCGACGCCATCCCCGGCGACGCGCTGTACTCGGTCAAGCGCTCCACCGAAAAGGCACAGCTCGCACTGGCCGGCTCCGACATCAGCAAGGGCCAGCTGTACCTCGAGTTCGCCCGCACCCGGCTCGACGAGGCCCAGGCGGTCAAGGACCCGACGGGGCTCTCGTCGGTCCTGGACGACATGGACGGCGAGACCCTGGAGGGCGTCCGGCTGCTGACGGCGACCGCGATGGCCCACAAGGACCCCGCGGCGCTCGACGCGATCGACGGCTTCGTGACCAACCAGCGCGGCGCCGCCGAGAAGCTGAAGGCCTCGGCCACCGACGACCCGGCTCGCGCCCGCGCGACCAAGTCGGTCACGCTGCTGGACGAGATCGACCGCCGCTCGAAGGCGCTGCGCCCGCTGGTCAAGTGCGGCTCGACCGCGGTGGCCGGCCCCGACGCCTACGGCCCGGTCCCGGTCAGCGGCGCCTGCCGCACCACCACCAAGCCCAGCAACGGCACCAACTCCGGCCAGACCCAGCAGCCCGGCGCCCCGGGGGCGGGCAATCCCGGCCACACGGGCAGCGTCGCCCCGGGCGCCAGCTCGTCGGCGACCGAGTCCTCCCCCGCCGACCCGGCCGCCACGGTCCTGCCCACGCCTTCCCCCTCGAAGACCGAAAAGGGCCTGCTGGACTGGCTGCTCCACTGATTCAGCCCAGCGACACGTCAAGGACATGACAGGGCCCGGTGCACGTCACCGGGCCCTGTTGCTGTTCCATGCCGGTACCGTTGGATGTTCGTGTCAGGTGCGTTGATCTTCTCGAAGGGAGCAGGCCTCGTGCAGATCCGACCGTCCGCGCTGCGGCGCAAGCGCCCGAGCGGCCGTATCGTCGTCTCCGCCGCGGGCTGGGCCGCCACCGAGGTCGAGGCCGCCCTGGAGATCCCGTCCGACCCCACCGCCGCTGCCTTCTTCGACGTCGACAACACGATGATGCAGGGCGCGTCGATCTACTACTTCGCCCGCGGCCTGGCCAAGCGCAAGTACTTCACCAGCCGCGACCTGGCCCGCTTCGCCTACCAGCAGGCCCGCTTCCGCCTCCTGGCCTCCGAGCACGCCGGCACCGTCTCCAACGCCAAGACCACCGCCCTGGCCTTCATCGCCGGCTGGAAGGTCGAGGAGATGGAGCGCCTCTGCGAGGAGATCTTCGACGAGCTCATGGCCGACCGCATCTGGTCGGGCACCCTGGCCCTGGCCCAGCTGCACCTGGACGCCGGCCAGCGCGTGTGGCTGGTCACCGCGGCGCCGGTCGAGCTGGGCCGCATCATGGCCGCCCGCCTGGGTCTGACCGGCGCGATCGGCACCGTGGCCGAGATCCAGGACGGGGTGTACACCGGCCGCCTGGTCGGCGACCTCATGCACGGCCCGGAGAAGGCCTCGGCGATCACCACCCTGGCGCTGGCCGAAGGGCTTGACCTGACGCGGTGCGCGGCCTACAGCGACTCGATCAACGACTCCCCGATGCTCTCCACGGTCGGCTACGCCGTGGCGGTCAACCCGGACCCGGCCCTGCGCCGCGAGGCCCGCAAGCGGGGCTGGGAGATCCGCGACTTCCGCACCGGCCGCAAGGCGGCCAAGATCGCCGTGCCGGCCGCGCTCGCCACGGGCGTGGTCATCGGCGGCCTGGCCACCTACTCCGCGATGCGCAAGCGCCGCCGCCGCGCCGCCGCGCCCGATCCCGGCCAGACGGGCGAATAAGCGACGAGCCGGGCGCCGGCGCGCTCAGGCGGAGAAGGCGTCCGGGCGGCGTTCGAGCAGCTTGTACAGGGTCTGCTGGATCGTCTCGCGGACCTGGTCGGCCAGGTTGAAGACCACCATCGGGTCGTCGGCCGAGTCGATGTACTCCTCGGTCGGGATCGGCTCGCCGAACTCGATCATCCACTTGCTCGGCAGCGGGATCATGCCCAGCGGTCCCAGCCACGGGAAGGTCGGGGTGATCGGGAAGTACGGTGCGCCGAGCAGCCGGGCCAGCGGGCGGATGTTGCCGATCTTCGGGTAGATCTCCTCGGCGCCGACGATGGAGACCGGGACGATCGGGGTGCCGGTGCGCAGGGCCGCCGACACGAAGCCGCCGCGGCCGAAGCGTTGCAGCTTGTACCGCTCGGCGAAGGGCTTGCCGATGCCCTTGAAGCCCTCGGGGAAGACGCCCACCAGCTCCCCCTCCGCGAGCAGCCGCTCGGCGTCGGGGTTGCAGGCCAGGGTGGCGCCGGACTTGCGGGCCATCTCGGACATGAACGGCATGCGGAAGACCAGGTCGGCGCCGAGCAGCCGCAGGTGGCGGCGGGCGTCGGTCTCGTCGTGCACGGCCACCGAGAGCATCAGCGCGTCCAGGGCGACCGTGCCCGAGTGGTTGGCCACGACCAGGGCCGGGCCCTCCTTCGGCACGTGCTCGGTGCCGAAGACCTCGGTGCGGAACCACTGCCGGTACAGCGGCCGCAGCATCGGCAGGAACACCCCGTCGGTGAGGTGCTTGTCGAAGCCGAAGCCGTCGATCTCGTAGTCGCCGGTCAGCCGCTCACGGATGAAGGCCAGCGCGCCGGCGACCCGGTCGTCCCACACATCGGGGAGATCCGGATCAGTCATCGCCACTCTCCAACGCCTGCCTGGCCGCGCGCGTCCGGCGGAATCCCTCGAGCAGGGCCTGCTCGACCGAGCGAATCGTATCCGCGGGCAGCAGCTCGCCATCGCGGCGGCTGCGGACGAACTCTTCGAATGCTTCGATCGTCGAGCGCGGGGTGATGCCGAACTCGCGGATCAGCTTCGTGGTGTCCACCACCCGGCCGTGCACGAAGAGGTCGAGCTGGTCGAGCGTGACGCCGGCGCGGCCCAGCCCGGCCAGCGCGTTGAGGCCCGGCTCGAGGATCGGCATGGTCATCCGGCCGGCTCGCCGTACCGCCTGGGAAAGGGTCAGCGTGCCCGCCCCGGCCACGTTGAAGGTGCCCGGGTGCGCCTCGGTGACCGAGCGCTCGAGCACCTCGAAGGCGTCGTCCACGTGCAGGAACTGCAGCCTCGGGTCGCGGCCGAGCACCGTGGGGACGACCGGCTGGGCGAAGTACCGCGTGAGCCGCGTGTCCACCGCGGAGCCGATGAACGGCGCGAAGCGCAGCACGGTCGCAGCCACGTCGGGCCGGCGGCGGCGGAAGCCCCGCACGTACCCCTCGATGTCGAGCACGTCCTTGGCGAACCCGCCCCGGGGCACCTCGCGCGGCTCGGTGTCCTCGGTGAAGATCGCGGGGTCGCGGAAGGAGGCGCCGTAGGCCGCGGTCGACGAGCGCACGATCAGCTTGGCCAGCCGCGGCGCCTGCTGGCAGGCGGCGAGCAGCTGCATCGTGCCGATGACGTTGAGCTCCTTCATCGCGGCGCGGCCGCCGTGCTGGTCGGTCGCGGTAGCCACGGCGAGGTGCGCCACGGCCTCCACGCGGGCATCGACCATCACCCGCAGCACCCCGGGGGTGCGCAGGTCCAGCTGGTGCAGGTCGACCTTCTCGCCGGCCGCCGCGAGCACGTCGGCCAGCGCCCCGGCGGGCGCCGAGGCGTCGATGGCGATGACGCGGCGGATGCGCGGGTCGGCGGCGAGCCGGGCGGCCAGGTGAGCGCCGAGATATCGGCTCACCCCGGTCACCAGCACGACGCTTGGCGACGCGCTCACGCGACTCCGATCGCGAAAGGACTCATGAGCAACCAGGCGGCCCGGCCCCTCGTCAAGGGACCGGCCACCGGATGAAGTTCAGAAACGCTACTTGCCGAGACGACGACGCTGGACGCGGGTCTTGCGCAGCAGCTTGCGGTGCTTCTTCTTGGCCATACGCTTGCGGCGCTTCTTGACCACCGAGCCCATACGAGCATCTCCTCGATACAGCGGAGCGCGTGCCATCGCTGGCACGCTGAAGACATGGTTAGCCGTTCAAGGGTAGCCGTACCGCTGCTAGATCGGAAAACGACCCCGCTAAGCGGTCTCACGGAACGCTTCGCGCAGGTACGCGTCGACCGCGTGCTCAGGGACCCGGAACGACCGACCCACGCGGACGGCGGTGAGATCGCCGGCGTGGACGAGGCGGTAGACGGTCATCTTGGACACCCGCATGAGGGTGGCCACCTCGGCGACGGTCAGGAACCTGACCTCGCCCAACCGGCCTTCGGTGGTGTGTGGCGTGCTCGACATCGCGACCTCCGACCGGCGTGCTCGCCTCGTTACTCAATCAGCGTGTTACCAGTACGGTAGCGGTACTGCTGTGACTTGCACCCCCGGTTCGTCGGAATCTTTGCCGCGGACTTGATCATTCGGTCCGCAGGGCAACCACGGGGTCGAGACGGCCCGCACGCTGGGCAGGGACGACGCCGAATACGATCCCCACCCCGGCGGAGACCCCGAAGGCGAGCGCGAGCGACCACCAGGTGATCGCCGCCGGCACCGGTGAAAGTGCCGCGACCACGAGGGCCGCCCCGACCCCGAGCGCCATCCCGATGAAGCCGCCCAGGGTGGTCAGCAGCACCGCCTCGAGCAGGAACTGCACCCCGATGTCGCGCGGCCGGGCGCCGACCGCCTTGCGCAGCCCGATCTCCTTGGTCCGCTCGCGCACGGACACGAGCATGATGTTCGAGACCCCGACCCCGCCGACCAGCAGCGAGATGCCCGCGATGGCGGCGAGCACCCCGGTCAGCACGCCCAGGATGTCGCCCAGCACGCCGAGGATCTGCTCCTGCGTCACGGCGCTGAACTGGGTGCCCGGGTGCCGGCGGGTGAGCTCGGCGATGATCCGGGCGGAGAGGTCCCCGATCTCACCGCGGTCGGGCGCCTTGACCGCGATCCCGTCGACCCGGTTGGTGCCGAGCAGGCGCTGGGCGGTCGTGATCGGCACGTGTACCTCGTTGTCGCGATCGATCCCGAGGCTCTGCCCGAGCTGCTCGAAGACGCCGACCACCCGGAACCGCACGCCGGCGATGGTCAGCTGCTGGCCGACCGCGTCCCGGTCGCCGAAGAGCTTGTGGGCCACGCCCCAGCCCAGCACGGCGACCCGGCGCTGGGTGTCGACGTCGGAGCGGGTGAGGTACGTGCCGCGGGCCAGGTGGCGCACGAAGACGTTCGGGGTCGTCTCGATGACGCCGTTGATGCTGGCGAAGGTCTCCGCGTTGCCGGCCGCCACGGTCTCCCCCGAGGCGACGGTCACCGCCACCCGGCCGCGATCGCCGACGATCTTCGACACGGCGTCGACGTCGGAGAGGTCCATGCGCGAGACCGACGGCGCCGAGCCGATGTTGACCTCACCCGGCACCACGATGAGCAGGTTGGAGCCGAGGCCCTCGACCTGCTGCTCGATCTCCTGCTTGGTGCCGGTGCCGATGGCCACGAGCACGACCACCGCGGCCACCCCGATGATCACGCCGAGCATGGTCAGCGTGCTGCGCAGCCGGTTGGCCCGCAGGGCGTCGATGGCGACCCGCCACGCCTCGGCGAGCCTCACGACCCGATCCCCGCGGCCATGCCGTCGGGCCCCTGGTGCGGCACGATCTCGCCGTCGCGCATCACGATCTGCCGATCGGCCCGCGCGGCCACCTCGCGGTCGTGCGTGACGATCACCAGCGCCACCCCCTGCTCGCGGTTGAGCGCCTCCAGCAGGGCGAGGACGGCCTGGCCGTTCTTGGTGTCGAGGTTGCCCGTCGGCTCGTCGGCCAGCAGCACCCGCGGGTCGGTGACCAGGGCCCGGGCGATGGCCACCCGCTGCTGCTCGCCGCCGGAGAGCTGGTTGGGCCGGTGGTCGAGGCGATGGCCGAGCCCGACCCGTTCGAGCATCGCCACCGCGCGGCGCCGGCGCTCGCCGGCCCGCACCCCGCGGTACACCAGCGGAAGCCCGACGTTGTCGACCGCGCTCGTGCGGGCGAGCAGGTGGAACGACTGGAAGACGAAGCCGATGACCTCGTTGCGCAGCCGGGCGAGCTCCCGCGGGTCGAGGCCGGTCACGTCCCGCCCGCCGATCAGCAGCCGGCCGGAGGTGGGCCGGTCCAGGCCGCCGAGCAGGTGCATGAGCGTCGACTTGCCCGAGCCGGAGGGCCCGATGACGGCCACGTAGTCGCCCTCGTCGATCGTGAAGCTGACCCCGCGCAGCGCCGGCACGGTGACGCCGTCCAGGGCGTACTCCCGCGTGACGTCCCGGGCGACCAACGCCGCGGTCATCCCGGCAGTTCCATGCCCTGCTGGACCTTGTCGGTGCCGCGCACCACGAGCTGGTCGCCGTCGGCCACGCCGCTGAGCACCTGGACGCGGTCCTGCCCGGAGACGCCGACGCTGACCGGCTGCTGCACCGCCTTGCCGTCGCGGACCAGCCAGACGACGTCCTTGCCGCCCACGTTGAACACCGCGGCGGCCGGCACCGTGACCGCGTCCCGGATCGAGCGCACCTGCAGGTGGGCCACGGCGTTCATGCCCGGCCGGGGCGTCGGCGCGGCCCGCCCGTCGTCGTAGCGGCCGGCCCCGAGCCGCAGCCTGGCCCGATAGGCCACGCCGCCCCGGGCCGAGGTCGTCGGCAGCACGTCGGCCGAGGTCACGGTGGCCTCGTAGGCGGCTCCCGGCGCGGCGTCGAGCTCCACCCGGGCCGTCACGCCGGGCTCGACCAGCAGTACGTCGGTCTCGTCGACCTCGGCCATCAGCCCGAGCTCCGAGACGTCGACCACGGTCAGGATGGCCGTTCCCGCCGAGACCTTTCCTCCGACGGGTACCGCGGGGTCCACCCCCGGCGGGCTGCCGCCCGTCGGCGCCGAGGTCGCGGCCGGCGCCTGTCCCCCGGTCGCCGCGCCGATGAGGTCGGTGATCGACGGGGCGCCGGCCGCCGAGGTCCCGCCCAGCTGCACCACCCCGGCCACCGGCGCCCGCAGCGTGAGCTGGTCGACGGTGGAGCGCGCCAGGTCGTAGGCGGACTGCGCCTGCGCCCGCTGGGCCGCGGTCAGCGCCGACATCGCCTGCGAGATGCTCGCCAGCCCGCGCTGGACGCTCTGGATCACGGCCCGCGCCGAGGCGGCCGCCTCCTGGTACGTGCGCTCGGCGAGGTCGATCTGGGTGGTCAGCGTCGTGCGCACCGCGGCGTCGGCGATCTGCCCGGCGGCCGTCCGCGCGTCGGCGAACGCCTTCGCGGCCGCGTCGTCGGTGCGCTTCTGCTGGGCCGAGAGGTTCTTGACCCCGACCGCGCCGCCGCCGGACCGGTTGAGCGCGTCGAGGGCGTCGCCCGCCTCCTTCAGCCGCTGCTGTGCCGAGGGCGAGTCGACGACGGCGAGCACCTGACCGGCCGCGACGGAGTCGCCCGGCTTGACGCTGAGCGTGGCCAGCGTGCCGTCGGCCGCGGCGGTGAGGGTGGCGGCGGCGCGGGCGGTGATGGTGGCCGGCGCGTCGACGACCTCGACGACGTCGGCTCGCCCGGCGGTGCCCAGCCCGATGCCGCTGTCGTGGCCGCTGCAGGAGGCGCCGGTGAGCGACACGAGGATGACGAGGGCCACGGCCGTTGTTCGCGAGGGGACGCGATGCACGCTGACAAGTTTAGATACGCCCTCTTGTCACCTCTGCCCCGGCGCTTCAACGGGCGTTGATCTTGCGCGCTTTTGATGACCAGGCGCTCCACCATCCAAGACTCGATGTCAGGCCGGGTCGCCCGTGTCCTCCGTCCGGTCAGGACGGAAGATCTGCTCGATGGTCAGGCCGAAGACGTCGGCAATGGTGAACGCCAGAGGCAGGCTGGGGTCGTACCGCTCGGTTTCGATGGCGTTGATGGCCTGCCGGGAGACCTGGCACCGGTCGGCCAGGTCGGCCTGGCTCCATCGGCGAGCTGCGCGCAGTTCGCGTAGCCGGTTCTTCACAGATGCCGCCCTTCAGCGGTGGAAGCGGATACGCAGGTCCGCGATCAGCAGCCAGATTGCCACGCCACCGAGGACGATCAGCTGCGCGAGCTGATGGAGCTGGATGATCGCCCACCTGACCGCACCGGTGCTCCAGCGCCCCTCACCCCACTACCCGCAGATCCGTTTCCTCCGATGAGCACCGGCCATCCCCGCATGACCTCGGGTGACCCAGCCGCCATCGAGGCCGGCGGCCCGACCGGTGACCGCGCTATCGCCTGCGCCGACCACATCCGGGACGGCGAGATCAGCCTGGAAAAGGCTTAC
This sequence comes from Dactylosporangium salmoneum, assembly GCF_039532525.1. Lineage (NCBI taxonomy): Bacteria > Bacillati > Actinomycetota > Actinomycetes > Micromonosporales > Micromonosporaceae > Dactylosporangium > Dactylosporangium salmoneum. The sequence goes on from NZ_BAAARV010000083.1 coordinate 43,691, forward strand.
TAATCGGGCATATGCCCGCACGGCTGGCGCGCTGCGCGATCAGACGTGTGCCCGCACGGCCTGCGCGCACTCCGCCTGGATGTCGGCCCAGCTCGCGCCGAAGGCCTTGGGCGCGGCATCGCTCAGCGCCATGCCCTCGCGGACGGCGAAGCCGAAGAAGTCGAGCAGCCGGTCCTCGCCGTAGTGCTCGGCCAGGTGCTGCAGGGACAGGTAGGCCACGCCGTAGCGGCCGCTCACGTCGCTCGTGGTGGCGCCGTCCGGCGGGTCGTCGAGGGCGATGCTGCCGTCCCAGTGCCCGCTGCGCACGTAGGAGCGCACGTCGGCCATGCCGTCGAAGGGCTTGTTGCCGTTGCCTTTCATGCGGACGTACTCCGCGATGCCCTCGACCAGCCACCAGGTGTGCGGGTAGGCCTTCTCGACCCCGTCCAGCGTCACGACGTGCGTGAACTCGTGGCGCAGCACGTCGAGGGCCTGCCGGGTGTCGACCCGCGCGGCGTTGACGACGATCTCGGTCGCGCTCGCGTTCAGCGGCATCGCGAAGCCGGCCACCCAGGCCGCCTGGTTGATGCCGTACCAGGACGCCCACTCGTCCGGCCCGGCCAGGTAGACCACGTACCGCGACGGCGGAGAGCCCCAGCGGGCGTACTTGTCGGTCAGCGCGGCGGCCTTCTCCGCGGCGGTCAGCATCGAGGAGAGGCGGGAGGCGTACTTCGCGGTCGTCGACACCACCACCCGCGAGCCGACGGCCGAGTGCAGGTCGCTGACCTCCCACGGCCGCGGCCCGAGCGCCTTGGCCGTGCCGAAGGACAGCAGTGTGACCGTCTTGCCGGAGACGTTCCAGCGGGTGTCCGCCTCCAGGCCCATCGGCTCGCAAGCCTGGACCACGAAGCAGTACTGCACGGCCACGGTCGCCGACGCGGTGCCCCCGGCCTCGGTCCGGACCTTGGCCTTGACCACCGGCTGCCAGACCTTGACCTGCAGCTGGCGCAGCGAGCCGAAGCGCCGGGCGAGCTCCTCGCGCAGCCCGGGCGCGGACGGGTCGACGGCGGCCAGGAAGCCGTCCTCGTCGCCCGCCAGCAGCGCCGCGGCCTGGTCGGCGAGGGCCTGGCGGATCCTGCCGTCGACGGTGGTCGGGGCCGCTCGGTGGGTCTCACCGGGGGCGGCCGGGCGGCCGTCTCGCGCGCCCGGGCCGCCGACGCCCCGGTCCCGGCCGGCGGGCAGCTCCTGGGCGGCGACGGTGGCGGCCCCCTCGTCGCGGACCGTGGTGTACGCGACGGCGGCCGGCGGCGCGAGCAGCAGGAAGGCCAGGACGCCGAACAGGGCCGCGCGCAGCGTCGTGGCGCGCCGGAGGATGGGCAGCTGCTCGCGGTGCCGTCCCGAGATGGGGGGCTGCTCGCCGTACTGCCGCAGAATGCAAGGCGGCGAGGGCCGCTCGTCGGGCTCGGGCTCGCGCTGGCGGGGAAATGCCGGGAGGCTCGCGGTGTCGTCAGATGCGCCCGCGTACCGCCGTCCATCCCCTTCCATCACCGCCGGACCGTACGTGACCCGGTCAAGGCGCCGCGTCGCCCGTACGGACGAGAACCGGCGGGATGAGCGGTTCGGGCCGGTTCCTCCCGCCGGCCAACGGCGTCGCTAGCCGCGCGAGCGCAGGGCCCTGGCCAGGAATCCGACGTTCGCGGGGCGCTCGGCCAGGCGGCGCATCATGTAGGGGTACCACTGAGTGCCGTACGGCAGGTAGACCCGCACGGTGTAGCCCGCCTGGGCGAGGCGCAGCTGCTCGTCGGGGCGCACGCCGTAGAGCATCTGGAACTCGAACTCGTCGGGGCTGCGCTCGAACCACTTGGCCCGGTCCTCGCCGATGGCCACCAGGCGGGGGTCATGGGTGGCGACCATCGGGTAGCCGGTGCCGGACATCAGCACGTTGAGGCAGCGCACGTAGGACTTGTCGACGTCCAGGCGGCCCTGGTACGCCACCGACTCGGGCTCCCGGTAGGCGCCCTTGCACAGCCGCACCCGGGACCCCTCGACGGCCAGCTCGCGGCAGTCGGCTTCGGTGCGGCGCAGGTAGGCCTGCAGGACCGCGCCCGTGGTCGGGAACTCTCCGCGCAGCCGGCCCAGCACGTCCAGCGTCGAGTCGGTGGTGGTGTGGTCCTCGGCGTCCAGCGTCACGGTGGTGCCCGCCTCGGAGGCCTTGGCGCAGATCGCGCGGACGTTCTCGTACGCGAGCTTCTCGTCGAAGACCTGGCCGAGCGCGGAGAGCTTCACGCTCACCTCGGCGGCGGGGGTCAGCTCGGCGGCGTGCAGGGCGTCGAGCAGCTTGATGTACTCGTCGCGGGTCGTCTCGGCCTGCTCGGGATTGGTGGTGTCCTCTCCCAGGTAGTCGATGGTGACGGCCAGGCCGTCGGCGGCCAGCTCGCGGGTGCGCTGTAGCGCGTCGTCCACGTGTTCCCCGGCAATGAAGCGACGCACGATGCTGCGGCTGACCGGGGCGGTTTCAACGATCCGCTCGACCCTGTGGGAGCGGGCGGCGGCGAGGATGACCGATCTGAGCATGTGCCGAGCGTAGACAGAACTGGAGACGTCCGGTGACGCCTGGTCGCCACTGTGGCATTTCTTGACTACCTTGGTCGGGTGGACTTCGACGCGTATGCGCGGACCGCCGTCGACATCGTCAACGCGCCGCTCGAAAGCATGCAGGACCTCGCCGCCCTGTTCGGCGAGGACAGTTGGCAGACCGCGGAAGCGACGGAACGCGATCTGATCGCCTTCCGGCGCGCCCGCAAGCGGCTCCGGGAGGTCTTCGAGCACGGCTCGTCCGGCCGCGACGTGGCCGCGGTCGCCGAGCTCAACGCGCTGCTCGAGGCGTATCCCATGCAGCCGCGCATCTCCGGCCACGACACCCACGACTGGCACATGCACGTGACCGGTCGCGGCTCGTCGGTCAGCTCGGAGCTGCTGGCCGGGGCGGCCTGGGGCCTGGCCGTGTGGCTCTGCGAGCACGGGAGCACCCGCTTCGGCGTCTGCGCCGACGATCGCTGCGGCAACGTGTACCTGGACACCTCGTCCAACTGCTGCCGCCGCTTCTGCTCGGAGCGCTGCGCCACCCGCTCGCACGTGGCCGCACATCGGGCCCGAAAGCGAGCTTCCCTCGCCCCAGCGGCGGTCTCCGACCTCCCGGTCGGGGACTCCGATCGGGCGGTCGTCACGGCGTAACTGCTGGAAACCACCCCGACGCTGTGAACTTCGGCATATCTTGCGTCATGTGGTTCGCTTTACCGCGCGTCCGATAAATCGGACACGCGGGGTTGGGCGATGCGGGGCCGGCCTTCGTTGGGCCGGCCCCCGACACCGGGTACGTCACCGGATCACAACGCCCTACGAAGGAGAAACAGCACCATGGCCCAGGGAACCGTGAAGTGGTTCAACGCTGAGAAGGGCTTCGGCTTCATCAGCGTCGACGGCGGCAACGACGTCTTCGTCCACTTCTCCGCAATCGTCGCGGATGGCTATCGCAGCCTCGAAGAGAACCAGCGCGTCGAATTCGAGATCAAGCAGGGTCCCAAGGGCCCCCAGGCCGAGTCCGTACGCAAGATCTGACATCGACTTCTTCGGCCCCGGCTCGCGGACCACCTCCGCGGACCGGGGCCGTGACGCTGCTGCCGCCGCCCCGCGGCTCTCGCTCGCGCCTTGCCCTGGTCCGTCGGGCCAAGGCCGCACCTCTGCACGGCTCCACGCCGCACTTGCCTGCGGCTTGGGCCTGCTCCTTCACACGGGCGCCTGACCCTGGTCCGCCGAGCCCGGGCCGCAGCTCGGCACGGCTCCACGCCGCACTTCCCTGCAGCTTGGGCCCGCTTCTCCCCACGGCTGCCTTGCGGGACGCGCCCTTCCCCGCACCTCATCAACGGCTTCGAGCCGCACGCCCTCACGGGTCCGCGGCGTGCTTCCCCACCCGCTCCTCCCCCGCGCCCTCGAGCCGCATCTCCTCGCACCGCTCCGGGCAAGGTTTGCGCGATCTGCGAAACCTCCGGGTTCGTAAGATTTCGCCTGTCGGGGTATAAGTCCGATAAGTCGTGGCGCGCCAGCGCCCGACTTATCGCGCAAAACCGGACGAGCGTCCGGACGAGCAGGCCAGGACTCAGACGACCGGGGACGGCGTAGCCAGGTGCTGACGGGCGAAGCGCAGCGACTCGGCCAGGTCGGCCTCCCGCTCGGCCCGGCTGCCGGCCTTCCGCGTGCCCACCTCCACCGCCACGGAGCCGGTGAAGCCCCGGGCGTCCAGCGAGGCCAGCAGCTTGGCGCAGGGCTGGGTGCCCCGCCCCGGCACCAGGTGCTCGTCGCGCCCCTTGCCCGTGCCGTCGCCCAGGTGGACGTGGGCCAGGTTGCCGGCCATGGTGTCGGCCAGGGCGATGGCGTCCGTGCGAGACGCGGCGCAGTGCGACAGGTCAAGGGTGTAGGCGTCGAAGCCGGTCTCGGTGGGGTCCCAGCTCGGCGCGTACGGGACGAACTCGCGGCCCACTCCGCGCAGCGGGAACATGTTCTCCACGGCGAAACGGATGGCCGGAAACTGCCGGCCGAGGCGCAGGAGGCCGGACTGGAAGGTCCGGGCGTAATCGCGCTGCCAGGCGAACGGCGGGTGCACGACCACCGTCGTGGCGCCCAGCGTGTCGGCGAGCTCGGCCGCGCGCCGGAGGCGCTCCCACGGGTCGGGGCTCCACACGCGCTGCGTCACCATGAGACATGGCGCATGCACGGAGAGCACCGGCACGTCGTAGTGGCGGGAGAGACCGACCAACGCGCCGGAGTCCTGGCTCACGGCGTCCGACCACACCATGACCTCGACGCCGTCGTAGCCGAGCGCGGCGGCCATCTCGAAGCCGGCCGCGGTCGGCTCCGGGAAGACCGAGGAGGTGGACAACAGGACCGGAACTTGACGACTCACACCACCAGGCTAGCCCGACCCAGGTAGCGTCTCCTGTCGATCAACGCGACTCCAGCACTTCCAGACGGCGAAGAATCACTCCTTCGCGCAGGGCCCAGGGGCAGATCTGCACCTCGTCGATGCCGAGTATCCGCATGGTCGCGTCGGCCACCACGGCGCCCGCGAGGATCTGGTGGGCGCGGCCCGGGCTGACGCCGTCGATCTCGGCCAGGCCGGCCGACGGGATGCGCCGGATGAAGGAGAGCACCTGGTGAAGGCCGGTGCGGGTGAGCCGGCGCGGGGCCCGGGGGCCAGCGTTGGAGGGGGCCGCGCCGGCGAGGCGGGCCAGGGTACGGAAGGTCTTCGAGGTGGCCACCGGGCGGTCCCAGCCGCTCTTGAGCAGCCGCTCGGCCGTGCGGGCCACCTCGGCCTCGGCGTGCTCGCGCAGAGCCTCGACCGAGGCCGCGCTCGCCGGGTCGCCGGCGAGGCGCTCGCGGGTCAGGCGGCCGGCTCCCAGCGGTACCGAAAGCGCCACATCCGGCTCCTCGTCTATCCCGGCCGCCAGTTCGAGGGATCCGCCGCCGATGTCCATCACGAGCAGGCGCCCCGCCGACCAGCCGAACCATCGCCGCACGGCCAGGAACGTCATGATGGCCTCGGCCTCGCCGGAGAGCACCTGCAGGTCGACGCCGGTCTCCTCGCGGACCCGCCGCAGCACGCGGGCCGAGTTCTTGGCGTCGCGCACGGCCGAGGTGGCGAAGGCGAGCAGGTCGTCGGTCTCCAGCCGCTCGGCGGCGGCGCGGGCCTGTGCGACGGCGGCGACCAGGCTGTCGGCGCCCGCCTTGGTCAGGTTGCCGTCCCGGCCGATGCGCTCGGCCAGGCGCAGCTCCGCCTTCTGGGAGTGGGCCGGCCACGGATGTGCGCCGGGGTGCGCGTCCACCACCAGCAGATGAACGGTGTTGGAGCCTACATCGAGCACGCCGAGTCGCATGCGTAAACCGTAACGGCGAGGGCGTAGCCTTGGTCCAATGAACATCCACGTCGAGGTCGAAGTCGATGAGACAGACGACCCGCGCAGCCTCGAGGTCGACCTTGACTTCCCGCGCGAGTGGCTCGAGTTCGCCGACCCGGCCGACGAGGACCACCTGATCCGCGCCGACCTGACGTGGCTGTTGTCCAACTGGACCTGCATCTACGGGCGCGGGTGCCACGGGATCATCGAGGGGCGGGCCGAAGAGGGCTGCTGCTCGCACGGCGCCTTCTTCACCGACGACGACGACCAGCAGCGCGTGCGCGCCGCGGTCAAGAAGCTGACGCCGGAGCACTGGCAGTACTACCGCCGGGGTTTCAAGCGGTGGACCGAGAACGACACGATCGACGGCAAGAGCCAGGCTTTGCGCACGGCCACCCGGCCCGGCGGGGGCTGCGTGTTCCAGAACGACCCCGGCTTCCCCGGCGGGGGCGGCTGCGCGCTGCACGGGCAGGCCCTGCGTGACGGCGTGCATCCGCTGGAGTACAAGCCGGACGTGTGCTGGCAGCTGCCGGTGCGCCGGGAGCAGGACTGGCGCAAGCGCTCCGACGGCACCAAGGTACTGGTCTCGACGCTCGGCGAGTTCGACCGGCGGGGCTGGGGCGAGGGCGGGCACGACCTGCACTGGTGGTGCACCTCGTCGCCGGAGGCGCACGTCGGGGACAAGCGGATGTATCAGGAGTACGAGCCGGAGCTGACCGAGCTGATCGGCAAGGCGGCCTACGCCCGGCTGGCCGAGCTGTGCGCCGCCCGGGCCGCCCAGGGCCTGGTCGCCCCGCACCCCGCCACCACCGCGGCGCTAAAGCTCATCCCCATCCGGCCCATCTGATCGCGACTGCGAGCGGCGGGCCCGGGCGACGAGGGAGTAGCCCACCGCCGTCAGCGACAGGCCGATCAGGATGCTCGGCAGGACGTCCGGCCAGCCGCCCTTGGCGACCGCCGTGTACGTCGAACTGGCCGCCAGCAGCAGGCCGACGACCATCAGGAGTGTGCCGGCCGGGCCGGTGTTGAAGCTGCGCACCAGGAAAAACGCTACGGCAGCCGGGCGTGTCGTGCGGCAGGAGTTCTCAAGTCTCGCCCGGGTGAGCCGAACGTGCGGGCGTGACCAGCCTGCCCGCGATCAACGCCCTGGTCGACGTGGTGCTGATGGACGGCGAGGCCTATCAGTCCCGGGTCGAGGATGTCAGCGGCAAGCGCCTGACCGTTGCCGCCCCCTTCGGCGTGAGCTCCGCGGACGTGCCCAAGCTCGGCGCGTCGATGGAGCTGGCCTGGGTGGCGGGCGACCGGCGGCAGGCGGTCGACGTGAAGCTCGTCGAGCTGGGCCGCGAGCAGCCGCCGCGCTGGCTGCTGGAGGCGGTCGGGTCGATCCGGCTGCAGACCCGGCGCAACTACGTGCGCGGTGGGGGCGGCGAGCGGGTCGAGGTCACGATGGGCGGCACCACGTACTCGGGTCGGGTCATCGACCTCTCCGAGGGCGGGGTGCGCTGCCGGATGCTCGAGGACCGCTTCGACCGCGACGACCGCGTGGAGGTGCGGGTCTCGCTCGAAGAGCAGGTGATCACGCTGAACGGTTCCGTGCTGTTCGTCCGCCGTGACCCGGAGCACGCCACCTACGACGTGATCATCACGTACGAGACGAGCGAGCTGATCGGGCGCGCGATCCGCGGCTACGTCCTGCGCCGCGAGATGGAGGAACGCAGGCGCAACCGCGAATCGGTCGCCAATGCCGGCTGAGCGCCGTGCTGCTCGTGAGTCCTACGGCTCGAACTTGTAGCCCAGGCCGCGGACCGTGACGATGTACCGCGGCGCCGAGGGCTCCGGCTCGATCTTCGAGCGCAGCCGCTTGACGTGCACGTCGAGGGTCTTGGTGTCGCCCACGTAGTCGGCGCCCCACACGCGGTCGATGAGCTGGCCGCGGGTCAGCACCCGGCCCGCGTTGCGCAGCAGCAGCTCGAGCAGCTCGAATTCCTTGAGCGGCAGCTGTACCGAATCCCCCGCCACGGTCACCACGTGCCGGTCGACGTCCATGCGGACCGGGCCGGCCGACAGCGTCGGCGGTGCGAGCTCGCCGACCGCGTCGACCTGGCGGCGCAGCACCGCGCGGATGCGGGCGACCAGCTCGCGCGGCGAGTACGGCTTGGTGACGTAGTCGTCGGCGCCGATCTCCAGGCCGACCACCTTGTCGATCTCGCTGTCCCGCGCGGTGATCATGATGATCGGCACGTTGGACTTCTGCCGCATCTGCCGGCACACCTCGGTGCCGGACATCTCGGGCAGCATGAGGTCGAGCAGGACGATGTCCGCGCCGGTGCGGTCGAACTCGGTCAGGGCCTCGGTGCCGGTCGCGGCGATGGAGACCTCGAAGCCCTCGCGACGGAGCATGTACGACAACGGGTCCGAGATCGACTCTTCGTCCTCGACCACGAGTACGCGCGCCAACGTGCTGTCCTTTCGTAGCTGCCGGGGAGCCGCACTGCGCTGCGAACCGCGGGGTGGAGATTGCTGTTGCATAACGATCATGAGGCCCCTCCGATCTCAACTGACGGCGGTATCGCCAACGCTGCGTCCGTCGGACGCGAAGGCAGCCGCAACGTGAACGTCGAGCCAACTCCTACCGTGCTGGTCACCGTCACGCGACCGCCGTGGTTGGTCGCGATGTGCTTGACGATCGCGAGGCCCAGCCCGGTGCCGCCGGTGGCCCGGGAACGGGCGCGGTCCGCCCGGTAGAAGCGCTCGAAGATGCGGTCGATGTCGCGCGGCTCGATGCCGATGCCCTGGTCGGCCACGGCGATCTCGACGTACCCGTTGTCCTCGCTGGTGGTGACCGTGACCGTCGTGCGCTCCGGGGAGTACGCGATGGCGTTCTCCACCAGGTTGGCCACCGCCGTGACCAGCTGGTTCTCGTTGCCGTACACGGTCAGCCCGCGCACGCCCTGGAAGCGCAGCTCGATCTCCTTGGCCGAGGCGGGGGTCTTGCCCCGGTCGAGCACCTCGGCGGTGATCTTGTCGACGTCGACCGGCTCCGGCTCGGGCAGCGGCTCCGCGCCCTGCAGCCGGGAGAGCTCCAGCAGCTCGGAGACGAGCCGGCCGAGCCGCGTCGACTCGTGCTTGATGCGCTCGGCGAACCGGATCGCGGCGGCCGGGTCCTTGTCCGTGGCGTCCAGGAGCGCCTCGGCCAGCAGCTGCAGCGCGCCGACCGGGGTCTTGAGCTCGTGGCTCACGTTGGCGACGAAGTCCCGCCGTACCCGCGCCACCCGGTGGGCCTCGGTCACGTCGGCCGCCTCGATCGCCACCCGGCCGGAGTCGAGCGCGACCGCGCGGACGTTGACCCCGAGCGGTTCGCCGTGCGTCAGGCGGGGCAGGTCCAACTCGACGACCCGGGTGATGCCGGTGCGCCGCACCTGGCCGGCGAGGGTCCGCACGATCGTGTGCGCCTCCTCGGTCGCGGCCGCGCCGCCGGCCTGCCGCTGCCGGACAAGGCCCATCTCCCGCGCGGCCGCGTTGGCCAGCACGGGCTTGTCGAGCTCATCGAGCACGAGCACACCGACCTGCAGCGCGTCGAGCACCTCGGTCATCGCCGGGCCCTCGGCCTTTGGCTGCCGGAACTTCCAATCCACGCTCCGATGGTAGGAGACCAGTTACCGCATCCAGCGCGCACGAAGGTACGAATCGGGCTCACGACGTCCAGTGTTCACCCTGCTGGCCGCGTTTGTTCATCGGCGCAGGGCGCTAAGGGCCATACGGTGACGTACACAACGATTGGAGCACTATGCGCGACGAATACCGGTCCGACCTCCTGCAGGTCAACAAGCTGCTGGTGTGGATGGCCGACGCGGTCCGCTCGGCCATGAGCCGCGCCACCAACGCCCTGCTCAACGCCGACCAGACCGACGCCGAGGAGGTCATCGCCCGCGACGCCGAGGTCAATGCCCTCTACCGGCTGGTCGAGGACAAGGTGTACGACCTGTGCGCCCGGCAGGCCCCGGTCGCCTCCGACCTGCGGCTGGTGCTGACCGCCCTGCACCTGGCGGCCGACCTCGAGCGGATGGGCGACCTGGCCGACCACGTGGCCAAGACGGCGCTGCGCCGCCACCCGGCCCACGCCGTGCCGGAGCCGCTGGTCGCCACGTTCGAGCAGATGGGCGCGGTGGCCGACCGGATCGCCGGCAAGATCTCCAGCGCCATCTCCAACCTGGACGTGGTCGCCGCCGCCCAGCTCGAACGCGACGACGACGCCATGGACCAGTTGCACAACGACCTGTTCGGGATCATGTTCGGCCCGAAGTGGACCGAGGAGACCGAGGCCGCCGTCGACTCGGCGCTGCTCGGGCGCTTCTACGAGCGCTACGCCGACCACGCCGTCAATGCCGGCCGGCACGTCGTGTTCCTCGTCACGGGCGAGGCCCTGGAGTCCCGCGCCGCCCAGTAATGCCTCGGGGGGAGGGGCCGCCGGCCCCTCCCCCCGCATGCGAACCGTTGTTACTTGCGACCCTGGTTGGCCACGGCCTCGGCGGCCTCCTTGGCCGCCTGCGGGTCGAGGTACGTGCCGCCGGCCGTGATCGGCTTGAGGTCGGCGTCGAGGTCGTAGCGCAGCGGGATGCCCGTCGGGATGTTGAGCTTGGCGATCGCCTCGTCGGAGATGCCGTCGAGGTGCTTCACCAGCGCCCGCAGCGAGTTGCCGTGCGCGGCGACCAGGACCGTCTTGCCGTTCAGCAGCTGCGGCACGATCTGGTCGTACCAGTACGGCAGCATCCGAGCCACGACGTCCTTGAGGCACTCGGTCTTCGGGCGCAGCTCCGGGGGCAGCGCCGCGTAACGCGCGTCGCCCGCCTGCGACCACTCGTCGTCGTCGGCGATGGCCGGCGGGGGCGTGTCGTAGGAGCGGCGCCAGAGCATGAACTGCTCCTCGCCGAACTCGTCCAGCGTCTGCTTCTTGTTCTTGCCCTGCAGGGCGCCGTAGTGGCGCTCGTTGAGCCGCCAGGTGCGCTGGACCGGGATCCAGTGGCGGTCGGCCGTGTGCAGGGCGATCTCGCTGGTACGGATGGCACGGCGCAGCACTGACGTGTGCACCACATCCGGCAGGAGACCGGACTCACGGATCAGCTCGCCGCCCCGACGGGCCTCGGCCTCTCCTTGGGCGCTGAGGTCCACGTCGACCCAGCCGGTGAACAGGTTCTTGGCGTTCCACTCGCTCTCACCGTGCCGCAAGAGCACCAGTGTCCCGACTTCGCTCATGAACTCATCCTCCCGTACCGAATCCCTTCGACATCACACGGCTCCTGCTGTAAGGATGCAAGACCGTGTCAGGCATTACGGGGAGACAACGGCTGCCCAGCCAGTTCTGGGTGTTGTGGACAGCCACGCTGATCAATCGGGCCGGCGGCTTCGTCATCCTGTTCCTGACGATCTACCTGACCACCCGCCGCGGCTTCAGCGAGTCGGCGGCCGGCCTCGTGATCGGCCTCTACGGCGTCGGCGGCGCGCTCGGCGTCACCGTGGGCGGCCACCTCGCCGACCGCTGGGGCCGCCGCCCGGCCGCGCTGCTCGCGCTCGGCTCGTCCTCGGTGGTCATGGTCGGCCTCGGCCTGGCCCGCGCGCCGCTGACCATCATGGCCGCCGCCCTTCTGCTCGGCGCGGCCACCGAGACGGCCCGCCCGGCGCTCGGCGCGATGGTCACCGACCTGGTACCCGGCAAGGACCGGATGCGGGCGTTCAGCACGTACTACTGGGCGATCAACCTGGGCTTCGCGGTCTCCGCCGTGGTGGCCGGGTTCGCCGCCCAGGCCGGGTACTTCGCGCTCTTCGCCGGCGACGCCGCCACCACCGCGGCCGCCGCGCTGCTGGTCGCGTGGCGGGTGAAGGAGACCCGCCCGGAGGTGGTGGCCGGGCCGGAGCCGGAGCGGGGTAGCTTCCGGGCGGTACTGAGGGACCGCGTCTTCGTCGGCTTCGTCGCCTGCAACCTGCTGGTGGCCCTGGTGATCCTCCAGCACGCGTCCATGCTGCCGCTGGCGATGATCTCCGACGGCCTCTCCAGCCGCACCTTCGGCCTGGTGATCGCCCTCAACGGCGTGCTCATCGTGGCCGGCCAGATGGCGGTGAGCCGGATGCTGGCCAACCGCCGGGCCGCCTACGTCCTGCCGCTGTCCGCCCTGATCATCGGCATCGGCTTCGGCCTCGTCGCCTTCGCCCACTCGCCGCTGGCCTACGCGGGGACGGTCGTGGTGTGGACGGCCGGCGAGATGCTCAACGCCCCGTCCAACGCGGCCCTGCTGGCCGGCCTCTCCCCCGTCTCGATGCGCGGCCGCTACCAGGGCGCCTTCGGCCTGTCCTGGCAGTTGGCGTCGTTCCTGGCGCCCACGCTCGGCGGCGCCGTGCGCGACCACGCCGGCGACGCCGGCAACACCGTGCTGTGGCTGGGCTGCCTCGCTGTCGGCGCGGTCGCCGGCGCCTGGAGCCTGCTCGCCGCGCCGGCCCGCGACCGGCGGTTGGGAACCGCGTCCGCGGCCGAGAACGACCTGGATAAGATCAAACTGTAAAGATGCTTAACTAAAAAGGACGGTTCTCGTGCGCAACTGGTACCGAGCCACGATCGGGGGCCTCCCCCGGCTCTACTGGTACCTCTGGTCCGGCATGCTCATCAACCGCGTCGGCGGCTTCGTCGCGCTGGTCCTCTCCCTCTACCTGACCTCCGACCGCCACCTGACCCTGTCCGTCGCCGGCCTGGTCGGCGGCTCCTACGGCATCGGCGGCATCGCCGGCGTCCTGCTCGGCGGCGTGCTGGCCGACCGCTGGGGCCGCCGTCCGACGCTGCTGCTGGCCCACTTCGGCGCGGTCGTGATGCTGGCCGGCCTGGCCCTGGCCGAGCCGATCTGGCTCATCGCCGCGCTGGCCGCCCTGCTCGGCCTGATGCACGCGATGCCGGGCCCGGCGTTCGTGGCCGCCATCGTCGACGTGACCCCGGCCGCCGACCGCAGCCGCGCCTTCAACCTGCAGTTCTGGGCGTTCAACCTCGGGATGGCGGTGGCCTCGGTACTGGCCGGAGCCCTCGCCGAGATGAGCTTCACACTGCTCTTCGCCGTGGACGCGAGCGCGACGCTCGTCACAGCCGTGCTCATCCTGTGGAAGATCCCGGAGACCCGCCCGGCCGCGCGCACGGCGTCGGCGTCGGCGTCGGCGTCGGCGTCGGCGAAGCCTTCCGGCGGCCTGCACACGGCGCTGACCGACCGCGCCTACATGCTCTTCGTGGCCCTGTCGCTGCTGCTGGCGATCCTGTCCACGCAGACCTCGACCATCCTGCCGCTGGCGATCACCGCCGACGGGCTGCGGCCGTCCGTCTACGGCTCGGTCGTCGCGTACGCCGCCCTGCTCATCGTCGTCGGCCAGCTCTTCGTGCCGCGCCTGATCGACCGCTGGCGCAAGGGCACCGCGCTCGCCGTCGCCAACGTCTTCCTCGGCCTGGGCTTCGCCGCCGTCTCGCTGGCCGACGGCGTGGGCGGCTACCTGGCCGCGGCCACCATCTGGACGGTCGGCTCGATGATCGCCGCGCCGCCGAACGCCGCCGTCATCGCCGAGCTCTCGCCGGAGGCGCTGCGGGGGCGGTACCAGAGCGTGTTCTACCTGACCTTCCCGGCCGCGAGCTTCATCGCGCCGGCCGCGGGCGGGGTCAGCCTGCAGTACCTCGGTGATTGGCACTGGGTCGTCTGCGGAGCCCTCGGCCTGCTGGCCGCGGCCGGCCACCTGCTGATCCAGCCGGCCCGCGAGCGCCGGGTGGCCAGGCAACTGGAGGCGGAAAGGTTTGCCGTGCCCGTGGCCGGGTAGTGACGGCCCTCCAGCACTGGAGGAGGCGGCAGTTGGACGGCTTGTCGGCGACCCTGGAGGCCACGCGCCCGGACACGGTGGTCATCCGCCTGGCCGGTGAGCTCGACCTGGCCACCCGCGAGCAGGTGACCGAGGCCGTGCGGGCCGTGCTGCCCGCCTTCCGCCCCGACGCTCTCGTCCTGGACCTCGACCAGGTCACGCTGCTGGACTCGGCCGGGATCGGCGCGCTGGTGAGCTGCTGGAAACTGGCCAACGGGGCCGGCTGCACCCTGCGCCTGCGCAACCCTCGTCCGCTCGCCTACGCCCAGCTGGAGCTGACCGGCCTGCTGGATGTCTTCGCCCTGCGGCGGTGATTTGGGCGAAATGTCGGGCGCTGTCGCGCCACGACGTCGCTGACATTTCGCCTGCCGGGTTATGAGTCCGATGAGTCGTGGCGGGCCAGCGCCCGACTTATCGGACTTCGCCGCATTCAGAGCGTGCCGTCGTACTTGGCGGCGTTGGGGGCGGTCGCGTCGGAGCGCAGGCGGGAGCGGGCGGCCGCGTCGCCGTACAGGCTGTAGCGGAACAGGTCGAGCATGGTCTTCGAGACCGCCGTGGCGGCCGGCGTGGAACCCCACAGCGAGGCGCCGTGGTCGCCGCCGAGGAGGGTCAGGAAGCCCTTCGGCCACGTGCAGCTGTCGTAGAGGGACTTTCCGCTGCTGTACGGCACGGTGGTGTCCGCGTCGCCGTGGATGAACAGCACCGGGGTGGCCGCGCCGGTGAACTTGCCGCCCATGGAGCCGCCCGAGACGATGACCGCGCCCTTCAGCCGGGCGTCGCGGGTCGAGCCCGAGAGCAGGCCGGCGGTGGTGTAGCCGCCCGCGGAGTGGCCGGCGGCGCCGACGTGGGCGGTGTCGATCCGGCCGGCCAGGACCGAGCCGGACTGGGTGTCCTGCTTCAGGACCTCGGTAATGACGGCGGAGGCGTCGGCCGGCTGGTTGGCCATGTCGTTCTGGTTGAACGGGTCGGCCTTGTCGTTGGTGAACGGGTACGCCGGGGCCGCCACGACGAAGCCGGCGGCGGCGATCTTCTGGGTCACGCCGGCGTAGCCCTCCGGCGAGCCGTGCAGGCCGTGGCTCCACAGGACCAGGGGGAAGCGGCCGGAGGACTTCGGGTACCAGACCACGGTGCGCAGCGTCCGGCCCGCCCGCGTGAAGGTGAACTGCGCGCTCGCCACCGCGAACGTCTGGGTCGGCGCCTTGCCCGCGGACGCGGCCGCTGCCGAGGTCTTGGCGGCGGTGGGCGACGCGGTCGCGCCGGCCGCGCCGAGGGCGCCGACACCGCCGTCGTCCGCAGGGGACTCGGAGGAAGCCGAGGACGGCGACGAGGAATCGAGGGCCTCGGGGGAACCGTTTGCGGCCTTGTCGCCACAGGCGGCGAGCGACGTCAGCAGAATGGCGGCGGCAAAGAGACGCGCAATGCGCATGCGAGGAAATTACGGCCATCGAGCATGATGCGTCTTTACGGCCGGCTTAAGTTTCGCGAGAACTCGCACCGGCGGCAGCGGGTGACGTGCACCCCCAGTCCACGGCACCCGCTCTGTGCCGCCGGTTGCAGTGACGCGCCCCGCCCGGACACGTCACTGCGAGTGGGCCTTTCGGCCCGGAACACCCCCGTCGCTCCCCAACTTCAGGAATCGCCGGATCCGTAGACGACGTTACGCGGCGGCCGAATACCTCGCCAAGTGAACGGGCTGTCGGCTCGCTCACACACTTGAAATAATTGAAATCAATCGAAATGCTGGGCCTTCGGCCACAGCTCAGCCCAGGTCAGCTTGCGGTCGCGGCAGACGAAGACGCGAGCTGTTTGCTCTTCGTTGTCAACGCCGTAACCGTTGTCGAGCTTCGCCTTGACCTCGCACGAGCCGAATGCCGGATTGCCGACCGGGCCGTTGCCCTCGGTGACCCACACGACGACCGTCACCGACTCGGGCGGCGGGCCGAGGTACCACAGCTCGTTCTGTCCACTGTAGACGTCAGGCAGGCCTAACGGCTTGCCGTAGCGGTCCAGGGCGCCGGCCTCGCCGTAGTTGCCCGTGAACAGGATCGTGTTCGCCTTGTCCTCGGCCGGCAGGGCGTCGTACACCTCCTTGACCTGAGCCACATAGCGCGGCCAGCCGATCTCGTCGGCGATGCCGATGTTGATCCCGGGGATCGGGGTCTTGCCGATCACGTCGATCGGCAGCACCGGCAGGGAGGTGAGCACCGCGACGCCGCAGTTGACCACCGCCGCCCCGACGAGCAGGCCACGCCGCGCCCGGCTCCCGGCGATCCAGCGCGCGGCCGGCACGGCGCCGATGGCGAACAGGGCGGCCAGGAGGCCGAAGCTGTAGTACGGCTGGCCGGCGACGACGAAGAGCAGCACGATCATCAGCGGGTACGCGACGGCGAACGCGCGGATCGGGCGCAGCTCCGGCCGGCGCAGCAGCGTCACGATCCCGGCGACCCAGACCGGGACGAAGAACGGGCCGAGCCACAGCAACTGCAGGGGCAGGAGCGTGATGCGCGCGTCGTCGCCCTTGTTCTGGGCCAGGGCGTGGGCCATGGACAGCTGCGGGAAGTCGTTGGCGATCTGGTACAGCAGGTTGGGCAGGCCGACGACGACCGCGATCCCCGCGCCGGCCCACAGCCACTTCGAGGCCAGCACGCGCCGCGGCCCGACGAGCAGCAGCCCGGCGCCGAACGTGGCCAGGAGCAGGATCACCAGGTGCTTGTTGTAGAGCGCGAGGCCGGCGATCAGACCGGCCCACATGAAGTACTTCGGCAGATCGCCCAGCAGCGCGCGCATCAGGCACCAGATGACCAGCAGCCACATGACGAGGTCGGGCCCCGCGGTGATCGTGATGTGCGCGGCCGTCAACGGGAAGGTGGTCAGCACCCCCGCCGCGGCGAGGGTCTGCGCGGCCCGGCCGCCGCCGGCCTCGCGGGCGATCAGGGCCAGCAGGACGGCGGCCGCGACGAGGAAGACCAGCCCGGGGATGCGGATCGCCCAGACGGTGTCGCCGAACACGGCGATGCAGGCCCGGACCATGAGCGGGGTGAACGGCGGCTGGTCGACGTAGCCCCACTTCGGGTGCGCGCCGACCATGCGGAAGTACAGCTCGTCGCGGTGGTAGTCGTACCGGCCGATGGTGAGCAGCAATGCCAGCGCCGCCCCGCCGGCGACCGCGCCGACGGGCTTCCATGCGAGTGGGGATCGCTCGATCACACCCGCGAATGTAGCTAGGCCGGTCGATTCACGAACTCGGTGAATGCCCTGAGATTGTCCAGGGGCTCGCCGCGCTTGACCCGCCACTCCCACTCGCGGCGGATCGCCGAGCCGAAGCCGATCTCGAGCATCGGGTCGAAACTTTCGTCGGCGTACGTCAGGACCGCCCCCAGCAGCCGATCGAGCTCGTCCTCGGTGACGGCGTGCAGGGGCAGGCGGCCGACCAGGTACACGTCGCCGTTGGTGTCGACGCTGAAGGCGACGCCGTACATGCGGGCGTTGCGCTGCAGCAGCCACTCCCACAGCGCCTCGCGGTTCTCGTCGGGGTGGCGCATGACGAAGGCCTCGACGCGCAGCGCGTGCTCGCCGACGATGAGGTTGCAGTTGGTCTTCTGCTTGTGGGTGCCCGGCAGCGTCACCACGTAGGAGTGCTCGCCGGTGGTGTCCCACGGGATCTCCCGCTCGGCCGCGACCCGCTCGATGAGCGCCGAGACCTCCGCACGCGCGCTCATGCCGCCACCGCCTGCCGGTGGTACTCCAGCGCGTCGCGGTAGGCGGCGAGCAGGCCGCTGGCCGTGTGGGCCCAGGAGAACTCGCGGGCGTGGCGCACCGCGCCGAGCGACAGGGCGGCCCGCCGGGCCGGCTCGGCCAGCAGCGGGCCGAGCACCGCGGCCCAGTCGGCCGGGCGGTGGGTGTCGACCAGCATCCCGGACACGCCGTCGCGCACCGCGGTGACCAGGCCGCCGACGGAGGCCGCCACGACCGGCGTGCCGCACGCCTGTGCCTCGATGGCGACGAGCCCGAACGACTCGTTGTAGCTGGGCACGGCGACGAGGTCCGCCGCCCGGAACAGCTCGGCCAGCGACTCGCGGGACTGCGGCGGCAGGAACCGTACGATGTCGGCGATGCCGAGGTCGCGGGCCAGGTCCATGAGCGCGGTCGGCCGGTCCAGGCCGGAGCCGCTGGGGCCGCCGCAGATCACCACCAGCAGCTTCGGGTCGCGGGCGTACAGCTCGGCAGCGGCCCGCAGCAGGATGTCCGGGGCCTTGAGCGGCTGGATGCGCCCGGCGAAGGCGACGACGTGCGCGTCGGCGGGCAGGCCGAAGTGCTCCCGGGCGGCGCGCTTGCGGTGCGGGCGGGGGGCGAACCGCTCGAGATCGACGCCGGGCGGGACCACGCTCACCTTGCGGGGCTCCGCGGAGTACAGGTCGATGAGTTCCTCCGCCTCGGCGGGCGTGTTCGCCACCAGGCCGTCGGCCGCGGCCACCACCTGCTCCTCGCCGATCACGCGGGCGATGGGCTCGGGCTTGTCCCCGTCGGCCAGCAGCTGGTTCTTGACCTTGGCCAGGGTGTGCGCGGTGTGCACCAGGGGCACCCCCCAGCGGTCCTTGGCCAGCCAGCCCACCTGGCCGGAGAGCCAGTAGTGGGAGTGGACCAGGTCGTACCACCCGGACGGCCGGGCCGCCTCCGCGCGCAGCACGCCGCCGGTGAACGCGCACAGCTGCGCCGGCAGGTCCTCCTTGGCCAGCCCCTCGAACGGCCCGGCGATCACGTGCCGGACCAGCACGCCGGGCGCCATCTCGACCTGCGGGGGCAGCTCGCTGGTGGTGGCCCGGGTGAAGATCTCCACCTCGACGCCGGCCCGCGCCAGCCGCTCGGCCACCTCGACGATGTACACGTTCATACCCCCGGCGTCGCCGGTGCCCGGCTGGTCCAGCGGCGAGGTGTGCACCGAGAGCGTGGCGACGCGTCTGGGAAGGGAACGGCGGGACGGCGGGGTATGGCCATGCAGCGAGTCAACCCGCGCCACGTCCTGCTCCTGTCTGTTGCCGACTGGTTACATCCTCCCAACCGTCCATGTTCCCTCGCAGGCGGCCGTCTACCCACCGTTGCGTTGGTCACTGCGTTCCGGGCAACTTCGTGCAGGATGGCCACATGTCTACTCGTATCGCCGTGGTCACCGGCGCCTCCAGCGGCATCGGGGCCGCTACCGCCCGCAGGCTGGACGCCGAGGGCTTCCACGTGGTCGCCGTCGCCCGCCGCGAGGACCGGCTGCACGATTTGGTCGGTTCACTCACCTCGGCGACCGCCGTGGTGGCCGACGTCACGTCCGACGCCTCGGTCGCCGCCCTGGCCGACGCCGTGTCGTCCCTCGACGGCTCGCTCGAGCTGCTGGTCAACAACGCCGGCGGGGCCGTCGGCGCCGAGCCCGTCGAGCGGGCCGACGTGGCCGGCTGGCAGTGGATGTTCGACGTCAACGTGCTCGGCACCGTGCGTGTCACCAAGGCGCTGCTGCCGCTGCTGGAGCGCTCCGGCCGCGGTACGGTCGTGGTGATGAGCTCCACCGCGGGGCTCATCGTCTACGAGGGCGGGGGCGGGTACACCGCGGCCAAGCACGCCCAGACCGCCGTGGCCGAGACGCTGCGCCTGGAGCTCAGCGGCCGCCCGATCCGCGTCGTGGAGATCGACCCCGGCATGGTGCGCACCGACGAGTTCTCCCTCAAGCGCTTCGGGGGCGACGCCGAGAAGGCGGCCGCCGTGTACGCCGGCGTGGCCGAGCCGCTCGTCGCCGAGGACATCGC
This sequence comes from Dactylosporangium salmoneum, assembly GCF_039532525.1. Lineage (NCBI taxonomy): Bacteria > Bacillati > Actinomycetota > Actinomycetes > Micromonosporales > Micromonosporaceae > Dactylosporangium > Dactylosporangium salmoneum. The sequence continues at coordinate 63,285 of NZ_BAAARV010000083.1, forward strand.
CGACTGCATCGCCTGGACGGCGACCCGCCCGCACCACGTCAACATCGACCGGCTCGTGGTGCGCCCGCTCGCCCAGGCCGCGCAGCACAAGGTGCACCGGGTGCTCTGATCCTTGTCATGAAACCCGTCGGCTCGATCACGCGTGGGACGACCAACCCGAATCGCCTTCGCCGGGTCGACAACTGGATCGCCGCGACGCTCGGCGGGATGCTCCGCCGGGCGCCGGAGCCGCTCGTGGTCGATCTCGGCTACGGCGCCTCGCCCATCACCGCGATCGAGCTGCACGCCCGCCTCGGCGTCCCGGTGGTGGGCCTGGAGATCGATCCGGCCCGGGTCGCCGCCGCGCAGCCCTTCGCCACGGCGGCGCTGCAGTTTCGCCGCGGTGGCTTCGAGCTGGCCGGCCTGCGACCCACGCTCGTGCGGGCGTTCAATGTGCTGCGGCAGTACGACGAGCAGGACGTCCCGGCGGCGTGGGCCGCGATGACCGCGAGCGGCGCGCTGCTGGTGGAGGGGACGTGCGACGAGCTCGGGCGGCTGGCCTCCTGGGTGCTGGTCTCGCGGGAGGGGCCGCGGACGCTGACGCTGGCCAGCCGGCTGGCCAACCTCGACACTCCTTCGACGCTGGCCGAGCGGCTGCCGAAGTCGCTCATCCACCACAACGTGGCCGGGGAGCGTATCCACGCGCTGCTGTCGGACCTCGACGCGGGCTGGCGGGCGGCGGCTCCGCTGTCCGTCTTCGGGCCGCGGCAGCGGTGGCGGCGGGCGGTCGAGTCGGCCCGGGAGGCGGGCTGGCCCGTTCTGGATCGGCCGGCCCGCTGGCGCCTCGGCGAGGTGACCGTGCCGTACGCGGCCGTCGCCCCTGACTAGCGCCTGTCGCATAGCCGGGGTGGGAGCTACCGGTGTTGTAACCGGGCTTCCGCGGGACGCCGCCAGCGCCCCGGGCGGGCCGCCAGGCACAGCCCGCCGGGCCCGCCTCACTCCGGATTTGCAGCCGGGCTTCCGCGGGACGCCGCCAGCGCCCCGGGCGGGCCGCCAGGCACAGCCCGCTGGGCTTGCCGCAGCCCCGTCTCACTTCGGTGCTGTAACCGCAGGCTTCCGCGGGACACCGCCAGCGTCCCGGGTGGGCCGACCAGGCGTAGCCCGCTGGCCCGCCGGGCCGTCCTGGCGAGGAATCTGGGCCCTTCGCAGCCCGCCTCACTTATGAAACAGCCCCACTTATGAAACCGGCGCTCCTCGGTCTACGAAAAGTCGGTTTTGCGAAAAGTCGGGCACTTCGTGCCGCGACTTTTCGGACATTTCCCCCGACAGGGTATAAGTCCGATAAGTCGTGGCGCGGAGCGCCCGACTTATCGTTTTCCGGGCTTTTGAGCGGGTTCAGAGCGCGCAGTTCACCAGCACCGGCTCAGGGTGGAGGGTCACGCCGAAGCGCTCCACCACGCCGGCACGGATCTCGCGGGCCAGGTCCAGCAGCGCCGCCGCCGAGCCGGAGCCGCGGTTGGTCAGCGCCAGGGTGTGCTTGCCGGAGAGGGCCACGCCGCGCCCCGGCGAGCCGTACCCCTTGGTGAACCCGGCCCGCTCGATGAGCCAGGCCGCGCTCAGCTTGATCTCGCCGCCCGCCGGCCAGGAGGGCATCGGGCCGAGGTCGGCGGCGAGCGCGCGGACCCGCTCGAAGTCGGGCGCCGGCACGACGGGGTTGGTGAAGAAGGAGCCGACCGAGTACGTGTCGGGGTCGGCCGGGTCGAGAACCATGCCCTTGCCGGCGCGAAGTTTCAGTACCGTGGCCCGCACCTCCTCCAATGGTGCCGTCGCGCCCTGCTCCACGCCCAGGGAGCGGGCCAGCTCGGCGTAGGCGATGGGGGTCGAGCGGGCGGAGGCGGACAGCCGAAAGGTGACGGCGAGGACCACGTGCCTGGAGTTGTGCTTGAAGACGCTGGTCCGGTAGGCGAATCCGCACTCGGCCGCCGGGATCGTGACGACCTCGTCGCGGGCGCGGTCGTAGGCCCGCACGGAGACGATGGTCTCGGCGACCTCCTGGCCGTAGGCGCCGACGTTCTGGATCGGGGTGGCGCCGGCCGAGCCGGGGATGCCCGACAGCGACTCGATGCCGGACCAGCCGTTCGACACGGCGGTGGCGACCACGTCGTCCCACGGGTGGCCCGCGGCGACGGTCAGCCGCACGGCGCCGTCGCGCTCCTCGGCGCGCAGGCCGCGCTCGCGCAGCAGCACGACCGTGCCGGGGAAGCCCTCGTCGGCGACCACGACGTTGCTGCCGCCGGCGAGGATCAGCTGGTCGCCGCCGGAGCGCAGGGCCCGCAGCGTCTCCGCCTCGGTGGCGGCCTCGATCAGGCGGCCGGCCGGGCCGCCGAGGCGAAGGGTCGTAAACGCGGCGAGGGTCGCGGGTTCGGGCACCGCACCAGCCTAAGCGTTGCCCTAATCTTGATGCCTATGAGCAAGCCTCAGCTCACCAAGGACATCTGGCTGGCCGCCCTGCGCGCCGAGGGCGACGCCTTCCGCGCGGCCCTGGGCAGCGGCACGCCGCTCGACGCGCCGGTGCCGAGCTGTCCGGGCTGGAGCCTGGGCGACCTCGCGTGGCACCTGAGCCTGGTGTACTCGTACGTCACCGGCCACGTCGCCCGCGGAGTGCTCGACAAGCCCGAGCCGCGCCGGACCGACCCGCTGCCCGACGGCGTCGACGCGACGGCGGCCTGGACCGACGCGTTCACCGAGCTGGTGGCCACCCTCGACGCCGTCGACCCCGAGCTGCCGGCCTGGAACTTCGCGCCCCAGGCGAAGAAGGCCTCCTTCTGGCACCGCCGCATGCTCCACGAGACCGTGATCCACCGGTGGGACGCGCAGATGGCCGGCGGCCTGGCCGAGCCGATCGAGCCGCGCGTGGCCAGCGACAACGTCACCGAGGTGCTCGACTCCTGGCTGCCCTCGGGCCGGCGCAGCGGGCCGGACGACCGGGCCGGCATGATCGCGCTGCACGCCACGGACGTCGACCAGGTCTGGTACGTCAGGCTCCGCGGCGCCGGCATCGCGCTCCTCGACACCGACACGCTGCTCGACTCCGACGACCACCGCGAGCGCGCCACCGCGAGCGGACCGGCCAGCGACCTGGCCCTGGCGCTGTGGGGCCGGGTTCCCTTCGACACGCTGCTGGTCAGCGGCGACACCACCCTGCTGCGCGGCCTGCTGGCCTGACGCCTGACCGGCCGGCGACTACCGCGCGGCGATCTGCGGGGCGGGCACCGGCGGCTGGTCCTCGATGTTCAGCCCCAGCAGCCGGCGGGACATCAGGGTCGCCCCCGACACGGCCGCCGGCACCACGATGATCGCGACCACCGGCACCAGCAGCACCAGGAACACCGGGATGCCGAAGCCGAGCGCCATCGAGCGGTGTGCCCGGAGGAGCTTGCGCCGTTCCTTCAGCCGCATGCCGCGCCGGTTGAACGGGATGCCGGTCAGCTCCACGGCGAGCAACCAGCCGCCGACGATCGCGTTGAGGACCGGGACCACCGTCTGCCCGACGATCGGCACGAAGCCGAGCAGGAACAGCGGGATGGCCAGCGCGATGCCCAGCGCGATCAGCCGGATGGAGTCCACGAGGTTGGGCCAGAGGGTGCGGTACCACGGCAGATCCACCGCCCCAGGAGTGCCCCCGAGCCCGTCCTCGATCTTCTCGGAGATGACCTCGTAGAAGGGATCGCCGATGAGCAAGGTCAGCGCGGTGAACGTGAGCGCGGAGATCAGCGCCGCGACCACCAGGATGCCGGCCCCGGCGCCGAAGCGGATCACCTGCCGCACGCCGTCCGACCAGTCGTCGGCGAACCAGGTCACGGCGGACGCGATGTCGCCGATGTAGAGGATCAGGAAGACCCACCCGACGGCGAACAGCGCGCACGTGATCAGCGCCGGGATCGCGCCGAGCAGCAGCAGGCGCGGATTGCGCCCGTACCGCGCGAAGCCCTTGCCGAGCAGCTTGAGCCCGAGCACGAATTCCGACCCCGAGGTCTTCACCTGTTGCAAAGCGATCAGCCTTTCGCTCCACGACCCACGGCCCCGGAGCCTACCGTCGATCCGCCAGCCCGTGCCGGTACGCATAGGCGACCGCCTGCGCCCGGTCGCGCGCATCGATCTTGGCGAACAGGTGGTTGATGTGGCTCTTGACCGTGCCCTCGCTGATGAAGAGCCGCCCGGCGATCTCGGCGTTGGACAGCCCGGCCGCGACGAGCCCGAGGACCTCGGCCTCCCGGGGCGTCAACCCGTCGGGGAGCCGCTCGACGGGTTTGGCAAGGGCGTTCAGGACATGATGCTGTACCGCGGGATCCAGCGCCGCCCCGTCCTCCAACACCCGCCGGAGGGCCTCGCTGATCTCGTCCCCGCCGGCCTCCTTCGTCAGGTAGCCGCGCGCACCGGCCCGGAGGGCGTCGAGCACCGAGCGGTCGTCGGAGTACGTGGTGAGCACCACCACCCGCACCTCCGGCATGTCCCGCGCGAGCAGGCGGGTCGCCTCCACGCCGTCGCAGCGCGGCATGCGCAGGTCCATGAGCACGATGTCGGGCTTCAGCCGCGTGGCGAGCTCGACCGCCTCCTGACCGTCCGCGGCGGCGCCCACCACCTCGACGTCCGGCAACAGCCCGAGCACGAGCGCGAGCCCCTCCCGCACCACCCGCTGGTCGTCGGCGAGCAGGACCCGGATCGTCACGCCGGGACCTCCAACTCCACCCGGAAGCCCGTCGGGGTCGGGGCCGCGGCCAGGGTACCGCCCAGCAGCTCCGCCCGCTCGCGCATCCCGGTCAGCCCGTACCCGACGCCCGGCACCAGCGGCGGGGGCGGGGCGCCGAAGTCCTCGACGGTGAGGCAGACGGTGTCCGGCCGGTACTCCAGCCGCACCGCGACCCGCGACGGCCGCGCGTGCCGGGCCGCGTTGGTCAGCGCCTCCTGCGCCACCCGGTACACGGCCAGCCGGGCCGGCGAGGACAGCTCCCGCTCGTCCCCGTCGGCGGCGAAGGCGCACGGCACGCCGTGGTCGCGGGCGAAGCCGGTGGTGAGCTCCGACAGGCTCGGCAGCTCGGCGTCGCGCAGCAGCCCGATGGCCCGCCGGGCCTCGTCCAGGCCGGCCCGGCCCAGCTGCTGGGCGCGCTCGATGGCGGCCGGCAGGCGCGGGTCGTCCGGGGTGCGCACGGCCAGCAGCCGGGCCCCCTCCAGCTGCAGCATCAGGCCCGACAGTGAGTGGGCCAGCACGTCGTGCATCTCGCGGGCCAGCCGCTGGCGCTCGGCCAGGCGGGCCGCCTCGGCCTGGGCCGCGCGGCCCCGCTCCAGCTCCACGACCAGTCCCTCGGCCTGGCGGTTGGCCTCGCCCAGGCGCATCGCGAAGATCAGCATGCCGTAGAACGCGCCGACCATCACCGCGTCGAGGAGGGCGTCGATCAGCGAGCCGTGGTGTGCGGTGGTGACCACGACGGCGACCAGCACCAGGGCGACGACGGTCACCGGCACCCAGATGTGGCCGCGCAGCAGCGGGGCCAGGAACGAGACGCCCACGAAGATGCCGGCCACGCCGGCCCCGTCCGGCTGCAGCCAGACGAGCGCGACCGAGGCGGCGAGCAGGGCGCCCACGAAGGGGGCGTGCCTCGGCACGTACCGCGGCATCGTCGCGACATTGCGAGGCACGGTGAGCACCGTGCCGACGCCGGCGACCACGAACGCGGCCAGCGCGATCAGCACCGGGCGGCCGGAACCGGACAGGGCCGGGGCGGGCGCGGTCGTCCAGGAGGCCCAGACCACCACCAGCATGACGAGCGGGGCCAGCGGCCGCAGCCAGCGCGTCACGGCGGCGCGCTGCTCCCGGACCGCGTCCAGGGTGGCGATCGCGGAGGAGGTCACCCACCGATTCAAACCCGCGCGGGGCACAGGCGCATCCAACCCGGGATGGAGACGGGGTCTAACCCGGCGCCGATGCCCGCGACCGGGCCCGCGGCCCACGCTGAGGGCATGACACGAACCCCACGGATGTTCGCCGCCGGTTACCTGCTGCTGTGCGTGGCCACGCTGGCCGTCGTCGTCGTGCTGCGCCAGCACACTGCGATCGTGAACGCGGCGGTGTGGATTCGCGGCTCGCTCGTCGCGATCGCCGCGGTCATCACCAACGTCCTGGCCCTCCGCGGCGACGTGCGGCGGTTGCGGATCGTCACGATCGCCCAGATCGTCGCGATCTCGCTGATCGTCGCCCTGCCCGGCCCGTTCCCGCTCTGGCTCAAGATCGAGCAGATTGCCTGCGGCCTGCTGCTGATCGGCGTGGTCGCGACGCTACCGAGGAGGGCCCGAAGCGGCAGTGCCACCGTTTCAGATGATGCGCAGCCGGGCCCATCCCCCGACAGGCGATAAATCCGATAAGTCGTGGCGCGCCAGCGCCCGACTTATCGGCACGAAACGGCCACGCCGAGCGCCCGGCCTTCGAGCAACAAGCCGCCATCACGCCGAACGCCCAAGCGCTCGGCCACAAGCGGCCGTAGCACGCCAGCACCTGACAGACCGACACGAGCGGCCGCCTCGCCGAACACCCCAGCTTCGGCAACAAGCGGCCGTAGCGCGCCGGCTTTGGCGACAAGCGGCCGCCACCACACCGAGCGCCTCCCGTCGGCGACAAGCGGACGTCGCGCCGGACGCCCGCCCTCAGCGACAATCGGGCGTCTCGGCGAGCGACCGGCGCGGTTACGAGCCGGCCAGGCGGCGTAGGGCGCCGCGCACGATGTCGGGCTTGGTGGTGTACCAGAACGGGGGCAGCGACTTGCGCAGGAACGGCCCGTAGCTCGTCGCGTGCTCCAGCCGCGAGTCGAGGACCGCCACCACGCCCTTGTCGCCGCGGGAGCGGATCAGCCGGCCCACGCCCTGGGCCAGTCGCACCGCGGCGATCGGCACGCTCACCGCGGCGAAGCCGGAGCCGCCGGCCGCCTGTACCGCGTCGGAGCGGGCGGCCGACAGGGGCTCGTCCGGGCGCGGGAACGGCAGCCGGTCGATGACCACGAGCTGGCAGGCGTCGCCCGGCACGTCGACGCCCTGCCACAGCGACATGACCCCGAGCAGGCAGCTGTTGCGGTCCTGGCGGAACTTGCGGACCAGGATCGGCAGCGCCTCCTCGCCCTGCAGCAGGATCGTGATGCCGGGCGTGCGGGCCCGCAACACCTCGGCCGCCCGCTCGGCCGCCTTGCGCGAGGAGAACAGGCCGAGGGTGCGGCCGCCGAGGGCCTGCACCAGCTCCACCATCTCGCTGGCCGCGGCCTCCGACAGGCCCGAGGTCTGGGGCTTGGGGAGGTGGGCGGCGACGTACAGGATGCCCTGCTTGGCGTAGTCGAACGGCGAGCCGACGTCCAGCGAGCTCCAGGCCAGGCCGGCCGTGTCGCGCGCCTCGTCGGCCCGCACGACGGCCTCGCGGGCCGCCTCGGCGGGGCCGGTCGCGGCGGCGGGGCGCTCGGTCTGCACCGGCAGGCCGAGCGAGCGGGCCACGGTCTCGAACTGCCCGCCCAGGGCCAGCGTGGCCGAGGTGGCCACGACCGTGCGCTCGCTGAACAGGTGGGTGCTCAGCGTGCCGGCCACGGTGAGCGGGGCGATGACCACGGCCCGGCGGCCGCGCTCGTCGCGCTCGATCCAGATGACGTCGTGCTCCGCGTTGGCCACCATGCGCTGGGCGACCTTGGTCAGGTCGGCCACCATCGTGCGGGCCTGCTGCTTGCGCACCGGGTCGGCGTCGTCGGCGCGCACCTCGCCGATCGCCTCGACGGTCTTGCGGCCGCCGGCGTCGAGCAGGGTCAACGCCTCGGCCAGCACGTCGGGCAGGGCGCCGACGACCCGGCCGGCCGGCGCCTCGGCCAGGGCCACGGTGAGCACGTCGCCGGCCTCCATGAGCCGGTCGGCCACCTCGTCGTCGACGTACGGCCGGCAGCGGCGGGCGGCCCGCTCCAGCAGCTCCGGGGTCAGCTCGGCCTGCGAGGCGGAGCTGACCCGGTCGGCCAGCTCGTGCGCCTCGTCGACGACGAGCAGCTCGTGCGGCGGGATGATCTGCCGGCCGGTCAGCATGTCGACGGCGAGCAGGCTGTGGTTGGTGACCACGATGTCGGCCTCGCGGGCCCGGGCGCGGCTGGCCTCGGCGAAGCACTCGGCGCCGTAGGGGCAGCGCTGGGCCCCGACGCACTCGCGGGCCGGCATCGAGACCAGCTTCCAGGCCGCGTCGTCGACGCCGGGGTCGAGCTCGTCGCGGTCGCCGGTCTCGGTCTCCATCGCCCAGTCGCGCAGCCGCTCGATCTGCTTGCCGAGCCGGCCGGCCTCGCCGAGCCACTTCGTCGGCTTGGCCTCGCCGACGTCGAACAGGCCGTCGTCGGGCTCCTCGGCGGACGTGCCCTCCAGCCGGGCCAGGCAGACGTAGTGGTGGCGCCCCTTGAGCACCGCGTAGGTCGGGCGGCGCCCCAGGGCCGGCTCGACGGCGTCGGCCAGCCGCGGCAGGTCGTGGTCGACGAGCTGGGACTGCAGGGCGAGGGTGGCCGTCGAGATCACCACCGGGCCGTCTACCAGCAGCGACGGCACGAGGTAGGCCAGCGACTTCCCCGTCCCCGTGCCGGCCTGGACCAGCAGGTGCTCCTCCTGCTCCGCGGCGGCCGTGATCGCCTTCGCCATCTCCTGCTGACCGGGGCGCTCGGCGCCGTCCGGCACCGCGCCGACGGCGGTGGCGAGAAGGTCGAGGACTTCCGGTCGGGCGCGACGGGGGCGAGGGGAGGCGGTCACGTCCGAGCACGCTACCCCCTGCGTACGACAGAATCCGGCGGCCACACCCGGATCGGTACGGTGGGCCGATGAGGCGTGTACGCGCGGTCTGGCGCAAGTTCGACGGCTCCCTGCATTGGAACTACGAAACCGACCTGCTCGGCGAGGACGAGCACGGCGTCTGGCTCGGCGCGGGCACGGGCACCCCGGTGCACCGCGGAACCACTCGGACGGGGCCGGTCGAGTCGCCCCACGTGCTGCTCATCCCGCGCCAGGCGTGGTGGACCGCGTGCTTCAACGCGACCCCGCACCGCACCGAGATCTACTGCGACATCACGTCGGTGCCGCACTGGCCGAGCGAGCACGAGATGACCGCGATCGACCTCGATCTCGACGTGATCCGGCGGCGCACCGGAGACGTGATCCTGGCCGACGAGGACGAGTTCGCCCTGCACCAGGTGCGCTACGGCTACCCCGCCGACGTCGTCGCCGAGGCCCGGGCCAGCGCCGACTGGCTCATGTCGGCCGTCGGCGACCGGCGGGAGCCCTTCGGCTCGGCGTACCGCGAATGGCTAGACCAGGTCTCCTAGCTTCTCTGGATTGAGCTGGTTGTAGAAGCCCGTGACCAGGCCCTCCGGCGAGATCGACAGCACCGTGACCCCGACCGGGCGGACGAGGAGCCCCAGGTCACCGTTGACCAGCACGGGCTCGAGCGTGAAGCCCTCACGCTCGGCCCGCTGGTAGAGCCCGACGACGAGGCGCGCGACCGCGTCGGCGCCGACGACCGGGCGGCGGGCGGCCGAGACCAGGCCGCCGCCGTCGCCCAGCGCCACCACGTCCGGCGCGAGCACCTTGGCCAGGGCCCCGAGGTCGCCGTCGCGCGCGGCGGCGGTGAAGGCGGCGAGGACCTCGGCCTGCCGGCTCCGGTCAGTGGTGTGCCGCCGCTGCCCCGCCTGGACCGCCCGACGGGCGCGCGAGGCCAGCTGCCTGGCATTTTCCGCGGTGGTACCGAGGGTGCTCGCCACCTCGGCGAAGGGCACCCCGAAGACGTCGTGCAGCACGAACGCGAGCCGCTGCTCAGGCCCGAGCGCGTCGAGCACGAGCAGCAGCGCGAAGCTGACGCTGTCGGCGAGCGCCACCGCCTCCCCCGGCTCGGGCTCCGCGTCCGGCAGGCGCTCGACGAGCGGCTCCGGCAGCCACGGCCCGACGTAGGCCTCCCGCCGCGCCCGCGCCGAGCGCAGCTGGTCCAGGCAGAGCCGGCCGACGACGGTGGTCAGCCAGGCCCGCAGGTCCGCCACGCCCGTGGTGTCGGCGCCCCGGTAGCGCAGCCACGCCTCCTGCACCGCGTCCTCGGCGTCGGCCCGCTGGCCGAGCATCCGGTAGGCCACCCCGAACAGGTGGTCGCGGTGCTGGAGAAACGCGTCACTCACCCGCCCATTCAACCAGCGCCTCATGAACCAGCGGGTTAGCCCTCGTACGAAATGCGCTTTAAGTACCATTTATACCCATGGAAGATGCCCTGGCGAACGTCGCCACCGGACTTGTGGGCCTGGCGAGCACCGGAGCGCTGGCCGCGCTCGCCGTCGCCCGCGCCCGCCGGGGCCGGCCCTACCTCGCCGGCGGCCTGCTGGTGGCGCTCGACGGCCCCCTCGACCCGGCCGCCGCCGCGGCCCGCGCCGGCTTCGCCGGGGTCGAGGTCGGCGTGCGGATCGACCCGGACACCACCTCGCCGACGCTGCGGCTGACCTGCGCGCTGCCGCCCGGCGAGCCGGCCCCGACGTTCGACCAGGCGGTGCTGACCCCGCTGGCCACCCGGGCGGCGGGCAACCCGCTGGGCCGGGTGCACGCCCGGCGGGCCGAGCCGTTCCTGCTCATGGTGCGGGCCGAGCCGGACCCGGACCCGGACACCGGGACGGTGCGGGCGACCGGCCGGGAGTACGAGACGCTCGACCGGCTGCTGCGCCCGCACGCCGCGCTGCTGACCACCTGCCTCGGCGGGCGGGTCGTCCCCGGCGCGATCACGGTCGTGCTCACCGGCCCGCACTGGTCGCGGGCCGACCTGCTCGGGGCCTACGAGCGGTACGCCTTCCTGGAGGGCCGCTTCGCCGACCTCGAGCCCGGCGGCCTGCCACCCAGCGTGGCCCCGTGGGTGAGCGCGCCATTGGCCACCCGGCTGGGCTTCGACGCCCGCGAGGACTGGCCCGAGTTCCCGGCCGAGGCACGGCACATCCTGCGCTCGCTGGTGCGGGCCGCGCACGCCGACGGCCGGAAGGTGCGCTTCGCCGAGGTACCGGAGGGGCCGCGCCGGGTGCGCAACGCATTCTGGCGCGAGCTGCGCGCGGCCGAGGCCGACGTCATCGCGAGCCGGCACCGGGGCGCGCTGGCCAGGTTCCTGCGCCGGCCGGTGCAGCGCACCTACAAACACCGAGCGGCGCCGATCCGATACACAGCGGAGCGGGCACCCGACGCAAACCTGAATCATGGATGAACAGCAGGTGAACCGCGGGCCGACGATGGTCTGCGCTACAGCGGATGCCAATGACGGGACTTAGCATTCTCGGTTCAGAGGTATCCCCCCCGGCTCTTCTTTGACGTTTTGAGGTCGACTGTGCGGTTGAGGCTGCGTCCTAGTGACGATTCGTTCTATGAGCTGTTCAGCCGCGCGGCCCAGAACCTCGTGAAGGGCACCGACCTGCTCTCGGAGCTCGCCATGCCGGGCGCCGACGTGCAGTCGGTCAGCGAGCGGCTGGTCGAGGTCGAGCACGACAGCGACGCGATCACGCACGAGCTGTACAAGAAGATCAACTCGAGCTTCATCACGCCCTTCGACCGCGAGGACATCTACCGCCTCGGCTCGCTGCTCGACGACGTCATGGACCACCTGGAGGCGGTCGGCAGCCTGCTGTACCTCTACGGCCTGACCAAGCTGCCCTCGCTGCCGCGGGAGATCCACGAGATCGTCAAGGTGCTCGACCAGCAGGCCCGCCTCACCGCGAACGCGATGCCCCGGCTCAAGGCGATGAAGGACCTGGAGCCGTACTGGGTCGAGTGTAACCGGCTCGAGAACGAGGGCGACAGCGCCTACCGGATGGCCCTCGTCCGGCTGTTCTCCGGCGAGTACGACGCGCTGACGGTGCTCAAGATGAAAGAGGTCGTCGACGAGCTCGAGGCGGCCTGCGACGCGTTCGAGCACGTGGCGAACACCGTCGAGACCATTGTGGTCAAGGAGTCCTAGCCATCAGCGCGCAACTCATGGCAGTGCTCGCGGTCATCGCGGTAGCGCTGATTTTCGACTACACCAATGGCTTCCACGACGCGGCCAACGCCATCGCCACTTCCGTGTCGACCCGCGCCCTCAGCCCCCGGGCGGGCCTGATCATGGCCGCGCTCGGCAACTTCATCGGCGCGCACCTCGGCGGCCACGTGGCCAAGACCGTCGGCGGCGGCATCATCGACCCGCCCCCGGGCCTGTCCGGGCTGGGGATCGTCTTCGCCGGCGTGGTCGGGGGCATCGTCTGGAACCTCATCACCTGGTACTTCGGGCTGCCCTCCTCGTCCTCACACGCGCTCTTCGGCGGGCTGGTCGGCGCCGCGCTCTGCGCCGCCTGGCTGGGCGCCGACTCCAAAGTGCTCTGGTCCGGCATCGTGGACAAGGTCCTCGTGCCGATGGTCGCCTCCCCGGTGGTCGGCTTCCTGCTCGGCGGGCTGCTCATGGTGGCCATCATGTGGGCGTTCCGCCGCGGCAACCCGCGCAAGCTCAACCGCGGCTTCCGCCGGGCGCAGACCGTCTCGGCGGCCGCGATGGCGGTCGGCCACGGCATGCAGGACGCCGCCAAGACGATGGGCATCATCGTGCTGGCCCTCTTCGTCGGCGGCTACCAGTCCACCAAGACCGACATCCCGGAGTGGGTGTTCCTGGCCTGCTCCACGGTGCTGGCCCTGGGCACGTACTCCGGCGGCTGGCGCATCATCCGCACCCTGGGCCGCAAGGTGATCGACCTCGACCCGCCGCAGGGCTTCGCCGCCGAGACGGTCGCCGCCGGCGTGCTGTTCACCACCTCGCAGCTGGGCCTGCCGATCTCGACCACGCACAGCATCACCTCGGCCATCATGGGCGTCGGCGCGACCAAGCGGCTCTCGGCCGTGCGCTGGCAGGTCGCCGGCAACATCATCATCGGCTGGGTGCTGACGTTCCCCGGGGCGGCGCTGATCGCGATCCTGACGTACCTCCCGGCCCGGTTGCTCTTCTCCTGAAGGCTCAGGGGCTGCTGTACCGATCCCGGCGCGGCAGCCCCATCTCGGCCCGCAGCCCGTTCTCCGTGAGCTCGGGCGGCCGGCCGGGGTCGAACTGGTCGGGCGTGGCGGGGTCCCCGTCGGCGTCGTAGGGCAGCCCGACCGCCTGGCGCTCGTAGTTCGCCACCCCGCGGTCGACACCGTGGTCGCCCGGGTAGGGGCGCTGGTCGAAGCGGTCTCGATCCATGTCGTACACGTGCGCCATCTCGTGGAAGAGCACGACCGTCGGCGGCGTGCCGCCCATGAGGCCGTCCCAACTCGGGTTGTACTGGATGAAGGGCGTCCCGCCGTTCGCCGGCGCGAAGCCGTTGGCGGCGTCGATGGGCTCGATGCGCAGCGGCTTGCCGCCCTCGCGCAGGGCGGTGAGCATCTCCCGCCCGTCCGGCGAGGCGGCCAGCAGGTCGAGGTCGGCCCGCACCCGCGCCTGGTAGTCCGCGTCCCCGCCGATCCGCACGAAGTCGGTCAGCTCGTCGGCGCCCCCGGCCTCGGCCGCGGACAGCCGCTCCACCCGCCCCACCTCGTCGTCGGCCTGCCCGTAGAGCGTGTCCGCGCCCTCTCCCCCGTCCACCGAGTCGCGCCCGGCGCCGGAGTAGAGCGCGTCGTCGCCGGCCCCGCCCTCCAGCCGGTCGTCGCCACCGCCGCCGGAAAGCACGTCCGCGCCGGCGCCGCCGTCGAGCCGGTCGTCGCCGGCCCCGCCCTCGAGGTAGTCGGCGCCGTCGCCGCCGAACAGGCGGTCGTCGCCGCCGAGGCCGTAGAGCGTGTCGTCGCCCGTCCCGCCGTCGATCAGGTCATCGCCGGCCCCGCCGTCGAGGTAGTCGCGGCCGGCGCCGCCGAACATCAGGTCCGCGCCCGCGCCGCCGGTGTCGGCCTCGGCGCCGCCGCTGCCCCAGAGCCGGTCGTCGCCGTCGCCGAGGTCGGCCTGCTCGCGGGCGCCGGGCGGGGCCGCCTGCCCGCCGGCCGCCAGCGGCCCGAGGCTGACCCGGTCGTCGCCCGCCCCGGCCCGCACCACGTCCGCGCCCAGGCCCGCGATCAGCACGTCGTCGCCGGCCCCGCCGTAGATCCGGTCGTCGCCGGCCCCGGCCAGCACGGTCACCCCGGCCGCCCCGTTGACCTGCACGGTGTCGTCGCCGTCGCCGGTGCGCAGCACGAGCCGGGCCCCCGGCGGGATCTCCAGCCGCACCCTGCCCACGGTCACCGCGCCGTCGCCGACGACCACGGCGTCGTCCCCGGGGCCGGTCTGCACCACGAACAGCCCGTCGACCAGCCGCGCGCGCACTCCCGCCGGGGCCGGCGGCGGGACCCAGGCCGGGATCATCTCGCTGGCCACCGCGGCCCACTCGGCGCCGAGCAGCTGCCAGGCCGCCCGGGCCCGGCCCAGCGCCGCGCCCTGGTCGTCGAGCAGCCGCTCGGCGTCGGAGCGCAGGGCCGCCGCGTGCTGCACCGCCGCCTGGACCGCGTCGGCCTGGACCGCGTCGGCCGGCCGGAAGGTCACCACGCCGCCCCGGCGCCGGTGCTCGACCAGCCCGGCGATGCGCGCCCACGCCTGGTCGAGCCGGTCCTGGACGCCGCGCAGCACGGCCGCAAGCCCGTCGAGCGCGGCCGCCGTGTCGCCGGTCGCCTGGGCCAGCCGGTCGGCGCTGTCGAGGTACCGCCTGTGGTGCCCCCGGTAGTCCTCGGCCGCGTCGCCCTCCCACTCGCCGCCGACCACCGGCGCGGCCGCGCGCTCGAGCACCTCGACGGCGGACCGCACGTCGGCCCCGACGGCCCGCCAGGCCTGCGCGGCCCGCTCCAGCACATCGGGGCGCGCGGCGACGTCCCAGAGGTCGTCCACGACCACGTCGGCCATCGCGGCGGTCATGCCAGGTCCCAGCAGAAGTCGCGATCGGTCATCGAGGACCCCCTCACGCCGGGGCCCCGCGGGACCCGCCGAGGCCGTCGCGGGCGAGGTCGTCGGCCTCGGCATAGGCGAAGGCCGCCTGCACCAGCCGGTCGGCGTCGCCCTCCAGAACCTGCACGTGGGTGCCGATCGCGGCCTGGGCGTCCAGCTGCAGCGCCGCGGCCACCCGGGCCGCGCTGCGCGAGGCCGCCAGCGCGCCGAAGGCGGCCGCCGGCGGCGACAGCTCGCCGAACTGCGTGCGGTAGTGCGCGCCGAGGTCGTCGGCGGCCGTCAGGCAGCCGTCGGCCAGTTTGATCAACGCGTCCGGGTCGGCCCGGATCAGCTGAACCATACGGCGCACAGTAGCGACGGGAACACCGTGTGTCCGCCCCGCTTCAGTTCTCAGCTCGAATAGTCAAGTCCGATAATTCCGGACACCGAGGACAGAACGCGCAGAATGTCCAGGGTCTCGGCCAGCGGCACCAGCGGGCTCTCCGTCAGCCCCTCGCGCAGGCAGCGGTGTACCTCGGCCGCCTCGAACTGGTACCCGCGCCCCTCGTAGGCCAGGTCGAACACCTCCGCGTCGGCGCCCCGCCACAGCGTGAAGCCGTGCGGGTGGAAGAAGTCGCGCTCGACCTCGATGCGCCCGAGCGTCCCGGTGACCACGCCCCGCCGGGCCGAGTCGCCGAGCAGCGAGCAGGTCAGCGCGGCCACCCCGCCGCCGTCGTAGCCGAACAGCATGCCGGTGTTCTCGTCCACGCCGCCGGCACTCATCCGGGCCCACGCCTGCACGCTGCTCGGCGCGCCCAGGAACAGGTGCGCGAAGGTCACCGGGTAGATGCCCACGTCGTAGAGCGCGCCGCCGCCGAGCCGCCGGTCGCGCAGCCGGGACGTCTCCGGGAAGGGCCCTTGGATGCCGAAGTCGGCGTGCACCGAGACCACGTCGCCGATCGCGCCGTCGCGCACCAGCTCGGCCATCCGCCGGATCGCCGGGATGCAGCGCATCCACATGGCCTCCATGAGGAACACCCCGCCCTCGCGGGCCGCCGCGACCAGCGCCTCGGACTCGGACACGGCGAGCGTGAAGGGCTTCTCGCACAAGGTCGCCTTGCCGGCCCGCAGCGCGAGCAGGGCCGCCTCGTAGTGCGCGCTGTGCGGGGTGGCCACGTAGATCGCGTCGACCTCCGGGTCCTCGACCAGGGCCTGCCACGAGCCGTGGGCCCGGGCCGCGCCGTGGGCGGCGGCGAAGCGCTCGGCCGACTCGGCGGTGCGGGAGCCGACCGCGGCCAGCTCCGCGTCCGGCAGCAGCCGGAGGTCCTCGGCGAAGGTGGCGGCGATGGCGCCGGTCGACAGGATGCCCCAGCGGATGCGATCACTCATGGCCGTAGCTTAGGTGGGTACCCAGTGGACTCATGAACGACGAGAACGCGAACGGCCCGGACGCCGCGCATACGCGCCCCGCCGGCGTCTCCGACGGGACGGTCGAGGCGCTGGGCAAGCTCAGCGAGGCCCTGGAGACCGTGGAGCGGGCCCGCGGCCGCCTGTACGACCTCCATCAGCTCATCGGCCACGCCGACCTCATGCTCGACGACGCCGTGGCCCTGCTGCGCGAGGCCGGGCACGGGGAGTTCGCCGACCGGGTCTCCAGCGAGCTGATCGGGCGCAACGTGGTCGCCGGGCGGTGGACCTTCCAGCTGGTGGAGGACTTCGACGACGGGTACTACGCGCTGTTTCGCGAGCTCGACCGGGAGGCCCGCGAGCGGTTCGCCGGCGGCCGTCGCCACCTGTTCGAGGCCGAGATGAAGGAGCGCCGCCGCACCCACGGCCGCCCCGGCCACGAGGCGACACCGTAACGTGAACCCATGCCCGAGTTTCAGCTGCCGCCCGCACTGGCCGAGCAGGCCCGGCGCTTCGCCGCGGAGGGCGGCGTGCCCGTCGAGCCGCGCCTGGCCAGCACCGTCGTGCTGCTGCGGGACCCGTTCGAGGCCTACCTGATCCGGCGGGTGGCGACGATGGCGTTCGCCGCGTCGATGTACGCCTTCCCGGGCGGCGGCGTCGACCCGCGCGACTCGGCCGTGCACCCGGCCTGGGCGGGGCCGTCCCCGCAGGAGTGGGCGGCGCGGCTGGCGGTCGACGAGGCGGTCGCCCGCTCCATCGTCTGCGCGGCGGTCCGCGAGGTGTTCGAGGAGTCCGGCGTACTGCTGGCCGGACCCGGCCCCGACACGGTCGTCGGCGACGTGAGCGGGGCGGAGTGGGAGGCGGCGCGGCTGGCGCTCATCGCGCGGGAGCTGGGCTTCGCCGAGTTCCTGAGCCGGCGCGGGCTGGTGCTGCGCAGCGACCTGCTCACGCCGTGGTCGCGCTGGATCACGCCGGAGTTCGAGCCGCGGCGCTTCGACACGTACTTCTTCCTGGCCCGGCTGCCGGGTGGCCAGGTGCCCCGGGACGTGGGCGGCGAGGCCGACGACCACGTCTGGTGCGCGCCGGCCGAGGCCGCCGACGGGCGCTACACGATGTTGCCCCCGACGCGGTACACCCTGATGGAGCTCGCGGAGGCGGGCAGCATCGCGGCGGTCCTGGCGGCGGCGCCGGCCCGCAATCCGGCCGACGCCATCCGCCCCACCGCTCCGGGCTCGGCCTAGCCGAAGCGGCCGGTGATGTAGTCCTCGGTCTTCTTCACCGAGGGGTTGGTGAAGATCTTGGCGGTGTCGTCGTACTCGATGAGCCGGCCCGGCTCGCCGGTCTTGTCGATCGAGAAGAACCCGGTGCGGTCCGAGACGCGGGCCGCCTGCTGCATGTTGTGCGTCACGATCACGATCGTGTACTGGTTCTTCAGCTCGGTGATCAGGTCCTCGATCGCCAGCGTCGAGATCGGGTCGAGGGCGGAGCAGGGCTCGTCCATCAGCACGACCTGCGGCTCGACGGCGATCGTCCGGGCGATGCACAGCCGCTGCTGCTGACCGCCGGACAGGCCCGCGCCGGGGCGGCCCAGCCGGTCCTTGACCTCGTTCCAGAGGTTCGCGCTGCGCAGCGCCTTCTCCGCGGTCTCCTCGAGGATCGACTTCTTCTTCACGCCGTTGAGCTTGAGGCCGGCGACGACGTTCTCGAAGATCGACATCGTGGGGAACGGGTTGGGGCGCTGGAAGACCATGCCGATCATCCGGCGCACGGCCGTGACGTCGACGTCGCGGTCGTAGATGTTCTGCCCGTCGATGAGGAGCTGGCCCTCGATCCGCGCGTTGGGCAGGACCTCGTGCATCCGGTTGATGGACCGCAGGAACGTGGACTTGCCGCAGCCCGACGGGCCGATCAGCGCGGTGACCGACTTCGGCTCGATCGTCATCGAGACACCGTCGATCGCTTTGAACGAGCCGTAGTACGACGTGACGCCGTGGGCTTCGATCCGTTTCGCCATGGGGGGCTCCAGTGTTATCGGGCGAGCTTGTTACGGCGGGCCAGCAGCTTCGCCGCGACGGTGAGGGCCAGGACCAGCACGACCAGGGTGAGGGCCGCCGTCCAGGTGCGCCCGGGAGCGAACTCCGAGGCGACACCGGCCTGCTGGTACACGAACAGCGACAGCGACGACTGGTTGCCGTCGAACAGGTTGAAGTTGATCGCGTCGGCACCGCCGGCGACGAGCAGGACCGGGGCCGTCTCGCCACAGGCACGCGCCACCGCGAGCATGACGCCCGTGACGATGCCGGGGCCGGCCGTCGGCAGCACGATGCTGGTGATCGTCTTCCACTTGGGCACGCCGAGCGCGTAGGAGCCCTCCCGCAGCGCCGTCGGCACCAGCCGCAGCATCTCCTCGCTGGAGCGGACCACGGTCGGGAGCATGAGCACGCTGAGCGCCAGGCCGGCGGCGAGGCCCGAGTAGTGCGGGCGGCCGTCGGAGCTGTACAGCGGCGTGATCGTGAACACCCAGAACGACAGGATGAACAGACCCGCGACGATCGACGGGATACCGGTCATGACGTCGACGAAGAAGCGGATCGCGCCGGCGAGCCAGCCGCGGCCGTACTCCACGATGTAGACCGCGCCGAGGATGCCGAGCGGCACCGTGACGAGCGTCGCGATGCCGGCCTGTTCGAGGGTGCCGATGATCGCGTGGTACGCGCCACCGTTGGAGTCGAACGGGCCGATGTTGTTCATCGACGCGTTGAAGAAGTCGCCGTCCAGCCGGGCGCTGCCCTTGCTGATCAGCACCCAGACCACCGACACCAGCGGCAGCAGGGCCAGGATGAACGCGCCGTAGATCAGCACCGTGGCCATGCGGTTGCGCGCCGAGCGCCCGCCTTCCACGACGGTCGCCGCGGCGCCCATGAAGAGCACGAAGAGCACCGCCGCGACGACACCGGTGAGGACGAAGCCGCCCGCGCCGGTGAGCTTGATCAGCATGAACGACACGACGATCGCCGCCGCCGCGACCGCCCAGGGCGACCACGTCGGCAGCGTCTTGGTCCGCAGCTGGGAGGCGTCGCTCAGGCCCAGGCTGCGAGCAGGGGTGTCGACGGCCATCAGGCAGCGCCTCCCACGAACTCACGCCGCCGGTAGATGATCGCGCGAGCGGCCATGTTGACGACGAGCGTGATGGTGAACAGCACGAGACCGGAGGCGATGAGCGCGCTCCGGCCGAACTCGTTGGCCTCACCGAACCGGCTGGCGATGTTGGACGCGATCGTCACGCCGTTCGAGCCGAGTAGATCGAAGTCGATCTTGAACACGGCACCGAGGGTGAGCGCCAGCGCGATCGTCTCGCCGAGCGCGCGGCCGAGGCCGAGCATGACCGACGCGATGATGCCGGCGCGGCCGTAGGGCAGCACCGCGGTGCGGATCATCTCCCACTTGGTCGAGCCGAGGGCGAGGGCCGCTTCCTGGTTCTCCGGCGGCGTCTGCAGGAACACCTCGCGGGACAGCGACGTGACGATCGGCAGGATCATGATCGCCAGCACGATCGAGCCCAGCAGGATGCCCTTGCCGTACGGGCCCTCGCTGCCGAAGATCGGCAGCCAGCCGGCCACGTCGTGCAGCCACTTCGAAAGGTTGGTGATCGGGTCGAAGAAGTAGTCCCGGCCCCAGAGGCCGAACACCACACTCGGCACGGCCGCCAGCAGGTCGATGACGAAGCCCAGCACGCTGGCGACCCGGCGGTGCGCGTAGTGCGAGAGGCACAGCGCGATGCCCAGCGCCACCGGCACCGACAGGATCAACGCGATCGCCGCGGTCAGCACGGTGCCGAACGCGGTGGCCGCGATGCCGAACTTCGGCTGGTCGCCGTCGGTGAACCACTCCTTGGTCGTGAAGAAGTTGGAGTTGTCCTTCTGGATCGCCGGAATCGCCTTGACGATCAGGAAGGCGGCGATGGCCGCGATGATGACGAGCACCATCGAGCCGGACGCGGTCGCGGCCCAGCGGAAGACCATGTCACCGCTGAAGCGCTTACGTGGCGGAAGACCGCCACCCCCGCCGGTCGAACCGGCGGAGGTGGCGTGCTGAGTCTGCTGGCTCAACGAAGTTCCTGTCAGGCCAGGTTCTTGATCGAGGCTTCGACCTTCGAGCGGACCGACTCGGGCAGCGGGGCGTAGCCCAGCTTGTCGAGGGTCGCCTGGCCGTCGGTGCTGACCGTGTAGCCCAGGAAGGCCTTCAGCAGGGGCAGCTTGTCGGCCTGGTTGCCCTTGCTGCAGACGATCTCGTAGGTGACCAGGACGATCGGGTACGCGCCCGCCGTGCTGGTCTTGTAGTCGATCGACATCTTGAGGTCGTCACCGGTGCCGGTGATCTTCGCGCCCTCGATGGTCTTGCCGGCCGACTCGCCGGTCAGCGCGGTGAACTCACCGGCGCCGTTCTGCACCTTGGCCATGGCCAGCGAGTTGGTCTTGGCGAAGGAGAGCTCGACGTAGCCGATGGCACCGGCGGAGCGCTTGATCGCGGCGGCAACGCCGTCCGACTTCTGCTCGCCCTGGCCGCCCGGGGCCTTCCACACCTTGTCGTTACCGAACGTCCACGCGCTCGGCGCGACGGCGCCGAGGTACTTGGTGAAGTTGTCGGTGGTGCCCGACGAGTCACCGCGGTGCACGGCGAGGATCGGGGTCGACGGGAGGGTGGCGTTCGGGTTGTCGGCCTTGATGGCGGCGTCGTCCCAGGTCTTGACGGCACCCGAGAAGATCTTGGCCAGCGTCTCCGGCTTGAGCTGCAGGTCCTTGACGCCGTCGAGGTTGTAGGCGATCGCGATCGGACCGGTGACCATCGGCAGGTTCAGGGCCTCACCGCCGGCGCAGCGGGCGTTGGCCTTGGTGACCTCGTCGCCGTCCTTGAGCGCGGAGTCGGAGCCGGCGAAGTCGGCCGTGCCGCCCTGGAACGCGGTGATGCCGGCGCCGGACGCGGTGCCCTGGTAGTTGATCTGGGCGCCGCTGCACTTCTGCTGGTAGGCCTTGACCCACTCAGCCATGGCGTTGGCCTGCGCGGTGGAGCCCTGAGCCGTAAGTGAGCCGCTCGCACACGCCGGGCCCGCGGCGGTGCCGCCGCTGGCGCCGCCCGTGGACGGAGTGGAGGGTTCGTTGTTGTCCGAGCCGCACGCGGCGAGCGCGAGCGTCGCGGTGAGCGCGATGCCGGCGATAAGGCCGTGCCGCTTGAGGTTCACTGCGGTCCCTTCGTCGGGGATAGACCGACTTCCGTTTCCCGGGGAGGTGCCGGAAGGCCGACGCAGGTCGTCGACTTGAAGGGACGCTATGAGGGTGAGGTAACCACGCCTCCGGAGGCGAGTGAACGAGGGGTGAACAGGTATCGGGCTGGACGTGACGCCTGGTCGGAGGCGAGTTGGCCATTGGGTGAACTGCCCAGCAGTGATGCATGGTGCCCGTTTTATCCCGCGATCACGGTCACAGTGTGCGCTGGAAGGATACGTCGTTGGACCACCGGACGAACCCGAGCCTCTGGTACAGCGCGACCGCTCTGGTGTTGCTCTCGTCGACGTACAACATGACCTGAGCCAGCCCCCGGTTGCGCAGGTGCCACAGGCCGGCGAGGGTCAGCGCCCGGCCGAGCCTCCTTGCCTGGGCCTGCGGGTCGACCCCGAGGACGTACACCTCGCCGATCGGCTCGTGGGCGTGCGGCTCCTCGCCGCCGTGCGGGTGGGTGTGCTCCTCGCCGTGGACCTTCGTCCAGTGGAAGCCGAGCAGCCGCCCGTCCTCGTCCTCGGCCAGCAGGAACCCGGCCGCCTCGAACCACGGCTCGCGCAGCCGCGCCCGCAGGTCCTCCAGCGTCCACTTGCCCTGCTCCGGGTGGTCGGCGAAGGCGGCCGAGTTCACCGCGAGCCAGGCATCGTCGTCCTCCCCCGGCCGGAACGCGCGCAGGCGCACGCCGTCGGGCAGCGCGACCTCGTCGAGCGGCGCGAAGAGCGAGCGCCGCAGCTGCAGCAACACCCGGGCGCGGTCGAAGCCGAGCCGGATGGCCAGCGCCGAGGCCGACGGGTGGTCGCCGTGCGCCCACAGCCGCAGCCGGCCGTCGGCCCGCTCGTCGGCGACCGCCATCGCCGCCGTGACGAGGGCGCGGCCGAGCCCGCGGCGGCGGTGCAGCGGGTGCACGACGAGCTCTGCCGAGGCGCCCTCGACCGCGTCGGTGGTGTCGACGTGCGCATAGCCGATGATCTGGCGGCTTACAGGGTCAAGAGCCAGCAGGTGTACCGCGGGAGCCTCGCCCCCGTGCCGCAGGTGCAGCACGACGTGCTCAGACAGCGGCAGCGCGCCGTCGGTGTCACCGGCCGCCCGCATCAGGGTGAGTACCTGCTCGACCTCGTCCGGGGAAAGGTGATCAGCGCGGCGAACCGGAGGCGGAGGGATCATGCGACCAGGTTAGGCGCTGAGCCCGCTCGGGGCCTTACCAGGCCTTCAGACCCTTACCGGCTCTGAGTCGTGGAGGGGGCGCGCGGGCGGAACGACGAACTTGTAGCCGACCTGCCGCACGGTGCCGATCATCGACTCGTACTCCGAGCCGAGCTTGGCCCGCAGCCGCCGCACGTGGACGTCGACCGTCCGGGTGCCGCCGAAGTAGTCGTAGCCCCACACCTCGCGCAGCAGCTGGTCGCGGGTGAACACCCGGCCCGGGTGCTGGGCCAGGAACTTCAGCAGCTCGAACTCCTTGTAGGTGAGGTCGAGCGGGCGTCCCTTGAGCTTCGCGGCGTAGGTGTCCGGGTCGATGGAGAGCTCGCCGGCCTTGATCATGCCGCCGCTGGCCGCCGCGGCGGAGTTCAGGCGCCCGACGGCCAGACGCAGCCGCGCCTCGATCTCGGCCGGCCCGGCGGTGGCGAGGATGACGTCGTCCAGGCCCCAGTCGGCGTGCAGCGCGACGAGCCCGGCCTCGGTGACCACGGCGAGCAGCGGGACGCCCAGCCCGGTGGCGTGCAGCATCCGGCACGTGGCGCGGGCGTCGGCCAACTCGGTGCGGGCGTCGACGACGACGGCGTCGGGGCTGGGCCCGTTCACCAGGGTCCGGACGTCACGAGGGGCGGTGCGCACGGTGTGGGGCAGCAGGTCGAGGCCCGGGAGGACCACCTGCCCCGCAGGGGCCGCGGTCAGCAGCAGAATCTCCACGAGTCACCTCCGTGGCCGCGGCGCACCTGTCGAACGGGCGCTGGGGCGCCCCTCGGCCAGGGCGGCGGCTCGATATCGTCCCGGCAACTCTGGCGGGCGTTTGTAAGTCTGTCCCGTTCGAGACTATCGGAGTATTCACGTTTTGCGACCGGCCGAACCGCAGTTCGAGACAGTTGGCTGAGCCACACCCCACCGTTTCCGTCAACGTGCTATGGAAAAGCGCCCACGCGAGGGAGCGCTCCCCGGCGAGCCCGTTACCGGCCGGTTCTGGCACGATCGGAGCGTGCCCGCAACCCCGTCGCCCGCCGAGGACTTCGGCGCCTGGCCCCCGGCCGCCGAGCCGGCCTCCCGCCGGCGCAACCGGCGCGGCCGCGCGGGCGCCTCCCCCGACGAGACCGCCGGCATCACCCACGCCGACGGAAATCACCCCGACGGTGACCCCCGGCCGGGTGATCCGGAGGACGACGGCGAGCCCGGCGCCCCGCTGCCGAAGGTACGCCGGCTGGTCTCCGTCGGCGTGGCGGCCTTCGCCGCCCTGGTCGCCATCGCCCTGATCGTCGGCGCCCAGACGCGCCACGAGTCCTACGCGGTGGTCGTGTTCGGCGTCCAGGCCCTCTTCGTCGCCGTCTGGACGATCGCCAGCCGTCCCCCGGCCCCGCGCGTCGTGGGCGCCGTGGGCATCGCCGTGGCCATCGGCACCGACGCGGCCGCGGTGCTGACCCACGAGGCGTCGCTGGCGCCGCTGGCGTACGTCACCGCCGGCGGCTTCATCATCGGCGTCGTCGGCCAGCTGACCCGCCCGGCCGGCCGCCAGCGGGTCACCGAGTCGCTGGGCTCGTCGCTGATCGTCACCCTGGGCGTGGTGTCCTTCGCCAGCCTGGTCGTGCTGGGCCGTATCCCGCACGGCACCCAGGCCATCGTTGCCTGCCTGGCCGCCGCCGGCCTGGCCCTGTTCATCGCCCGTTTCACCGACGCCGTGGTTCCGCTGCCCCGCATCGCGCCGCAGGTCCCGCGCGGCGGCGCCGGGGTGGTGCTGGGCGCCATGATGGGCACCGCGGCCGCCGGCGCCATCGGCCACTACCTGGCCGGCCTGAGCCCCCTGCCGAGCGCCCTGGCCGGGCTGGCCACCGCCATCGTCGCCGTGATGGTCGACCTGTCGGTGGGCTACGCCGAGGCCAGCCGCATCATCGACGGCGACGAGCCGGCCCTGTGGCTGGCCCGGCACATCCAGGGCCCGATCGGCGCGATCGCCTTCGCCGCTCCCGCCGCGTACGTCGCGAGCACGCTGCTCATCCTCTGACCCGATCCCCCGGGTCGAGTCGGAGGATGACCCGACCCCCGGGTCGCGCTCCCTCGCGGATTCGCGCCAAAGTGGAGCGCGAGGGTCGCCTCGGCGGTAGAGGTACGAAATCCTCGTGGAAGGGTAGACGGGCTGGGACTCGGACCGGAGGGAGCGCCGTGGCGGCGACGCGAGGGGCCAAGATCGGCATTACGCTGGTCGCGCTGGTTCTCATTCTGATCGGGGTGCTCGCCGTCGTCGACCGGATCGCGGTCGGGGTGGCGGAGGACCGGATCAAGCAGGAGACCAAGACGCAACTGGCCGCCAACGACGTGACGTACCAGGGCGAGCCCGACGTCAAGGTCACCGGGTTCCCGTTCCTGACGCAGGTGATCGCGGGCGAGTACAAGAAGATCACCATCAAGCTCGACAAGCCCCAGGTGAACGACGTCAAGCTCGACACCCTCACCGTGGAGGCCCGCTCGGTCAAGGCCGACGCGATGGATCTGATCAACGGCAAGGGCGACGTCACGGCCGGCGTCGTCTCCGGGAACGCGTCCATGAGCTGGGAGAACGTGCGGCCGCTGCTCGAGGTGGCGGGGCTGCCCGCCGCGGCCGACCCCTCGCAGGTGGACCTGAGCGTGGTCAACAACAAGATCGAGATGCGGGTGCCGGTGACGTTCCAGGGCATCAGCGTGACGATCGTCGCCCGGGGCAGCATGATCGTGGAGACGGGGAAGGTGCGGCTCAAGCTCGAGTCCGTCACGACCGACAAGGGCAACCTGCCGGCGCAGGTCAACCAGCTCATCAAGCAGTACCAGAACCGGCTGCAGATCACGGTCAAGCTGCCGGGGCTGCCGTACAACCTGGTGGTCAACTCCGTCACGACCACCGACGCCGGACTGCTCATCACCGCTTCGGCCGCGGACGTCAAGCTCACCGGGCAGTGACCCAGCGGACCCTGGGCGGGCACGGTCGGCAATGCTAGGCTGCCAGACCATGAGCATGCTGCTCACCAGACGGCGCGCGGTCGACCTGTGCCGCGTGGCCACCTGCCTGTGTTGCCGCCCTTGATGGTGCGGCCCTGCAGCGTGCTCCTGTAACGGCTCGAGGCAGCGGCGCCCCAGACCGGTGGGTCTGGCCGGCGAGCAACCCGTCCGCAGGCTTTCAACAGACCCATCGCCGAAACCGTGATCCGTCCCCCTCGGGTCGCGCGCGGCTTCCTGCCCGTGTGGCGACTCGAACCCACAAACCTTTCGTTCCTGGGAGAGAGAACACCCATGAGTCGCGAATCCGCCCTGGTTACGGCCGACTGGGCCGAGCAGAACATCGAGACGCCCAGCGTCGTGTTCGTCGAGGTCGACGAGGACACCACCGCCTACGACGGCGGCCACATCCCCGGCGCCGTCAAAATCAACTGGAAGACCGAGCTGCAGGACCAGGTCCGCCGGGACTTCGTCAACAAGGAGCAGTTCGAGGCGCTGCTGTCCAGCAAGGGCATCGGCAACGACGACGTCGTGGTGCTCTACGGCGGCAACAACAACTGGTTCGCCGCGTACGCGTACTGGTACTTCAAGCTCTACGGCCACGGCGACGTCAAGCTGCTCGACGGCGGCCGCAAGAAGTGGGAGCTCGACGCCCGCCCGCTGAGCAAGGACGACGTCGACCGCCCGGCCACCACGTACACCGCGGCGCACGACCAGGACCTGTCGATCCGCGCCTTCCGCGACGACGTGATCAAGTCGATCGGCACCGAGAACCTGGTCGACGTGCGCTCGCCCGACGAGTTCGCCGGCCGCCTCCTCGCCCCCGCCCACCTCCCGCAGGAGCAGGCGCAGCGCCCGGGCCACATCCCGACCGCGCTGTCGGTGCCGTGGAGCAAGGCCGCGAACGAGGACGGCACCTTCAAGTCCGACGACGAGCTGCGCGAGCTCTACGGCGCCGCCGGCCTCGACGACAGCAAGTCGACGATCGCGTACTGCCGCATCGGCGAGCGTTCCTCGCACTCCTGGTTCGTGCTGAAGGAGATCCTCGGCCACGCCGACGTGCGCAACTACGACGGTTCGTGGACCGAGTACGGCTCGCTGGTCGGCGTGCCGGTGGCGCTGGGCGACGAGCCCGGCCAGGCCTGAGAGAGAGGGTAGCGACCATGAGCACCAGTGACAGCTGCGCCGCCCCCGACCAGAGCGCGCCGATCCCGGCGAGCGTCGACGTCGAGAAGGAGACGGTCATCACCGGGGTCGTGAGCTCCGGCGAGGGCCCGGTCGCGGGCGCCTACGTGCGCCTGCTCGACTCGACCGGCGAGTTCACCGCCGAGGTTGTCACCTCGCCGGCCGGGCAGTTCCGGTTCTTCGCCGCGCCCGGCAACTGGACGCTTCGCGCCCTGTCCCGCGCCGGCAACGGCGACGCGACCCTGGCCGCCAACCGCGGCATCAACGAGGTTGCCGTCTCCGTCGCCTGACGCGGGAAAACCGCCGGTCCGCGCGGCTTCTGGCCGCAAAAAGACCGGCAAAGCTTTGCCAGCACGACGTGACGCCGCTCGCCGGGCCCAACCCCGACGGGCGGCGTCACGCTTTGCGGCTGGGAGGATGGCGGCCGTGAAGCGTCGCTGGATCATCACCGGAGTCGTCGCCTGGGCCGCGGCCGTGGCCGGGTTCGCGCTGTGGTCGCAGGCCAACGAACGGCCGACGGCCCGCGAGCAGACCACGATCGCCGACGCCCTGCCGACCGTGGACGGCGCGCTGGGGCAGATCTACGCGACCCTCGACCCCTCGGCCACGGTCGCCGTGCTGGGTGGCTACCGGCGCACGGAGGCGAGCTGCCGGGTGACCTCGGTCCGGGAGGGCACGCGGTTCGTCCGCGATCTCACCGTGTACGTCAAGAAGAGCACCGAAGGCGCCACCCTCGACCACGTCAAGGCGGGGCTGCCGGCGTCGTTCAAGGCCGAGGTGGTCCACAACGGCCCGACAGACCTGCTCAGCGCCGACGCGGGCAACTTCGTCGCGGTCCGCGGCAGCGTGGCCGAGCCCGGCCAGTTGCGCTTCACCGCCGACACCGGCTGCCGGCCGCAGAACGCTCCCGTCGCGGAGGTCACCCCGCAGTCGCAGAACGCCAACCGCGCGCCGGTCCAGGCCGTGCTGGACACATTGGGCAAGCAGGCCTCGCAGTGGCGCACGCACCGGCTCACCTGCCCGGCCGGGGGCACCCTGTGGACCGTCGAGGCGGTCACCTCGGGCGACGGCGCCGCGGCCCGCGCGACCGTGCCGGCCTCGGCGGTCGTGCTGGACGAGCCGAAGGCGTTCGCGTACCGCGCGGGAGCGGCCGGCCTGGCCCTGCGCGCGGAGAACGACTCCCTGGTGATCAGCTCGACGACGGGCTGCTAGGCGGCGCGGCGAATCCGGCCTTTTCGACATGTCGGGCGCTGGCGCGCCACGACATGTCGGATTTATACCCTGGCAGGCGGAATATCTGAGGTGCCAGCATGCTGCCGGGCCGGGGCGCGAGAAGCGGGCAAACGCCACATATCGGACTTATACCCGGTCGGGAGAAATGTCCGAAATGTCGTGGCGCGCCAGCGCCCGACATTTCGCCCCCGCTCTTGGCACAACGGAGCCGGCAGGGAGGCCCCCCAGGGGCCGACCGGTGTCTGACGGGAGCAACGGCCCCTGGTTGCACGGACCGGAGCCAAAGAAGAGCTAATAAACGAGCGCCTGCGCGTCGTCCTGCAGCGCCTCCTCGACGAACGCCGCCGCCCCCGCGATCCGGATCCCGGGAATGACGTCATCCGGCCCGATGCCCCGGCGCGCCGCGCACTGTGTGCAGACGGTCACCGAGCCGCCGGCCAGGATCGCCTCCAGCAGATCCTCCAGCGGGGCCGCGTGCGGCAGCGTGAACTCCGCGGCGCGGCCCGGCAGCGCGAACCACGCCGACTCCCCGGTCAGCCACAGCGAGGTGGGCACGCCGCCCGCCACGGCCGTCGCGGCCACGGTGAAGGCCTGCGAGCAGCGCTCCGGGGCGTCTGATCCGGCGGTTGCCTTGACGACGAGAGAACGGGCCATGGTTCGCAGCATAGGATTCGCGTAATGGTTACCGAGATCGGGTTCGTGAGCCTGCTGGTCGCCGGCATGGGCGCGCTGGCCGGTGGCCTGATCTATGTCGCGGTTCGGGTGTCGAGGGGGCGTTGGTGACTGACGTGCAGCCGCCGCCGTGGGCGGGGTTGGCTCCGGTCGGGGAGTATCCGTACGAGGAGTCGCACGACCTGCGGCAAGGGCCGGAGCTGCATCCGGCGCTGCTGGGAATGCTGCCGCTGGTCGGGGTGTGGCGGGGTCGCGGGCAGGGTGACTACCCGACGATCGACGGCTTCCACTTCGGGCAGGAGATCCGGTTCAGCCACGACGGGCGGCCGTTCCTGTTCTACGAGTCGCGGTCGTGGATCATCGACGCGGACGCGAACCCGATCCGGCCCGCGCAGCGCGAGGTCGGCTGGTGGCGGCCGGTGATGCAGGACGGCAAGGCCACCGACGACCTGGAAATCCTGCTCTCCGCGCCGACCGGGATCGTGGAGCTCTACGCCGGCCTGGCCCGGGGCACCACGCAGTGGCAGATGGCCACCGACGGCATCGGGCGCACGGCCACGGCCAAGGAGGTCCGCGGCGGGCAGCGCCTCTACGGCATCGTCGACGGCGCCCTGCTGTACACCTTCGATCTGGCCGCGATGGGCGAGCCGCTGCAGCCTCACCTGTCGGCGCGGCTGGAGCGCGTCGCGGGATAGATTGGTTCTCGTGGACCTCGCGGAGATGCTGCGGTCGCGCGGGCTGCGGCTCACCGCCCCGCGCCAGCTCGTGCTGGAGGCCGTCTACCGGCTTCGACACGCGACCCCGGACCAGATCCACGCCGAGGTCGCCGAGAAGGCGGCCGGAATCAACATCACCACCGTGTACCGCACGCTCGAGCTCCTCGAGGAGCTGGAGCTGATCACGCACGCGCACCTGTCGCACGGCGCGCCGACCTATCACGCGGTCGACGAGCACCAGCACGCCCACCTGGTGTGCCGGGGCTGCGGCTCGGTGCAGGAGCTGCCGTCGCCGGCCCTTGCGGGGCTGGCCGGCGAGCTGCTGGCCGAGCGGGGCTTCCGCCTGGACATTGGGCACGTGGCGTTGTTCGGGCTCTGCGGCGGCTGCGGGACGAGCCGAGGAGAAGCATGTTGAGCGCCGTTCCAGTCGCCGCACTCGACCCCACCGACCCCGACGCCGGCGCCGTGGCCCACTACGGCGACCCGGCCCGCGAGCAGCGGGTCCTGGACACCGCGGCGGGGCTGGTCGACCGCTCCCACCGCGGGGTGCTCGCCATCCCGGGCGCGGACCGGCTGGGCTGGCTGCACAGCCTCACCACCCAGCACCTCACCGGGCTCGCCCCGATGACCGGCTCCGAGCTGCTGGTGCTGTCGCCGCACGGGCACGTGGAGCACCACGCCACGCTCACCGACGACGGCACCGCCACCTGGCTCGACACCGGCGACGCGCCGGGGCTGCTGGGGTTCCTGGAGCGGATGCGGTTCCTGATGCGGGTCGAGCCGGCCGAGGTGACCGCCGACTGGGCGCTGCTGTCGATCGTCGGGCCGCAGACCGACGAGGCCCTCATCAGCCTCGGCGTCGGGCCGCTGCTGCCGCCCGACCTGCTGGCCGTGCCGGAGGCCAAGTTCGCCACCGGCTCCGTGCCGTCGCGGCCCACTGTGGTGTACTCGGCCGCCGCGCTGGCCGATGGCGGGTGGGCGCGCCGGATGGCGTACGGCGCCGACCTGCTGGTCCCCCGCCAGACTGTGCCCGAGATCACCGACGCGCTCGGGCTGCCGCCGGCCGGGATCTGGGCCTTCGAGGCGCTGCGGGTGGCCGCCCGCCGCCCTCGGGCCGGCTTCGAGACCGACCACCGGACGCTGCCCGCCGAGGTGGGCTGGACCGGGCCGGCCGTGCACCTGGAGAAGGGCTGCTACCGCGGCCAGGAGACCATCGCGCGGGTGCACCACCTGGGCCGCCCGCCACGCAAGCTGGTCCTGCTGCACCTCGACGGGATCACCACGGACGAGCTGCCGGCCCGGCACACGCCGATCACGCTGGAAGGCAGCGACCGGCCGGTCGGCTTCGTGGGGACGGCCGCCCGCCACTACGAGCTGGGGACCATCGCGCTGGCGGTGGTGAAGCAGAACCTGACCCCGGATTCGGTACTGCACGTCGGCCCCTCCACCGCCGCCATCGACCCCGAGGCCTGACCAGGGCTGCGGCACCGTCGGCATGGCAGGATCAGCCCCGTGATGACAACGACGTTGATCACGGTGGCTCCGACCGGCGCAGAATCGCGCAAATCGGACGTGCCCGCACTGCCCGTGACGCTCGAGGAGCTGGTCGCCACGGCGCGGGACTGCGAGGCGGTGGGGGCCGGCGTGGTCCACGTCCACCTGCGCGACGACGCTGCGCAGCCGACCCTCGACCTCGGCCGGCTCAAGGAGGCGGTCGCCGCGCTGCGGGCCGAGACCGGGCTCATCGTGCAGCTGTCCACCGGCGGCGCGGTCACCGACCCGGAGGCCGACCGCCTGCGGGTCCTCGACGCCCAGCCGGACATGGCCTCGTGCACCATGGGCACCGTCAACTTCGGCGACGACGTGTTCCTCAACCGCTGGGGCTTCATCGTCGAGCTGCACACCCGCATGCAGGAGCGCGGGATCGTGCCGGAGTACGAGATCTTCGACCTCGGGCAGCTCACCACCCTGCGCCGGCTGCTGGACAAGCACGGGCTGCCGGCCGGCGGGCACGTGCACGTCGACCTGGTGATGGGCGTGCCGGGCGGGATGCCGGGCACGGTGGCGGCGCTCGCCGCGTGCGAGGCGGCGCTGCGCGACCTGCCCGAGGGCACCACCTTCTCGGCCACCGGGATCGGGCGGACCTCCCTGCCGGTGCTGCTGGCGTCCCTCGCCGCCGGCGGGCACCTGCGGGTGGGCATGGAGGACACGGTGACCTACGCCAAGGGCCAGCCCGTGGAGAGCAACGCCCAGCTCGTGGCCCGGGCCAGCGGCTTCGCCCGGCTCGCCCAGCGGCCCCCGATGACCGCGGCCGACGCCCGCGCGATGCTCGGGATCGCCAATGGCTGACCTGTACGCCGGCGGCGAGCTCCTCGCCGAGGTGGTGCGCAACGCCGTGGTGGAGAGCCGCCACCACGGCTCGGTGGTCGTGCTGGACGCCGGCGGCGAGGTGGCGGCCTGGGCCGGCGACGTGCTCGGGCCGGTGTTCCCGCGCTCCTCGGCCAAGCCCATGCAGGCGGTCGGGATGCTGCGGGCCGGGCTGGCGGTCCGCCAGGCCGAGCTGGCGCTCGTGGCGGCCAGTCACCGCGGGCAGGCCGTGCACCGCGAGGGCGTGCTGCGGCTGCTGGCGGACTCGGACATCCCCGTCTCCGCCCTGCAGTGCCCGGCGGAGTACCCGTTGTCCGAGGACGCCCGCGACGAGGTGGTGCGGGCCGGGCACGGCCGCGAGCCACTGTTCATGAACTGCTCGGGCAAGCACGCCGGGATGCTGCGCACCGCGAAGGCCAACGGCTGGCCCCTGGAGACCTACCGCGACCTCGATCACCCGCTGCAACGGCGGCTGACGGCCACGATCGAGGAGCTGACCGGGGAGCCGGTCGGCGCGACCGGGGTCGACGGCTGCGGCGCGCCGCTGCACGCGCTGTCGCTGCGCGGCCTCGCGGGCGCCTTCCTGCGGCTCGTCGGGGCGCCGGAGGGCAGCCACGAGCGGGCCGTGGCCGACGCCATGCGGGCCCACCCGCAGATGGTCTCCGGCGAGGACCCGGCCGAGGACGACACCCGGCTCATGCGCGCGATCCCGGGCCTGCTGCTCAAGGGCGGCGCCGAGGGCATCGCGGCGGCGGCCCTGCCCGGGGTGGGCGCGGTGGCGCTGAAGGTCGACGACGGCGGGCTGCGGGCGAGGCTGCCGGTGCTGGCGGCGGCGTTCGGGCGGCTCGGGGTGACCCTTCCGGGTCGGGTTCTCGTTTTCGGGGGCGGGCGCGAGGTCGGCGTGGTTCGCTCGGTGTGGTGATTCGGTTCACGCTAGCTGTGGCTAGCGTTTTGCTTGCAACAGCTAGCAGGCCGCGCTACCGTCGTGAAGCGTGACCGAAGAGCCGCGCGACCTGGGTGGGTTCATCCGTGACCTGCGCCGCAACGCGCGCATCTCGCTCCGCCAGCTCGCCGAGCAGGCGGGCGTGAGCAACCCGTACCTGAGCCAGATCGAGCGCGGACTACGCAAGCCGAGCGCCGAAGTGCTGGCCCAGCTCGCGAGCGCGCTGCGGGTGTCGACCCCGCTGATGTACCTGCGGGCCGGGCTGCTGGAGCGCGAGGGGCACGACGTGCTCGCCGCGATCGCGGCGGACAACGACCTCACGGTCGCGCAGAAGCAGTCGCTCACCCAGATCTACGAGACGTTCCGCAGGGAAAACGCGCGGAACGTGACGGCCCCCGAAGGCGACGCCGACGCCGCCGAGCCGGGGCCCGAGCCGGAGCCGACACGTTCCCACGAGGAGTCGCAATGAGTGTGAACACCACCACGAAGAGCACCACTCGCAAGATCCCCAACCCGGTCTACGCCGCGGCCGGGGCCGGTGACCTGGCGTACCAGCAGCTGCGCAGGCTGCCGGAGCAGGTCGCCCAGCTGCGCGCCAGGGTCGAGGAGCTTCGCCCGGCGGTCGCCGGCGCGGTCTCGGAGGACAACCTGCGCACCCTGCGCGGCGTGGCCCGGCGCAACGCGGTCCACCTGCTGGCCAGCGCCCAGGTGGCGCAGGACCGGGCCGTGGCCGTCTACACCGGCCTGGTCGCCCGGGGCGAGAAGGTCATCAGCACCGCCCGCGGCGCGCAGGCCAAGGTCCAGCTCCAGCCGGCCGACAAGGTCGTGACGGCCGAGGTCACGGCCACGGAGGAGCCGGCCGACCCCGAGACGCCGGCCAAGAAGGCCTCCGCCAAGAAGGCCGCGCCGAAGGCCACCGACGCCAAGAAGTAACAGGGTCTTCGGGAGCCCTCCGGCACCGTCGCGCACGGGCCGGGGGGCTTCGGCATAAGCTCGGTGCATGGTGAGTGCCGTCCCGATCTTCTACGCCCAGGTCGAGAACTACATCTCCATCGCAGTGTGGATCTTCGTCCTGGTGCTGGGGGCCGCGGCCTTCCTGCACTGCGTGGTGCAGCGCACCGACGCTTTCCCGGCGATCGGCACCATGTCCAAGTCGGTCTGGTTGGCCCTGATCGGTGGCGGCGAGCTGCTCACCGCGATCTCGCCCAACCTGCTGCTGGGCTACCTCGGCATCTTCTCGCTCATCGCGGCCGGGATCTTCGCGGTGTACCTGCTCGACATCCGGCCCGCCCTGCGCGACGCGGTCGACGGCCACGGCTCCTGGTGACGGGCTCCCCGTGATGGACTTCCGCTGGCCGCCCCCACCGGACGGGCGACCCGACCGGTTCCGCCCGCCGGTGACCCGGGGGCCGCAGACCGGCCGGCCGACCATCCCGGCCCCGCCGACCGAGCTCGTCGCCACGCCGCACGGCGTGGAGCTGGAGCAGCTGGTGACCGGCGAGGGCACGCCCGTGACCGTGTTCGCGCACGGGCTGGGCAGCGGCATCGCCGAGACCCGCCCGCTGGGCAGCGCCGTGCGCGGGCGGAAGGTCTTCTTCCAGTTCCGCGGACACGGGCAGTCGGCGGCGCCGGCGGGCGCTTGGACGTACGAGGACCTGGCCCGCGACCTGCGGGCGATCGCCGACCTGGCCGGCGCGACCCGGGCCCTCGGCGTCAGCCTCGGCGCCGGGGCGCTCACCCGCCTGCTCGCCGACAACCCGGGCCGCTTCGACCGGGCCGTGTTCTTCCTCCCCGCCGTGCTCGACGCGCCCCGGCCGGCCGCCGCCCACCAGCGGATCACCGCGCTGCTGGGAGCGATCGAGGCCGGCGACGCCGGGGCCGTGGCCGACGTGATCTCCCAGGAGATCCCGGCCCAGATGCGCAACACGCCCTCGGTCTGGGCGTTCCTGCGCCAGCGCCTCGACCAGCTCATGCGCGACGGCCTGGCAGCGGGCCTGACCGACCTGGCCGAGCAGGCCGCGATCCGGGACCGGGCCGACCTTGCCGCGGTGCGGGCCGACTGCCTGGTGATCGGCTGCCGGGGCGACGACCTGCACCCGGCCGTGGTGGCCGAGCAGCTCGCGGCCGCCCTGCCCAACGCCGAGCTGCACGTCTACGACCGCCCCGGCATCCTGTGGACCCAGCGGGCCGACCTGCGCGGCCGGATCTCCGATTTCCTGAACGGCTGAGCGTTTCTGGCCGAACGGCCGACCCGGCGGCATGTATCAGATTCGCGACTGACGGGTCTTGTATTGCATGACGACCTCACTTCGCTGGGCGGGACCGACTCGCCGCATATAGTCGGCTTCCATGGGTGTCACACATCACGGCCGCACGTACCGGCTCGACCTGGCCGACCCTACGCTGCGCGAGTGGACCTGCACGGTGCTGCACTCCTCCCCCGAGGAGGGCATCGTGCTCGACCGCTCGGCGTTCTACCCGGGCGGCGGCGGCCAGCCACCGGACCACGGCGTCCTGCTCTGGCAGGGCGTGCAGACCCGCATCGTCGGCACCCGCAAGGCCGACGACCTCTACCTGCAACCGGCCGAGGACGACCCGCTGCCCCCGGTGGGCACCGAGGTGACGGGCGCGGTCGAGGACGACCGCCGCACCAAGCTCATGCGCACCCACTCGGGCCTGCACGTGCTGTGTGGCGTGGTCTTCCGCGACTTCGGCGCGCTGGTCACCGGCGGCTCGATGGAGCCGGCCGAGGCCCGGATGGACTTCAACCTCCCCGAGGTGCCGCCGGACTTCAAGGCCCGCCTGGAGGAGCTGGTCAACGCCGAGGTGGTGGCCGACCGCAAGGTGGTGACCAAGGTGCTTGGCCGCGACGAGGCCCTGGCGCTGCCCGACATCATCCGCACCCAGTCCAACCTGATCCCGGCCGACGAGCAGGAGATCCGCATCGTCGACATCACCGGGCTGGACACCCAGGCCGACGGCGGCACGCACGTCGCCTCGACCGCCCAGATCGGGCGCCTGCAGGTGGTGAAGGTGGAGAGCAAGGGCAAGGCGAACCGCCGCGTCCGGGTCCGCCTCACCGACTGAGCCCCGGCGTCAGTCCGGCGAGACGACGACCGCCTCGGGTGGTGGCTCGTGGCGGTGCTGGACAAGATGGCGGATGCCCGTGTTCAGCACCGCGACCAGCGGGACGGCGACCAGCGCGCCGATGATGCCGGCCAGCACCACGCCCGTCGCGATGGCCACGATCACCGCCAGCGGGTGGACCGAGACCGCGCGGCCCATGATGAGCGGCTGCAGCACGTGGCCCTCCAGCTGCTGGACCGCGATCACGCCGATCAGCACGACCAGGGCGGTGATCGGGCCCTCGTCGACCAGGGCGACCAGGACCGCGACGGCGCCGGAGACGGTGGCGCCGACGATCGGGACGAAGGCGCCCAGGAAGACCAGGGTGCCCAGCGGGAACCAGAAGTCGACGTCGAGGAAGAACAGCAGCAGGCCGATGCCCAGGGCGTCGATGAACGCGACCAGCACGGTGGCCCGCACGTAGGCGACCAGGGTGCGCCACGCGGCCTCGCCGGCCCGGCGGATCGGGTCGCGGGCCGGGGTGGGCAGGATGCCGGTGAGGAAGTACCAGATCCGCTTGCCGTCGCGCATGAAGAAGAACGTGACGAAGAGGATCAGCAGCATCAGGGCCAGGACCTCGACGGTCGCCGTCGCCGTGCTCAGCGCGCTGTCGGTGAGGCTGCCGCGGTTGTCGTTGAGCCAGGTCGTGGCGGCGGAGAAGAAGGCGTCGAGCTGCCGGCCGCTGAGATGCAGCGGGCCGGTGGTGAGCCAGTCCTGGATCTGCTCCACGCCGTCGGAGGCCTTGTCGGACAGGGCCGGGAAGCCGTTCACGAACTCGCTGATCACCAGCGTCAGCACGCCGGCCACCAGGCCGAGGCCGGCGACGAGGACGAGGAACGCGGCCAGCGACGAGGGCAGCTTCACGCGCCGGCGCAGGAAGCCCATCGCCGGGGCCAGCAGGGCCGAGAGCAGCAGCGCGATGCTCAGCGGGATGAGCACGGTCCTGAGACGGCCGACGAGCCACAGCAGCACCGCGAGCGCGGCGATGAGGATGAGCAGGCGCCAGGACCAGGCGGCGGCCACGCGCAGGCCGTGCGGTATCTCGGCGTCGTCGCGGCTGGTCGTCGTGGCGTGGTTGATCGCCGGCTCCGGCTCGGGCGGCAGATCCGGCACGGCCGCGTCGACCGCGGCGGCGACCTCCCGCTCGGCCCTCGCCTCCTCCAGGCGCTGAAGGTAGGCGCGGCGCAGGCTCGCCCGCACCGAGTCGAACCGGCCCACGTGCGACCTCCCTTGACGCGCTTTCGCTATTGACCAGGACACCACCGTAGTCCGGGTCGCTGGGCGTTGGCACGCATCAAGGCGGTAGCGTCGCAACCGTGACAGCACAACCCACCGCCGGATACCAGCCGTCCACCGGCGCGACGTCCGGCGGATCATCAGAGGCCACGTCCGGCGACGCCCTGCCGATCCGGCTCCTGCACGACCGGGTCCTGGTGCGGCTCGAAGGCGCCGAGGGCGAGCGCCGGCACGTGTCGGGCATCGTCATCCCGGCCACGGCGTCGGTCGGCAAGCGGCTGTCCTGGGCGACCGCGGTCGGCGTCGGGCCCAACGTGCGCTCGATCGTGGCCGGGGACCGGGTGCTGTTCGACCCCGAGGACCGCTCCGAGGTGGAGCTACAGGGCCGCGACTACGTGCTGCTGCGCGAGCGCGACGTGCACGCGGTCGCGGCCCGGCGGGTCGAGCCGGACTCGACGGGCCTCTACCTCTGAGTCGCTACCGGTAGCCGTAGGGCCCCGCGAAGGCCGTCGGGGCCGTCGGGGGCGGGGGCGGCGGCGCCACCGCGACGGGCACGGGCACGACCGGGGTCGGCGGCGGGTCGAGCACCCGCACCACGCCGTCGGGGAACGTGATGTGGTACCGCGCCCCGTCCCACACCGCCCGCGGCGCCGTCGGGTCGCGGCCGACGAACACCTGGCGGTAGGCGTCCAGCGCGGTGAGTAGCTGCCGCTCCTCGGCGAGCGTCTCCATCCGGCGTTTGGGCTCGTCGTCCAGGCCGCGGTAGAGCCCGTCGCGCAGCAGCGCGAGCCGGGTCGCGTCGAACTGGAAGGCCCGCATCGCCTTGGCCCCGGCGTCGCCGGCCACCCGTTTGGCCCAGCGCCGGGCCGAGATCCGCCGCCCGAGCGTGCCCAGCGCGGCCACCTCCGGCGGCGAGAACCATCCGGCCCGCGCGTACTCGCCCAGGATGCGCTCGGTGAGCCGGCCCTCGTTGGCGCGCAGCCACAGCGCGAAGCCGACCATGGCCAGGAAGATCGGCATCATGACCGCGAAGTAGCCGTACAGCAGCACGATGGTCGTCGTCGAGCCGATGACCGACATGAGGTTCCACGAGCCGTGCAGGCACATCGCGAGGAGCAGGCCGGCGACCGGGGCGAGGAAGCGCACCGCCCGGTTCGAGGTGCGCGAGGCGACGCCCAGGCCGATGCCGGTCATCGACGTGAAGAGCGGGTGCGCGAAGCCGCTGAGCAGGATGCGCACGATGAAGATGCCCACCAGCGCGGCCGCGCCCGAGGCCGCGCCGGCCTTCTGGGCCGTCTCGCCGTACCCCTTGAAGCCGAGGTAAAGGATGTTCTCCATCATCGCGAAGCCCGCCGCCGACATTCCGCAGTAGACAATGCCGTCGATGATGCCGCTGAACGCCCGCGGGCGGCGCCAGATCAGCAGCACCGGGCCGAGGGCCTTCATGCTCTCCTCGATCAGCGGCGCAACCAGCACCGCGACGAGCGACTCGCTGAGCCCGGCCTTGTCGGCGAAGTAGGCGCTCGTGGTGTTCACCGCCAGGGCGACCGCCGTGGCCACGCAGGCGCCCCAGCCGAAGACGAAGATGAGGTACTTCACCGGCTCCGGCTCGTACCGGTCGAGCCACAGGAAGCAGCTGACCAGCAGGGGCACCGGCACGACGGCGGAGACCACGCCCACGACCAGGCCCGTCAAGCCGCCGTTGAAGCCGAAGAAGGTCAGCACGGCCACGCCGCAGAGGGCGATGAAGCTCATGACCCCGATGAGCGTCCACAGCCGCCGCCTGTCGGACCGCTTGGCCGGCGGGGCGGCGGCCAGCGCGAGCGCGGCCGTCGGGTACTCCTGCTGGCCGGTGCTGGGCTCGGCCGCCTCGATGACGTTCGGCACCGCGACGCCCGGCAGCACCGGCGGCCAGCCAGAGGGCGCGCCAGGCGGGGCGGAGGCGTGGCCGAGCTGGACCTGCGGCACGATCGGCGGGCCAGCGGTGGGCCGGGCCCACGGGTTGGGCGCCGGGCCCGGGATCGGCCCGCCGCCCGGATGCGCGTGACCGCCACCCGGGGACGCCCAAGCGGGACCGGAGACCGGCCCGGCCGGACCCCCGCCCGGCGATGCCCATGCGGGGCCCGAGACCGGCCCGGCCGGACCCCCACCCGGAGACGCCCAAGCAGGGCCCGAGACCGGCTCGGCCGGCCCGCCACCCGGATGCGCCGGACCGGAGACCGGCTCGCTGGAACCGCCGCTGGGCGCTGCCCAGGCACCCGGCCCCGAGGCCGGAGCCCCCGACGAGGGGGAGTCCGGCGGGCCGGATGTGGGCGAATTCGGCGTCCCACTCGGCGGGAGTTCGCTCATGGGGCCACTGTATCCGCGGTACCGTCTGGACAGGTCATGAGTGCCAGCGCACAAGCCCCGGCTTGCTGGCCGGCAACCCTCGCGTTCGCGGCGGGGTGCCCCGGGTGATGACCTGGCCCGGCACGCGGTGTGTCCGGGCAAGCGCGAGCGAAAGGGTCACCCGTGTCCATTGTGCTGTCCCCCGGCGAGATCAAGCTGCCCGACGGACGCTCCGTCGACTTCGCCAACCTCGACATCGCCGCCACCGCGCCCTGCCTGCGGGCCGTCGCCGACGCCGTGGCCGAGCTGCTGCCCTACTACGGCTCCGTGCACCGCGGCGCGGGCGCGCTGTCGCAGCGCTGCACCCGCGAGTACGAGCAGGCCCGCGAGACCGTCGCCGACGCCCTGGGCCGCGGCGC
Organism: Dactylosporangium salmoneum; assembly: GCF_039532525.1. Classification (NCBI taxonomy): domain Bacteria; kingdom Bacillati; phylum Actinomycetota; class Actinomycetes; order Micromonosporales; family Micromonosporaceae; genus Dactylosporangium; species Dactylosporangium salmoneum. The sequence continues at coordinate 103,289 of NZ_BAAARV010000083.1, forward strand.
CGGCGACACCGTGATCTTCACCCGCAACACCACGGACGCGTTCAACCTGCTGGCCCGGGCCCTGCCGGACGGCACCCGGGTGCTCACGTTCGACGCCGAGCACCACGCCAACCTGCTGCCCTGGCGCGACACCGTCCGGCTGGCGGTGCCGCGCTCGCCGGACGAGGCGGTCGAGGCGCTGGGGTACGCGCTGGCCCGCGTCCGGGCCCCGCAGGTGCTCGTCAGCGTGACCGCGGCGAGCAACGTGACCGGCGAGGTGTGGCCGGTGGCCCGGCTGGCCGAGGTGGCGCACCGCTTCGGCGCCCGGATCGCGGTCGACGCGGCCCAGCTGGCCCCGCACGACCCGGCCGCGCTGGCCGGCCTCGGCGCGGACTACGTGGCCTTCTCGGGTCACAAGCTCTACGCCCCGTTCGGCGCGGGCGTGCTGGCCGGCCGGGCGGACTGGCTCGACGCCGCCGAGCCCTACCTGGCCGGCGGCGGGGCCAGCGCGCACGTCGGCGACGACCACGCGGTGCGCTGGGCGAGCGGGGCGGCCCGGCACGAGGCCGGCACCCCGAACCTGCTCGGCGCGGTCGCGATCGCCACCGCGCTGCGCACCCTGCGGGCCGACGGGCTCAACGGCCACGAGCGCGCCCTGGTCGCGCGGCTGCGGGCCGGGCTGGCCGAGCTGCCGCACGTCGAGGAGCTGCGGCTCTTCCCCGCCGATGCCGAGCGGGTCGGGATCGTCTCGTTCGCGCTGCTCGACCGCGACGCCGGGGACGTGGCCGTGGCCCTGGGCCGGGAGCACGGGATCGGGGTGCGGACGGGGCTGTTCTGCGCGCACCCGCTCACCCGCCGGCTGCTCGCCGAGGCGGCCGAGCGCAAGGGCGCGGACCGGGCCCCGGAGCACGCGGTGCGGGCCAGCCTGGGCATCGGCACCACCGAGGAGCACGTGGAACGGCTCCTGGCCGCCCTGCGGTAGGTGCGGGAGCGAGTGGCTACCGGGCGCCCCGTAGCAGGTCGCCCAGGTCGGCCACGCGGTCCAGGACCGCGGACGGGGTCAGGTCGGCGGCGGTGAGCTCGCCGGCCTCGACCTCGTCCCAGGTCAGCGGGGCGCTGACGGTCGGGGTCTCCCCCGCCCGCAGCGAGTAGGGCGCGACCGTGGTCTTGAACGCGTTGTTCTGGCTCCAGTCGATGAACACCTTGCCGGGGCGCAGCTGCTTGGCCATCTTGGCCACGACCAGCCGCGGGTGGCGGGCGGCCAGCTCCTCGGCGACCGCCTTGGCGTAGGCGCTGACCTCGTCGGCCGGCTCGTCGCCGGGCAGCGGCACGACCAGCTGCATGCCCTTCTTGCCGGAGGTCTTGGGGCCGCAGCCCAGCCCGTCGGCGGCCAGCCGCTCGCGCATCAGCAGGGCCACCTCGTAGCACTCGGGCAGGCCGGCGGGTGGGCCCGGGTCGAGGTCGACGACGAGCTGGTCGGGGTCGAGCGGGCGGCCCTCGGCGTCGACCCGCCACTGCGGGGTGTGCAGCTCCAGCGCGGCGAGGTTGGCCAGCCAGACCACCGCGGCCAGCTCCTCGACCACGATGAAGTCGATCTTCTCGCGGCCCTTGGACGAGCCGGGCACCGGCAGCCGTACCGTGCGCACCCACTCCGGCGTGCCGGCCGGCGCGTTCTTCTCGAAGAAGCTGGCGCCGTCGACGCCGTTGGGGTACCGCGTGCGGGTGAGCGGGCGGCCGGCGAGGTACGGCAGCAGCGTCGGGGCGATCCTCGTGTAGTAGTCGAGGACCTCGCCCTTGGTGAAGCCGGCCCGCGGGTACAGCACCTTGTCGAGGTTGGAGATCTCCAGCTGCCGCCCGTCGACCTCGACCCGCAGCCGGTCAGGCATCGCTCACCTCGGTCGGGGTGAGGTCCGGCCGGATGCGCAGGAAGCGCGGGAAGCGCAGCCGGCCGTCGCGCGTGCGGTGGCTGAACTTGACCTCGACGACCAGGTGCGGGTGCACCCAGACGGCGCCGCGGGTGTCCTCCCGCGGTACCGATGCGCCGAAGGGATTCTGGCTCGTCGACAGGGGGCCGAGCGCGGCCAGCAGCGACTTCTCGGACTCGCCGGAGATGCCGCCGCCGACCCGTCCCCGGTAGGTCAGGCCGCCCGGAGCGTCCGCGGCCGGCACGCCGACCAGCAGGGCGCCCAGCGCGCGCTTGCCCGGCCGCCAGCCGCCGACCACGAACTCGGCGCTCTCCTCGAGCTTCACCTTGACCCAGTCGGGGGTGCGAATGCCCGGGTGGTACAGCGAGTCGGCCCGCTTCGCCACCACGCCCTCGAGCCGGTTCTCCAGGCTGGCCGCCACGGTCGCCGCGCCGTCCTCGAAGGACGGGGGCACGACCGCGCGGGCGCCCAGGGCGAGTCCTTCGAGGCGTTGGCGGCGGATGCGGTACGGCAGCGACACCACCTCCTCGCCCTCGGCCCTCAGCACGTCGAAGACCAGGTAGGTGACCGGCACCGCGGCGGCCAGCCGGGCCGCCCGGTGCGGCTCCCGCACGTGCATGCGCTCGGCGAGGACCTGGAACGACGGCTGCCCGGCCTCGTCCATGGCCACCACCTCGCCGTCGAGCACCGAGTCGGCCAGCTCCCGCCCGACCCCGGCGAGCTCCGGATAGGCGGCCGTCACCTCGGCCCCGCTGCGCGCGAAGAGCCGGGTCGCCCCGCCGCTGACCACGGCGATCGCCCGGATGCCGTCCCACTTGAACTCGTAGGCCCAGCCCGGCCCGGTGGGCAGCGGTCCGGGCGAGGCGAGCATCGGTGCCGGCGGCCCTGCCATGCCCACACCATAGTTCGCCTGCGAGTTCCTCGCGCCCGGCTCGAAACGATGCGATTCTGATGAGTAAGGTCCACACGCTGCGGAAAGGATCTTCATGCGCGCGATCTGGAAGGGCGCGGTCTCCTTCGGCCTGGTCTCCATCGCCGTGCGGCTGTACTCGGCGACCGAGGAGAAGGACATCCGCTTCCACCAGGTGCACCGGGAGGACGGCGGACGGATCAAGTACAAGCGGGTCTGCTCCGTCGACGGCGAGGAGGTCGCCTACGACGACATCGCCAAGGGCTACGACCTCGGCGGCGGCGAGATGGTGATCCTGACCGACGACGACTTCTCCGACCTGCCGCTGACCACCAGCCGGGCGATCGAGGTGCTGGAGTTCGTGCCGACCGAGCAGGTCGACCCGATCCTGTACAACAAGGCGTACTACCTGGAGCCCGAGCAGACCGCGGCCAAGCCCTACGCCCTGCTGCGCGACGCGCTGACCAACACCGACCGGGTCGCCATCGTGAAGGTCGCCCTGCGCCAGCGCGAGCAGCTGGCGACCCTGCGCGTCCGGGACAGCGTGCTGGTGCTCAACACCATGCTGTGGCCCGACGAGATCCGCGCGGCCAAGTTCGACATCCTGGACGAGGACGTCACCGCCCGCCCGGCCGAGCTGGCCATGGCCGGCTCGCTGATCGAGTCGATGGCCGCCGACTTCGACCCGTCCACCTACACCGACAACTACCGCGAGGCCCTGCAGGAGGTCATCGACGCGAAGGTGGCCGGCCGCGAGGTGGTTCAGCCCGAGGAGGCCGAGGAGGCCCCGGCCGCGGCGGTCGACCTGATGGCCGCGCTGCGCGCCTCGGTCGAGCGGGCGCGGGCGGCCCGGGGCGAGGAGCCCGCCGAGGAGCCGACGCCGATCAAGAAGGCCCCGGCGAAGCGCGCCCAGGCGGCGGCCGTGGACGAGGAGCCCGCCGAGGAGCCGACCCCCATCAAGAAGGCCCCGGCGAAGAAGGCTGCGGCGAAGAAGACGACGGCGGCCGCGGCGAAGAAGGCGACGCCGGCGAAGAAGACCGCGGCGAAGAAGTCCGCGTGAAGCCAGCTACAAGAACTCGACGGGTCGCCCGTTGTAGGGGAGCCGGCGCCAGAGGCGCAGTCGGCCATGCCCCCGCAGGGTGGTCACTGCAATGCCCCGATGGCGTAGCGGCTCCACGTTGAAGTGACCGGAACAGCCGAGCAGGTTGACCTCGTAGAGGTTCGGGAGGCCGCCCAGCAGCCGGATTACCTCCCCGTCGATGTGCCCTACTCCACCGAGGTCCAGAAACTCGAGCTCTGTGTATCTCGCGAGTTCCGGGCCGAACTGCACGTCGGAGTGCCGCAGCGAGAGCGTCCGCAGGCCAAGCGGGAGCGCTTCGAAGACCCGCTGGTGGGTGAACGAGACATTCTCGAGGACGAGATGTTGCACATTCGGCGCAAACCGCGCGACCGCCTCGGCGTCGACCGGCCCGCCGAAGCCCGCAAGACCCAGCGTGGTCACGCTCGGCAGGGAAATGTCCTCGCCGCTCAGGAACCCGACCGGCGAGGACGAGAGGCTCAACCACTCGAGTCGCTGCAGTCCGGACAGCGCATGCAGTTGCCCTGACGCTGGTGCAACCGCCTTGAGCCGACGCAGTTCGGCGCAGCCGGCGACGAACTCCAGATCTGCCAGCCCGTCCGGCGTCACAACATCGAGCGAGCGAAGATTCTCCAGCAGGTGTACGTACGGCAGCGCCTCAGCGTCGTCGAGCACGACGTGCCCCTCCTTCAGCGGCGAACGTCGAAGCACCCGTCTCGCATACGACGCACGGTCGAATCGGGGCCAGGCCCGCAGCAGTTCGTCCACCACGTCCGCACGGCGATCGTCGCTCCACTGCTCGATCATGTCGAGCGCATCTGGCCCACCGATCTCGGCCGCCGCGCGGATAGTGGCCACAACCTCGCCCGCCAGTGTCGGCTGGACCCGGCGTAGCGACTCGAGGACCGATGGGCCGACGGCCGCGAGCGCCTGGCCCGCGCGGACCGTCTTCGGCGGAAGAACCTCAGCAGCATGCCTTTCGACCGCGATACGCAACTCGACGGCGAGCTCCGGCGCAGTCTCCAAGCACAGGAACGCCAGCAAGATCAGCTGCTCGCGAGAGTCCGGGTCCTTCTCTATCCGGCTCAGCAGCCCTCGCATGATCGCTTCCCGGTCGTGCGAGCTGGCGTTGCCGACCGCCATGATCACAACCTCGCGCCACTGATCGAGATGGGCGCTGGCCAGCAACAGGCCGATGTCGCCGCTGGAGAGCACGCCAAGCGCGGCCAGATGCTCCTGAAACGTCAGGTGGATGAAGTCGACCCGGCCGACGACCGGCTCGCGGATAAGGCCGCTGCGCTCAAGCAGGTGTGCATAGATCTCCTCCGCGGTGCTGCGGATCTGCACCATGGTTGGCCGTTTGCGCTGCAAGGCCTCGATCACCTCGCCTCGCTCCGCGTCCGACCGGCCGTTGCGAATCAGCCAGTACGCAATGTCCTGCAGCAGGAGGGTCTTCTCCACACGGGACATGTCCAGAGCGGACACCACACTGCGCTCTCGGTCGCGTCGCTGCAGCAGCATCTCCAGTGCGACGTTGTAGAGCTCGATGCGGTTCTCTGGTAACTGGCCATTGCGGTCTCGATGCAGTGCGCAGATCAACGCGCACAGCAGTGGCGACTCGGCCAGCAGGCGCAGGTGGCGGCGAACCGGGATCGCCCGGCGGAGGCGGTCCGCAAAATCCTCCAAGCGCCCTCGCTCGTCCAGGTCCGGGACGCCGGCACCAACCGCCTCATGCCAGTACCGCACGAAGGCATCGACGTCCGCGGGTGACATCGGCCGTAGGTCGTACGGCACGAACCCCTGCCGATCCAGCCAGTCCGGCGGGGCTGCACCGGGCCGCGAGGTGATGACGAAACGGGCGTCCGGGAACGCAGCCACCAAGTCGCCGAGCCAGCGCCGAGCCTCGCCGCGCTGTTCGTCAGGCAGCTCGTCCACACCGTCGACAAGCACGACGGCCGAGCCGTGCCGCAGCAGATCGTGTACCCAATGGCCTGGCATCTCGTCTGCGATGTGCCGACCGACATGGCCCAAGAACTGCTCCGGCGGCGGCAGGTCTCGGCCCACGTAGCGGCGCAGCGGGATGAAGATCGGTATGAGTTCGGACGAGTCGGCGAGCGTCTCCCGTAGCGCCGTGCGGACCGCGACCCACTGCAGCAACGTCGTCTTGCCGCCGCCCGCCTCGCCGCGCAGGAAGATCCGCGATTGCGTCGCCAGGGCATGCTCGATCGATACCGGCGGCCCAGCTTCGGCGTCCGGAGCCGCCACGGCCATGCAGAGGCTGATGTAAGCGACGCTGAGCGGATACCGCCGGGTGGCAACATCGGCACCGAACAGCTCCACCTCGTCAAGGACGTTGACGACTTGCCGGCGGTAGTCGGTCTCGAAGTCTTCCGCCCGCCGCCCGCCGCGCTGCGGCAGTCGGCCGAGCACCTCCTCGAGGGTCGCGGCGATCTGACGCTCTCGCCTCAACACCTCGACAAGTGCGTTGGGACCAAAGGAAGGCAGCGCGATCATGACCTGCACGATGTATTCGCAGCAATCTCGCAGCACCCGGTCGTACAGCCCTGCACCTTCGGCCGACAGCGCAGCGTTGCGCTCGGCTTTAGGGTTGTAGGCACGCACGTGTCGATCGACGTATGCGGCGTTGAGGTCCTTGGCAAACAGGTCCTCATTGTCGAGCGGTGCGCTCTCCAGGGTGGACCGCACTGCATCGAGAACGGCCAGCCGTTCCCCCTCAGGCAGCCTGTAAAATTCCCGTTCGACATAGACCTGGATGCGCCCGGCGACCGAGTCGGCGAGCTCGTCGAATGTCCGGTTGAGCTTCTTGCGCTGCAGGAACCCCGAGGCCCGCGCGGCCAGGGCATCCACCGCACTCGCGGCAATATCGGCCGCAAGAGCACGGTCGCCGAGCCACAGCTTGGCGGCGCACTTGACGACAGCAGAGCCGATGGCGACGGTCGCAAGCTCGATACCGGACAAGGCCCAAGACCTCCGAGGGCGGACGGAGACCTCCACCGTATCGGTCGGGCGCTATGCCGAGAGGTGCACGAAGTAGACCGTCGCCGATTCGCGATTCAGCAGCAGGCCCTCGCCGATCGGTTGCCAGTGCGGGTCCTGCGGGGCGAACGGGCGCAGGTCGCCGGGGATCTCGGGGCTCTGGGGCGGGGCCGAGGGGGCCTGCGCGGCGAGGTCCGCGGCGCGCTCCGGGGTGATCTGGACGAGGCCGTCCATCTCGTACCGCATGGTGCCGACCTGCGGGCAGCTGCGCGCGACGGCCTCGTGCTCCTGCCAGTGCACGGCCCGGACCGGCTTCAGCTCGGGGTACATCTGCTCGATGCGGGCCGGCTCGGTGAAGACGGCGGTCTTCGTCGGCTTGGTCGGGTCCGCGCAGCCGGCGAGGCCCGGCACCCAGTCCTTGAGTGCCAGGGCCACGCCGCACGCCGCGAACACGCAGACCACCACAGCGGCCGTGATGAAGATGGCGACCTTTGCCGAGCGCGTCACCCGTTGATCTGTACCACCTCCAGGGTGCCGCCCGCATAGTCGGCCCGGACCCGCTTCTTGTCGAACTTGCCGACGCTCGTCTTGGGCACCGCCTCGATGAACGACCAGCGCTCCGGCAGCTGCCAGCGGGCCACCTTGCCGGCCAGGAACTCGCGCAGCTCGTCGGCGTCGGTGCTGGCGCCGTCCTTGAGCACCACGGTGGCCAGCGGGCGCTCGCCCCACTTGTCGTCGGGGACGCCGACCACGCAGGCCTCGAGCACCGCCGGGTGGGCCATGAGCGCGTTCTCCAGGTCGACCGAGCTGATCCACTCGCCGCCGGACTTGATGACGTCCTTGGCCCGGTCGGTGAGGGTCAGGTAGCCGTTCGGGGTCAGCGTGCCGACGTCGCCGGTGCGCAGCCAGCCGTTGTCGAACTTGTCCGGGTCGGGGCCGTCCTCGCCGATGTACTGCGCGGTGATCCACGGGCCGCGGACCTGCAGCTCGCCGACCGCCTTGCCGTCGTTGGGCATGACCTCGCCCATCGGCCCGACGATGCGGCCCTCGACGCTGGCCGGGATGCGGCCCTGGGTGTACCGGTAGGCCCAGGCCTCGGGGCCCTCGACGCCGAGGGGGGCCCGGGCGACCGAGCCGAGCGGGGACATCTCGGTCATGCCCCAGGCGTGGATGACCTGGATGCCGTAGCGGTCGGCGTAGGCGTGCATGAGGGCGGGCGGGCAGGCCGAGCCGCCGATGACGACCTCGCGCAGGGAGGACGTGTCCGTGGGGTGGGCGTCGAGGTACGCCAGCAGGTCGGTGAAGATCGTGGGCACCGCGCCGGCGAAGGTCGGCTTCTCCACCTCGATCATCTTGGCCAGCGGCTCGGCCTGCAGGAACCGGTCCGGCATGATCAGCGAGGCGCCGCTCATGAGCGCGGCGTAGGGCAGGCCCCAGGCCATCGCGTGGAACATCGGCACGATGCACAGGTCGCGGACCAGCGGGCCGAGGCCGAAGCTCTCCGCCATGCACACCTCCATCGAGTGGAGGTAGATCGAGCGGTGGGAGTAGGCGACGCCCTTGGGGTTTCCGGTGGTACCGCTGGTGTAGCACAGCGCGGCGGCGTCGTCCTCGTCGATGTCCGGCCACTCGTACGTCTCCGGCCGGCCCTGCAGCAGCTCGTCCCACCGGTGCACCTCGACGCCGTCCTTCTGCAGCTTCGAGGTGTCCCCGGCGCCGCAGACCACGATGTGCCGGACGGTGCTCAGGTGCGGCAGCACGCCGGCCAGCAGCGGGATGAGCGTCGAGTCGACGATGACGACCCGGTCCTCCGCGTGGTTGGCGATGTAGATCAGCTGCTCGGGGAACAGGCGCAGGTTGAGGGTGTGCAGCACGGCGCCCATGCTCGGCACGGCGAGGTACGCCACCAGGTGCTCGGCGTTGTTCCACATCAGCGTGCCGACCCGCTCGTCGCCGGTGACGCCGAGCTCGCGCAGGGCGTGGGCGAGGCGCGCGGCCTCGCGGCCGACCTCGGCGTAGGTGGTGTGGCGGGCACCCTCGCCGGTCCAGGTGGCGACCTCGGAGTCGCCGTGGACGGTGCTGCCGTGCTGCAGAATGCGGGAGATCAGGAGGGGAGTCTTCATCATCGTGCTGCGCATGGAGTGCACGCTAATGTGCTGTGCGCCACATTGGAACCCTGCGATTACCCGCCGGTAACCTGCTTTGCGCCCATACATCCGGCCCCGGGTGGTTTTGGGACCGCGACCTAACGCGGAGGGCGAGGCCACGGGAGTAACAGACGAACGCAACTAGCGCTCGCTTCGCTCGGGCGCGCCAGGGGGTTCCCACCCCGGACCCCCCCATGCTCGCTTCGCTCACACAAAGCCCAGCCACGCACTCCAATGCCAAAACAGCAATGAGGCCCGGCATCTGTCGCGATGCCGGGCCCTTCCTGCGCTTTCTAGAAGGCGGCGACCTTCGCCTCCATCTCGGCGGCCGCCTCTTCCGAGTCGGCCGGGGCGGCCTGCTCGGGCGTGGCGCCCTGCAGGGCCTTGTTCGGCAGCGCGAGCGTGATCAGCGTGCCGACCAGCGCGACGACCGCGGCCGACAGGAACACCGGGTGCAGCGCGTTGACGAAGATGTGCTCGACCATCTGCAGCTGGGCCGGGGGCAGCGCCCGGACCTGCGACGGCGCGTTGATCGACACGTTGCCGCCGGCGCCGTGCATCTGGCTGGCCAGCTGGTTGTTCATGACCGCGCCCAGGGCGGCCACGCCGACCGAGCCGCCGAGCGAGCGGAAGAAGGTCGCGGCCGAGGTGCCGGCGCCCATGTCGCGCAGCTCGAGGGAGTTCTGCACGGCCAGGATCAGCGGCTGCATGGCCAGGCCGAGGCCCACGCCGATGACCGTCATGTAGATGAACGCCTGCCACAGCGGCGTCTGCACCTTCAGGCTGGTGAAGAGCAGCAGGCCGGTGCCCATGACCACGGTGCCCGCGACCGGGAACCACTTGTACCGGCCCAGCTTGGAGATGACCCGGCCGGCCACGATCGAGGTGATGATGACGCCGCCCATCATCGGCAGCATCAGCAGGCCGGAGCGGGTCGGGGTGGCGCCCTTCACAATCTGCAGGTACAGCGGCACGTAGATGATCGAGCCGAACATCGCGAAGCCGAGGATGAACGTGGCCACGTTGGACAGCGAGAAGGTGGCCCGCTTGAACAGCCGCAGCGGCAGGATCGGCTCCTCGGCGCGACCCTCGACGATCACGAAGGCCACGGTCAGCACCGCGAAGGCGGCGAAGAGGCCGAGGATGGCGGCGGAGCCCCAGGCGTACTCGTTGCCGCCCCACGACAGCGCCAGCAGCAGCGCGCTGCAGCCGGCCACCATCAGCGTGGCGCCCAGGTAGTCGATGCGGTGCTCGCGGCGGGTATGCGGCACGAGGCGCAGCACGCGGGCACAGACGAACATCGCGAAGATGGCCAGCGGCACGTTGATGTAGAAGATCCAGCGCCAGTCGTTCTCGGCGAAGTAGCCGCCGACCAGCGGGCCGGCGACCGAGGAGATGCCGAAGACGGCGCCGAAGAGGCCCTGGTACCGCGCCCGCTCCCGCGGCGCGACGACGTCCGACACGATGGTGAAGGCGAGCGTCATGAGGCCGCCGGCGCCGATGCCCTGCAGCGCGCGGGTGGCGATCAGCTCGGTCATGTTCTGGGAGAGGCCGGCCAGCAGCGAGCCGGCGAGGAACGTCGCGATCGCGAACAGCAGCACCGGGCGGCGGCCGAGCAGATCGCTGATCTTGCCGTACAGCGGCGTCGACGCGGTCGAGGCGAGCAGATACGCGGTGACCACCCACGAGTAGTGGTCCATGCCGCCGAGGTCGCCGACGATCGTCGGCAGCGCGGTGCCCACGATCGTCTGGTCGAGCGCGGCCAGCAGCATGCCGGTCATCAGGCCGCCCATCAGCAGCAAAATCTGTTTATGGGCGAGTGCAGGCCGAGCCTGTGTCATCGAGCGTCCCTTTCAAAGGTTGTGCCAGTCTGCGGGAGTCGTTCGGAGATCGACTCGTTGAGCCGGGTGAAGAGCGCGGCGAACTCCCGCCGCTGCTCCGGTTCCCATTCGGCGAGCAGTTCGCGCCAGATGGCCAGCCACCGGTCCCGGTTCTCGGCGAAGACCTCGCGTCCGACGTCGGTGACCTCGACCAGGCTGGCCCGCTTGTCGGACGGGTCCTGGAAGCGGCGCACCAGCCCGGCACCCTCCAGCGCGGCCACCTGCCGGCTGACCGTGGAGAGATCGAGGCTGACGTCGGTGGCGAGCGCCGACAGCCGGAACGGTCCGTCGACCGCGACCCGGCTCAGCAGTACGTAGGCGGGGCGCTCGAGGCCGCGACCGGCCTCGTTCCACTTCAGCGTCGCGAAGAGACGCTCGGACAGCCGGATGAAGCGGCCGACCTGCCGCCCGATGGCGGCATGCTCGTCGTCCAGTTCGTCGCTGCCCACGCTCGTGGCTCCCCCGTCGGTCGATACTTGCTTGCCACAAGCATCGGTTCCGCGGGCGGCCGCCAACAACCTATTAAAGGGTGATGAGCATTACGGCTGTCGGTTCGCCGTATTGCTCGACTACTCCTCGGCCGGGCCGAACTCGTAGCGATCAGCCGGGTACGCCTTGTCACCGACGACGAGCACGGGCACGCCTTCCTGCATGCTGTGCTCCTTGCGCTCGGCCGGCGTGGGCATGCGGGCGGTCACCACCTCGCCCGCGCGCAGCCAGATGCGCTCCCGCTCCAGAAGGGCGCGCACGCGGCTGCGGTAGCCACGCTTGCTCTCGACGAGACCCTCACTGCGCAGGTGCGCCATGGCGTCTCGGATGGTGTCGCGACCGACG
>NZ_BAAARV010000083.1:115102-131045 GCF_039532525.1 Dactylosporangium salmoneum
TCTGTTGCCGAATCGCGTCCGCGACCTGCCGATAAAGCGACAAGCCGGAACTCCGGGAGATCATGGCGCCGACCATACGAAGACTTCTTTGACCCGGATATTCTAGCCTTGTGGCCTGTAGGCTAGAATCTGCTTCAGGCACCGGGCCCGGGCTGGGCGGTCCGGGTCCGGTGCTCCCCCATGACCGGGGTGCGGCGCTCGTTCCACTGCTGCGAGCCGCGCGAACGCCGCACCCCACCCTCCCGGAGAGGACCCGCCCCCCATGGCCGTCGAGGAAGAGCCCCTGAGCCCCATCGCTGGCATCGACCTTCGCTACCTGAACGCGAAGATCACCGAGGACGAGGGCGACCTGATCCTGCTCATCGACGACGGCGAGGTGCAGGTGGAGTTCACGTCGGGCATGGGCGGGAACTGGCAGCAGGCCATCGTCGGGGCACAGAAGATGGCCTCGACGGCGCTGGAGTACGCCGCCTCGCTCCGCCGCCGGCCAAATCGCGAGTGAGCGCCTCCGCCCCGCCCCCGCCGCCTCGTGCGGCCTTTTTTGTGCGCGCAAAAAACACCGCCCGGGCGGCCCCGCGAGGGGGCCGCACGGGCGGCGAAGGGGTCTACTAGGCCGCGCGGCGGCGGGACAGCACGACGAACATCCGGCCGAGGACCACCAGCAGCAGGCCGGCGCCGACGACGACGACGGCCCGGGAGCCCGTCACCGGCAGCGTGCCGCCGTTGCCGCCGTTGTCGCTCACGCCGCCGTAACCGCCGCCCGAGTCGCCGCCGCCGTAGCCGCCGCCGTGCGGGGCCGCCGCCGCGGCCTCGAGGGAGCACAGGCCCAGGTCCAGGATCGTGGTGTTGTCGCGCTGGTCGCCGCCGTAGCCGCCGGACTTCCAGGTGGTGCGGACGATCAGCTTGATGCGGATCGAGGTGGCCTTGGCGTACAGGCCGGTGGCGCTGGTCTGCTTCTCCACCGTGCCCAGCTCGACGCGCAGGATGACGACCCGGGCCGGGCGGGCGTCGGCGCCGCCGTTCGAGCCCTCGGTGGCGTGCACCGTGGACTGGCCGCCGCCGAGCTTCGGCAGCCCGGGCAGCAGCGAGTCGAGCAGCGACTCCGGGACCGCCGTCACCCCGGCGAGGGTGCCGGACAGGGCGCTCGTCACGCCGCCGAGCAGGTCCTGCAGCGAGATGCCGGCGATCGGCAGGGCCTCGGCGCGGGCCAGGTCCTCGGCCACGCCCCGGGCGGCGCCGTCGACCGGGACGACGATGTCGGCGTGCGAGCCGGCCGAGTCCAGGCGCACCGCGTCGCGGCCCGGGACGCGCACCTCGAGCACGGGCGCCTTGTAGTCGACGTTCTTCTTGGTCGGGCCGGCGGCCACGGTGAGGGTCGGGGCGCTGAGCACCCGCACGCCCATCGCCGCGGGCGAGCCGGGCAGCAGCGTGAAGTCGGCGACGCCGCCCTCGGCGGTGGCGGTGGCCGACGCCTTGCCGTCGAGCTGGCCGACCTTGGTGCTGGTGCCGCTCTCGATGGCGCCGAAGCGCAGCAGGGCGCGGCCGCCGCGGCCGGGCAGCAGGGCCAGCCCGGCGAGCTTGGCATCGGCGTCGGCCCGGGGTCCCGCGGCGGCGCTGCACTTGGCCGCGTCCTGCCAGGTGGCGTGGGCCTTCAGGCCGCCGGTGCCGGTGCTCAGCGCGCCGAGGTTCACGCCCTCCACCGGCACGGTGGAGGGCTGCTCGTGGGGCGGCGGGGCCTGCTGGTAGGCGCTCGGCCCGATCAGGCCCGGCGGCAGCACGCCGCTGCTCTGGATGTACCGCGCGTCGGCCGCCGCCCGGGCCGGCCCGCCGGCGAACCCGGAGTGCGCGGTCGCGGCGCGCAGCTCAGGCGTGGGCGCCTGGCGCAGGCCGAGCGGGCGCAGGTCGAGGCCGCCGAGGGCGACGGTGCTGCTGGCCGCCGTGGCGCCGAACCCCTCCGGGCAGCCCGCGCTCTCCGCCGTCCCGCCGGCGATCGCCGGCGCCGCCAACGCGACCGGGCTCACTGCCCCGAGAACTCCTGCGGCGGCGAGGGCGACGAGGTACCGGGCTGTTTTTGGGCGCGCGAAAGCAACTTCCGTCATGGCGTGAGGTCCTCCGAGACCGGGAGTACGGGCTGGGCCGCCGCCGGTCTTGGTGCAACGGCGTACCACTGCTGCCCCCAACGAGGCCTTCGCGGACGGGGTTACGCCTCACTTCACGGGCTCATCCGCACTAGTAACGACGAAAGCGCCGGAAAGGCTACGCAGTCGCTCAAAAGTGTCGAGTCGGACTTTTACCCACTTTTCCCGTCATCTGCGGCGGCCCATAGGCGCCCGGCGTGACCCGGGTTACTGTGATCCGCATGGGCATGCTGTGCGCGGTGAGCTTCAACCGCTACGGACGGCTGTTCTACTTCGACCCTGGCGACCTTCGCCCCCAGGTGGGCGACCGCGTGCTGGTGCCGACCGACGACGGGCCCGAGGTGGCCGAGTGCGTCTGGGCCGCCCAGTGGGTCACCGAGGAGACCGAGGGCTTCCCGCGCCTCGTGGCCATGGCCGGCGACGACGACATGCGCCGCGACGAGCTGCTGCGCAAGCGCAAGGCCGAGGCCAAGGTGGCGGCCAAGCGGCTCATCCGCGACCACGAGCTGCCGATGAAGGTCGTGGCAGTAGACCACGTCCTGGACTCCGAGGGCGGGTCCGGCGCACGGACGACGATCTACTTCACCGCACCCCATCGGGTGGATTTCCGCTCGCTGGTGCGGGACCTGGGCGCCACGCTGCACTGCCGGGTGGAGCTGCGCCAGCTCTCGGCCCGCGACTCCGCCCGGGTGCAGGGCGGCATCGGCTCGTGCGGGCGCGACCTGTGCTGTGCCACGTTCCTCAACGACTTCGAGCCGGTCACCATCCGGATGGCCAAGGACCAGGACCTGCCGCTCAACCCGCTGCGCATCTCCGGGGCGTGCGGGCGGCTGATGTGCTGCCTGAAGTACGAGCACCCGCTGTACCAGCAGTTCCAGGCGACGGCCCCCGCCGTCGGGGCTCGGGTGAGCACCCCGGACGGCGACGGCCGCGTGGTGGGCCACAGCGTTCCCCGCGACTCGGTCATCGTCCGCATGGACGCCGACGGCTCGCGCTGCTCGTGCAGCCGCGCCTCGGTCTGCGGATCGCGCCAGGCCTACGAGGAGCGGCACGGCTAGGGCTGCGTGCCCCAGGCGAGCGAGCCGCCGACGTAGCCGGGCACGGTCATCGCGTCGGTGTAGGCCGTCGCCGCTCCCCGGCTGTAGTCGTTGGTCTCGCTGACCGGCTGCCAGTCGGTCCGGCTGACCCGCAGCTGGATCTCGCCCGTGTTGGCCCCGGGCGCGAGCGAGCCGCCGGTGAAGCCGACCTCGATGTACGCGTCGGCACCGCTGACCGCGGGCACGTTCACCACCCGGGTGGTGAGGTTGCCGCAGCCGACCTGGGCCCAGTCGCACCAGATGCTGTACGAGCCGCCGTCGCGCGTGAAGTAGTACCGCAGGGTGACGGAGCTCAGGGCCAGCGCCGAGGTCCCGGCGTTGACGACCTGCAGGCCCGGCTTGATCTCCTGGTCGTTGGTCGCCGGGCTGTTGTTCTTGTACTGCAGCCGGATCTTCCCGGACGGCGGCGGAAGGCCGACGGGCTGGGGCTCGGCGAGGAGGACTTCGACGCCGACGGCGAGACCGAGGGCGAGGCCGAGTCGGTGGGGTTCACCGTGCCGCCGTAGCGGTCGGCCAGGCTCATCCCGTTGGCGCCCAGCTTGACCTGGTGGTCCAGGCCGACGAACTTGCCGTTGTACTGCCACAGCGCCGGCTTCAGCATCGCGTACTTGGCCTCGTCCCAGGTCTTCCAGTCATCCAGCAGCAGGCCGCCGGTGTCGCCGGAGTTGGGGTTGAGCACCCAGAACGTCTGCGAGATGTGGGTCTCGGCGATCAGGTCGCGCAGGGCGAGCATTCACGCCGCTGGGCACGGTGGCCTGGCCGTTCTTCCACTCCAGCAGCAGCTGGGTGGAGATCGGCACGCGGACCAGGTTGATGCCGCGGTCGGCCATCGACTTGGTGATGTCGGTGATGTTGCCCGACCACAGGCCGTGGAAGACCCGCTCGGTGGCGTTGAACCCGAACCAGTTGGTCCCGGTGAGCCAGACCTCGTTGCCGTTGGCGTCCACGATCTTGTTGCCGTTGGCGTCCACGATCTTGTTGCCCGAGGTGTGCAGCCAGTCCTTGGCGGGGACGGCGGCCTCGGCGGGCGGCAGGGCGGCCACCGTCACGCCGAGGGTCACGAGCATGGCCGCAGTGGCGGCTGCGGCCAAGACTTTGAAGCGCATCCTTCCCTCCTGGGGTTCGAGAGCTGTGGGAGCGCTCCCGGTGACGGGTAGCGTAGGCAGGCGGGCATCGGTGCGAAACAATCGCGGCCATCGTTGGCATCGATGTCCCGGGCCGGCGGAGGGGAGGTCCGCATGGTCAGCGTGCTCATCGCGGACGACAACAGCGTGGTGCGGGCGGTACTGCGCGACGTGTTCCACGGCGCGGCCGATCTCACCGTGGTGGCCGAGGCGGCCAACGGGGTCGAGGCGCTGGAGTTGGCCGCCCGGCACCGCCCGACGGTGACGCTGCTCGACCATCGGATGCCGCTGCGCGACGGGCTGTCGGTGGCGGCGGCCATCGGGGCGTTCAGCCGCGTCCTCATGCTCACCCGCAGCGCCGAGGAGCGGGTCGTGCTCGACGCGGTCCGGGCCGGCGCCCACGGCTTCCTCGTGCACGGCCAGTTCGCCCCGGCGGAGCTGCTGCAGGCGGTCCGCGCGGTGGCCGGGGGCGAGTCGCACCTGTCCCCGTCGGCCGCTCGCGTGCTGGTCGACGCGGTGCGCACCGCGCCCCGCCCGACCAACCACTATGGACTGTCCACCCGGGAGCGCGAGGTGATGGACCTCATCGCCCGCGGACTGTCCAATGCGGACATCGCCCGCACGCTGGTGCTCTCGCCCAAGACGGTGGAGAACCACGTGAACCACATCTTCGCCAAGCTGGGCGCGGCCGACCGCCGGGCCGCGGTGTCCCGCTGGACCCCCAACTAGCCCTTCGGCCGCACCCAGGACACCTGGGTGCGGACCACGACGTCGATTTCACGGGCCGGGCACAGCGGCACCGGCCCCTCCCGCCCGGCCGCCTCCGGCGCGACGACGAGTGCCCGGCAGCGCGCCGCCCCGGCCATCCGCCGCCACAGCGCGGCCGCGCCGGGGTGGGCACCGGTGACCGCGCCGCCGGGCACGAAGCCGTGGCAGCCGAGGATCGCCAGGTCCGCCCGCAGGCCGCCGAACGCCGGCCCGGACAGTGGGTCGAGCAGCAGCCCGGAGGCCTGGTCGTAGGTGCCGCCGGAGAGGACCAGCGTGACGCCCGGCGCGCGGCGCAGCGCCTCGGCGGCCGCGAGCGAGGCGGTGGCCACCGTGATGCCGCCGCGCAGCGAGGCCGCGACGGCGGGGAGGTCGTCGAGGAACACCACGTCGCCGGGGCGCACCAGCTCGGCCGGGTCGGAGGGCAGCGCGGCGCCGCCGGGGGTGCGCACCAGCCGCCGGGCGTCGGCCAGGGCGCGCAGGTCGGCCCGCACGCTCACCGCGGAGACGCCCAGCTGCGCCGCCAGGTCCGCCACGCTGGCCCCGCCCCGCGCGGCCAGCAGCGCCAGCAGCCGTTCGTGCCGCACACCCATGCGTGAAGTTTCGGAATCCGTTGCCAGGTGGGCAAGTCCGTGGTGTGGTGGCGCCCGTGACGAAGGTGCTGGTGGTCAGCGGCGCCGGGCACGCGCTGGCCGAGCTTGTCCGCCCCGCGGCGGACGCCGTCGAGGTGCGCCCGCTCCTCGAGGTGCTCGGCGGGTCGGGCGGCGGCGCCGATCTCATCGTGCTGCACACCCACGCGGTGGTGCGCGAGCTCGCGGCCCTGGCCGCGCTGCCGCCGCCGCGGCCGCCGGTGCTCGTCGTCGCGCCCGCGATCGTGCCCGGCGACGTGCTGACCGCGCTGCGCTCGGGGGCCCGCAGCATTCTGGTCGACGGGCAGTACACCCGGGCGGATCTTCTCGACGCCGTGGCCGCGACCGCCCGCGGCCACAGCCGGCTCTCCCCGGTGCCGCTGTCGGTCGTCGTCGACCACGTGCAGAGCCGGCCGGCGGAGCTCGGGCCGGGCCCCTTCCGCCAGCCGCTGACCCAGCGCGAGCTGGACATCATGGAGCTGCTCGCGGCCGGCGAGCCCAACGCCGCCATCGCCGACCGGCTGGCCCTGGCCGAGAAGACGGTCCGCAACCGGGTCAGCCAGATCTACCTCAAGCTGCAGGTCAACAACCGCACCGAGGCGATCGTGCACTGGCTCAGCCGCACGGCGCCCCGTTCAGGGTGAAGGCGGCCGGGTTGGGGTTGCTGCCCTTCCAGGTGCCCTGCAGGCCGAAGGTGAACGCCGCGCCGGGGGCCAGCACCACGTGGTTGCCGTCGGGGCCGACCGTCACGTGCACCCCGTCCTGCGACGCGACCACGTTCCAGTAGCTGAGCAGCTTCTGCCCGGCGGGGTAGTCGAAGCGCAGCGACCAGCCGTCGACCTTGCTCGACCCGGTGTTGGTCAGCGTCACGTCGGCGACGAAGCCGGGGTCCCACTCGCTGCGCTTGACGTACACG
Organism: Dactylosporangium salmoneum; assembly: GCF_039532525.1. Lineage (NCBI taxonomy): Bacteria > Bacillati > Actinomycetota > Actinomycetes > Micromonosporales > Micromonosporaceae > Dactylosporangium > Dactylosporangium salmoneum. The sequence continues at coordinate 121,772 of NZ_BAAARV010000083.1, forward strand.
ACCTTGCAGGTGCGCGTCTCCGCCACGGTGGTGCCGCCGGTCGGGCCGGGCGCGGCCGGGGCGCTGCCCGACGCGGACGGGCGGGCGGAGGCCGAGCGCGACCCGGCCGGGCTCGTCGCCGCCGACGCGGTGCGCCCGGGCGAGGCCGGGGCGGCTCCCGGGGTCGTCGGCCGGTGCGTGGCCCGCGGATCGAGGGTCAGCTGCGGCTCGGACTCGGCCAGCGGCGTCGTGTGCCCGTCGGGCCTTGCCAGAAAAGCCACGATTGCCAGCGGTACCACCACAGCCACCCCGGCGGCGATCAGGCGGATCCACCCGGAGGGCCGGGCGGGCCCACCGGCCACGGCGGCGGGCACGGTCGCGGTGACCCGGGTCCCGCCGCCGGGCCGCGACCAGATGCTCAGCTGCCCGCCGCAGTTGCGGGCCCGCTCGTGCATGCCGACGATCCCGTGGTGCCCGTCGCGCTGCAGGTGGGCCAGGTTGTCGGGGACCGCGAACCCGGCGCCGTCGTCGCGCACCTCCAGGGCGAGCGAGTCCCCGTCGCGCCCGAGCGTGACCGCCACCGTCTCGGCGCGGGCGTGCGCGGCGACGTTGCGCAGGGCCTCGCGCAGGATCCAGCAGAGCTCAAGGGCGGCCGGCGAGGCCGGGTCGGCCTCGGCGTCCTCCAGGCCGGCGCTGTGCAGGATGACGCCGACGCCGGTCTGCGCCGACCACTCCTGGGTGATCGCGGCGACCAGGTCGGGCAGCGGCGCGTCGGCCGGGCTGGCCCGCAGGTCGTCGATGAGGCCGCGGGCGTCGCGGGCCGCCTCCCGGCTGCCGTCGCGCAGGGTCGCGGCCAGGCGGCTGGCCCGGTCCGGCTCGTCGAGGCTGTCGGGCAGCGCGGCCGCGCCGAGCGCGATGGCGTCGAGGGTCTTGCTCAGCGAGTCGTGCATCTCGCGGGCCAGCCGGGCCCGCTCGGCCGCGGCGGCCGCGGCCCGGATCCGCTCGCCGCGGGCCGCCCGGCGCCGCCAGGCCAGCAGGGCCGCGAACGGCAGCACGCCGGCCAGCCCGACCGCGACCTTGGCGACCGGCCCATCGGCGAACAGCAGCAGGGGCACGGCGAACAGCGCGCCGGGCCAGCCGAGCAGGCCGCCGGCCAGGCCCGCGGCGAGGACCAGCGCGAGGGCAGCGGGCAGCGGCGGGAGCACGGTCGCGGCGGCAGCGGCCGCCAGGCCCGCCGCGAGCAGCGAGCCGCCCAGGCGGAGGCGGAGGTGGTCACCCATGGCCCGTCGAGTATCACACCTCGGGGCCCCAGATCTCGGCCTCGTACCGCGAAAGATCATCGACGGGAAGCCAGCGCTCCAGGTCGGACGGCGGGAGGGGGCGGGCGTAGAAGTACCCCTGCGCCTTGTGACAGCCGAGCAGCGTCAGCTCCCGGGCCTGTGCCTCGCTCTCGACCCCCTCGGCGACCGTGTCCAGGTGCAGGATCTGCCCCAGCCGCAGCACCGCCTGGGCCACCGCGCCACCGCGCGAGGTCCCGTCGAGCTCGGCCACGAAGCCGCGGTCGAGCTTGAGCACGTCGACCGGGAGGCGGGCGAGGTAGCGCAGGGAGGAGTACCCGGTGCCGAAGTCGTCCAGCGCGATGCGGATCCCGGCGTTGCTGAGCACGGCCAGCTGGGCCACGGAGGCGGGCTCGCCGATGACCGCGCCCTCGGTCACCTCGAGCACGAGGTTGCCCGGGAAGAACCCGGTGCGCTCCAGGATGCCGAGCACCTGCCCGGCGAAGCCCTCGTCGTCGAGCTGCCGAGGGGAGACGTTCACGTTGAGCTGCAGGGCCGGCATCCGCTTCTGCCAGCGCGCGGCCTGGGTGGAGGCCTCGTGCAGCACCCAGCGGCCCAGCTCGCCGATCACCCCGATCCGCTCGGCCAGCGGGACGAACGCGTCGGGCTCGAGCAGTCCGCGCTCTGGGTGGGCCCAGCGCACCAGCGCCTCGGCCCCGGCCAGGGCGCCGTCGGGCAGGGCCACGATCGGCTGGTAGAGCAGCCGCAGCTGGCCCTCGGCGACGGCCCTTCGCAGCTGCTCGGCCAGCGGGCTCCCGGCCGCCATGCCCGGCTCGTAGCAGACCCAGGCGGCCCGCCCCGCGGCCTGCTCCTCGGCCTGGCGCAGCGCGGTCGCGGCCCGGTCGAGCAGCTCCTCGGCCTGGTACTCCCCCGGCGCGGCCACCGCGATGCCGATCCGGGCGGGTGCGGCCGCTGCGATGCGGCGGGCGACCGCCTCGGCGTGGTCGACGCTGCGGATGTCGGCGAGGACCGCGGCGTACCGGTCGCCGATCCGCCCGACCGGGTCGGTGCCGAGGACGCAGCGCCGCACGACCGCGCCGAACCCGTCCTCGACCCGCCTGCCCTGGTTGCTGACCCGCCGTTCGCTCCCGGGCCTTTCGCCGCTCCCGGGCCTTTCGCCGCTCCCGGGCCTTTCGCCGCTCCCGGGCCTTTCGCCGCTCCCGGGCCTTTCGCCGCTCCCGGGCCTTTCGCCGCTCCCGGGCCTTTCGCCCGCTTCGCTCACGCTGATCAGGAGCAGGGCGGTGCTGCGGCCGGTGTCGGCGCCGCGGGTGAGCGCCGCGGCCAGGGCGTCACGCATCGCCCACACGGTCTGCTCCCGGACGGTCCACACCGCACCAATCGTCCGGCCCGGGCCGTTCTTGAAGAACTCTCGGCGCCCGGGCCGTGCGGTCAGACGGCCGCGGTCCGTCGCGCCGTCAGGGCCACCGGCAGCCTGGTCGGGCTGACCATCATCCAGGGGTTGCGGAACTCGGCGGGCTCGGTGGCGTCGACGGCGATGTCGCCGTACCGGTCCAGCAGGATGTTCATGGCGATCCGCGCCTCCAGCCGGGCCAGCGGGGCGCCCAGGCAGAAGTGCAGCCCGTGGCCGAAGCCGAGGTGTGGGTTGGGCGCCCGGCGCGGGTCGAACCGGGTCGGGTCGGCGAAGACCCGCTCGTCGCGGTTGGCGGCCGCGAGCCAGGTGACGACCACCGCGCCGGCCGGGACGGCGGTCTCGCCCACCGTGGCGTCGGTGGTCGCCCGCCGGGCCAGCCGCGGGAACGGCGTGTACAGCCGCACGACCTCCTCGATCGCCCCCGGCAGCAGCGACCGGTCGGCCCGCACCTCGGCGGCGGCGTCCCGGTGCGCGTCGAGGCACAGCACCGTGTTGCCCAGGGTCGCCGTCGTGGTGATGTGCCCGGCGAGCAACAGGAGCCCGACGAACCCGACGATCTCCTCGTCCGACAGGCGGGCGCCGTCGGCCTCGGCGAGCACGAGCCGGCTGATCAGGTCCTCGCCCGGGTCGGCCCGGCGGGCGCGGATGTGCGTCAGCAGGTAGGCGTTCATGTCCCGCAGCGCCGGTGCGATCGCGTCCACCGCGTCCCTGCCGGTCAGCGCGGCCAGCGATTCGTCGGGGCCGGCGTCGGAGCGCTCGAAGAGGCGATCGGCCCAGGTGCGAAACAGCGGGCGGTCCGCCGCGGGGATGCCGAGCATCTCGGCGATCACGATCACCGGCAGCGGATAGGCGAGGTCCTCGATGAGGTCGATGCGCCGCTCGCCGGCCTGCCGGTCCAGCAGCCCGGTCGTCACCTCGGCGATGCGGGGCTCCAGGCCGGCCACCGTCCTCGGGGTGAACGCCTGGCCGACCAGGCGGCGCAGGGTGTCGTGCCGCGGCGGGTCCATCCGCACGAAGTTGCCGCGCTGGAACAGGTCCAGGTCCTCCTGCCGGGGTACCAGGTCGCCGAGGTCGGAGGAGAACGTCGCGGTGTCACCGAGCACCGAGACGATCTCGGGGTGACCGAGGACGGTGCAGCACCGCCGCTCGTCGTCGTAGAACGCCGGACCTCGCCGGCGCGACTGCTCCAGCCACGCGTGCAGGTCGGACAGGGTGAAGGTCGGCATGGCGCATCACACTCCCGCGTGTGTCGGGGTCACGGGCCGCTCGCCGCCCTACCCGGCCACCCCGGCACCAAACCGAAGAAGGCCGCCCCGGACGGCACCGGGGCGGCCTTCGCTTTCGGGTGATCAGCCGCGCAGGTTCTTCATGCCGGCCGCGCTGATCTTGGAGAACCGCAGGGACTGGCCCGGGTCGGCGTTGCCGCCGGGGGCGTTGTCCTGCTCGTAGTTCGAGTTGTGGTAGCCCTTGGCACCGATGCCGCGGTAGAAGCCCTTGTAGTTGATGTCACTACGGGCGTCGCCGAACGGGATCCAGCTGTAGCCGTCGCCCACGCCGTCGGGCTGGCCGGTGGCGTCGCCGTCCTTGGCGTGGAACAGCGCGTACCGCTGGGTCTGCTTGGCGACCTGGGCGGTCGGGTCGAAGATGTCCTCGACGCGGTTGCCGTTCCAGTCGTACCGCCAGCGGTGCTGGTGCTGCGCCACGTGCGCCCAGTAGACGTCCATCTCGATGACGACGAGGCTGGGGTTGGTGACGTCGAGGTAGTGCTGCATGAGCCGCTTGCCGGACTCGCCGCGGACCTGGGTCGGCGCGATCGGGGCACCGGTGATGCGGTCCTGCGTGACGGTCACCATCGGGCCGTCCTGCAGGAAGTTGTACGCCGGCGAGTGGTTGTGGGTGTACATGTGGATGCCCCACTGCCCGACGGCGATCTCGTTCAGCGCCTGCCACTTCTCGCCCGCGAGGGTCCACGGCTCGATGTTGCGGTTGTTGGCGCTCGTCGGGTCGTTGCCCGTGCCCATGAACGGCATGCCGAGGATCGCCGCGAACTCCAGCTCGGTCTGCAGCCGGTTGTAGTCCTCGGTGGTCATCTTGCCGCCGGCGCTGCCCGGGCCGTTCCAGGTGTTCGGGACGTACCCGTGGTTGCCGATCGCCTGCAGGCCGTACGCGTCGAGGAAGCCACGCAGGGTGCGGCCGTAGGCCAGGTAGGCCGCGCGCGACTCCGCGGTGGTCACCCCGCCCGGCGCCGGGTTGGGGGCGTTGCCGCCGGGGTTGGAGGCGTGCTGGCCGTAGCCGGCGAACTCGATCTGCTTGAAGCCGCACTTGGCCAGGAACTCGAACAGCTCCACCCAGCCGCCCGGCAGCGGGACCAGCGGGCCGAGGTCGCTCAGGTCGTTCGGGAAGTTGGGGCCGCCCAGGTAGCCCATCGTCGGGGAGACGCCGAGCGCCCGGCTCGCGGCGATGCCGAGGCGGGTCGGCACGTCGCGCTGGGTGTAGGTGATCGTGCCGAGCTTGCCGTCGGGGATGAGCCGGCCGTTGGCGGCGCTGGCTAACGACGGGGAGAACACCGACGCGGGGCCGATCGGGCTGAGGGCGGCCGCCGCGGTGAGGCCCGCGCCGGCCAGGAACCGGCGACGGCTGACGTTGCCGAGGGACATCGTTGCTCCTTTGCTGTTTTGTGCGGGGGTGTGCGGCCCGGGGCGGGGCGCGGTGAGTGACAGGGGTTCACGCGCCCCGCCCCGGTGGGTGGTACTAGGGCGCTTTCACGCCCTGGCCGCCGAACTCCACCCAGTTGAGGTTGAAGTAGTTGTTCGTCGGACCGCCCGCGACCGGACGGAACACCAGGTAGATCCGGTGTGCCCCGCCAGGGTTGGTGATCGGGAAGGTCTGGCTGGCGTACGTGGTCGCGTTCGCGGTGGGCGCGATCGTGACCGTGGTGAGGACGGGCCCGTCGACGGCATCGAGGCGAACCTCGACGGCCCCGGTGCCGGCCGCGCCGCTGCCGCCGGAGGTCCGGAACGTCAGCGAGTTGATGTTGGTGAGGTCGATCGTCCCGTTGAGGGCGATCCAGTCACCGCTGCCGATGCCGTTGCGCTGCAGCCCGCCGCCGACATCCGCGGTAGCCGCGGTGGCCGTGCCGAACTGGTCGATGGCCCACTCGACTTCCTGCTTCTTCTGCCGGATGGTCGCCTGGGTGACGGTGGTCAGCGCCGGGATGCCGCCGGGGCCTCCCTTGTCGGTGTACGAGGCGCTGATCACGCCGAACACGTTGCCGCCGTGCGACTCGTCCTCAGCGAACGTGGGCAGCGTCCCCGAGCAGCCGGTCGTGCTGGACTCCGCGTGGCCGTGGGTGTCGTGCCCGAGGACGAACGTCACCTGGACGCGGGAGCAGTCGATCTGACCGTCCTGCGGGTCGGTGACCGTCACGTTGAACGGGATCGTGTCACCGAAGGCGAACAGGCCACCCTCGGTCGGCACGTTGACCTTGACGGTCGGCGAGGTGTTGCCGACGGTGATGGTCGTGTTGGCCGAGGCCGCCTTGCCGCTGGAGTCCGTCACGGTAAGGCGCGCCGTGTAGACCCCGTTGGTGGTGTAGGTGAAGGTCGGGTTCGGCTCGATCGAGTCGGTCGTGCCGTTACCGTCGAAGTCCCACGCGAACTTGATCGAGTCGCCCGGGTCCGGGTCGTTGGACCCCTCGCTGGAGAAGTTGACGGTGAGCGGCGCAACGCCATCGGTGACCGACGCGGCGACCTTCGCGGTCGGCGCCCGCGTGCCCTTGACGTAGCTGAACTTCACCATCAACGCGTCGGGGTTGGCCCTGAAGAAGCCGTCACCGTACGTCAGCAGGTAGAAGCTGCCGTCCTTGCCCCACTTCATGTCCATGGGGTTGTCGCACAGGAACGGGCGGGCCGCGGTCGGGGGGCCCTCGCCACAGCTGAGCAGGTCGTTGATCTTGAAGACCTTGCCCTCCGAGTCCAGCCGGATCTCCTTCAGGAAGTCCCGGGTGAACTCGCCGAAGAAGATGGAGTTGTTGTAGTACTCCGGGAACTTCGTCGGGTTCGGGTTGTTCTTGTCGTACTCGTACTTGGCCGCGCCGTGCGGGCCCACGCCGCCGGTGCCGAGCTCCGGGAAGAGCTGCGGGCACTTGCCGGGCGGGTTCTGCATGTAGTACGCCGCGCAGGGCGTGCCGAGCGGGTTGGCCGCGTTGTTGTCCTGGAACGAGTACCAGATGTCCGGCTGCGCGACCGGCGGCGCGTAGGTCAGGCCCGTGTTCCACCGCGAGTTGTTCTCAGGGCCGCGGGTCGGGTTGTTGCACTCGTACGGCTGCGGGGGGTTGTCCAGCGGCGTCGAGGTGTTGAAGTTCCACCGGTAGTACGGCAGGTCCGGCGAGTAGCACAGCGGCCAGCCGTAGTTGGACGGCTTGCGCACGATCTCCACGCGACCGGTGCCCGCCGGGCCGCGGTTGACCTGCGGCGTCGAGGAGTCCGGCGAGTAGTCGGTGATGTACGCGACGCCGTCGCTGTCCACCGTGATGCGGAACGGGTTGCGGAAGCCCATGGCGTAGATCTCGGGCCGGGTCTTGCCGCCGCCCTCTTCCTTGCCGGTGAACAGGTTGCCGGCCGGGGTGGTGTACGAGCCGTCTTCCTGAACGTGGATGCGCAGGATCTTGCCGCGCAGGTCGTTCGTGTTCTGGGCCGAGCGCCGGGCGTCGACGTACGGCGCGTTGTACTGACCGGTCGTGGTCATCATGTCGTTGAACGGCGCGAAACCGCCCGAGTTGCCGCCACCGGCCGGCGTGTCGTCGCCGGTGACCATCCACAGGTTGTTGTCCTTGTCGAAGGTGATGTCACCCGCGACGTGGCAGCACGCGCCGCGGTCGACCGGAACCTTCATGATCTTCTGCTCGGTCGTCACGTCGAGGTGCGGGGTCTCCCCGTCCACGAACTTGAACCGGGACAGCTGGAAGTAGCCCTTCCAGGGGTCCCAGACGCTCGGGTCGGCACCCGTGGTCGGCGAGTTCGCGGTCGGCGTGGTCGCCGGGTACGGGGCCTCCTGGGTCGCCGGGGCGTAGTACAGGTAGACCCAGTGGTTGTTGGCGAAGTCGTTGTCGACGGCCGGCCCGTACAGGCCGTCCTCGCTCGCCGTGTACACCGGGATCTTGGCCAGCTCGTAGCTGGTGTTCTTGGACATGTCGTGCAGCCGAACGATGCCGCTGCGGTCGGTCTGGACCACCCGGCCGTCGGGGAGCACGTCAAAGCCGATCGGCTCGCCGATGTTCGGCGGGGCCGCGATGGTTTCCATCTGGTAGTTGGCCAGCACCGTGGCGCCACAGTCGCCGTCGGTCGTGCCCGACGCCCACTGGATCGCGCCGCCGAGGTGCGCCCGCAGGTCGACCGTGGAGAAGCTCTGCGGGGTGTCGCCGAGCCCCGTGTAGAACGAGCGGCCGCCCTTGTAGTCCTTGCACCAGGTGATCGGGTGGTCGTAGCCCATGGTGCCGCCGGAGTAGGTGTTCTCGTCGACGGTCGCCAGCACGTGCGAGAAGCCGCGCACGTTGGACGTGAAGTTGTACCAGGCGTCGCTGCTCTTCCAGTACTCCGGAAGGTTCTTCGACGCCGGGTGCACGCGGTCGGCCACCTTGACCGTGGCCTGGGTGACCTTCGACGAGCCGGACGACCGGGTGCCCAGCAGGTCGGTCATGAACGACCAGCTCGGCTGCGCCTCGATCGCCGAGTGGACGCCGACGAAGCCGCCGCCGTCGCGGTAGTAGTCCTCGAACGCGGCCTGCTGGGTCGCGTCGAGCACCTCACCGGCGGTGTTGAGGAAGACGACGACGCGGAACTGCTTCAGGTGCGGCGCGTCGAACTTGCGCGCGTCGTCGGTCTCCTCGACCGAGAACCGCAGCTGCTGGCCCAGGTCGCGAATCGCCTGGACGCCCGCCGTGGTCGACGGCTGCTTCCCGCCGATCGCCTTGGTGAAGACGAGCACCTTGTACTGGTTGCCGTTGTTGCCGGTTGACGGGGGTGCAGCGATCGCCGGTGTGGTGGCGGTCGCGGGACCGACCAGGACAGAGCCGACGAGCGCGAGCAGACCGGCGAACGCGGTCGTACGACGGCCGGGAGCTCTGAACATGGAACCTCCTCCGCGGGGTGTTGCCGGACGGTCGAGCCGCCGAGGACCTCGCTGGCAGACGACGTCCGGCCGGGGGGAACGGGATATTGCGGGTGCGGCACGCCCGGAGGGAAGGCGCACAGCGGGTAATTCGCGTGATGGCACTTGCGGTGACGTCGTGCCGAGATGCGGTCTCGGTGCTCGCCGGGATCCCGCGATGCGGGGCGAGTGGCCTCTCAGTGACGCGTCGTGGTCACCGTATACGGGGGTCTGACCAAAAGAAAGACTTGAAAATTCGAAAGTATTGTTTACTTTGACAGATCTTTCGTCTGATCCAGCAAAAGCCCTGAGACGGGCCCGGCGGCCACAGGCCTTGCCCCGATGGAAGGAGCGCGTGAGCCGCCCGTGGCGTTACTCGCCCGCGGCAACCGGGAGAGAAATCGATAACTGACGATGAGTCAGGCCGGCCCCGACGGCG